>DATKZH010000672.1:0-10984 GCA_035528065.1 Thermoguttaceae bacterium | reverse complement strand
GACGGACGTCACGCCGCCGTTTGGAGCGCCCTTGCTGGGATGCCTTACGCCGAGCACGGGAACTCATGATCCGCTCTTTGCCCAGGCACTGGTCCTTAGCGACGGCACCGAGCGGGCTGCCATTGTGTGCCTCGACCTGGTCGGCATGGATTTCGGCACGGCCGACGAGATTCGCACCCGAATCGAGCGGCGCTGCGGTATCGCGACGACGCTGCTGGCTTGCAGCCACACCCACTCCGCGCCGTTCACGATCCCGTGGAGCGTGCAGGGGTGGGAGTGGCTGACGGGCGAGGGGTGGCCGTGGCGCGAGCGCCTGATCGAGACGGTGACCGATGCAGTCGCCCGAGCGGCCGGCAACATGCGCCCGGTCGCGTTTCGCAGGGGGGGCGCGCTCCGGCGCACGTCGGACTCAATCGTCGGCTGCCAACGCCGCAAGGGATAGTGATGAAGCCGAACCCGGAAGGCGCGACCGTGCCCCGGGTGGAAGTATTGCGTATCGATGCCCTGAACGGAAAACCTCTGGCGATCTTGTTTAGTCACGCGGCGCATCCCGTGATCGTGCACGGGACGAGCACGCTGGTGAGTGCCGATTATCCGGGCTTCGCGGTCGCTGAGGTGCGGAAACGGTTCGGCAGTGGCACGGCAGCCATGTTCGCGCAGGCGTGCGGCGGCAATATCAACGGCGAGCCGTTGCGCGGCGGGTTTGAAGCAGCCAGGCGCGCGGGAGAAGCCCTCGGCCAGGCAGCGGTCCAGGCCGCCACCGAGAGCCAGCAGCTCGAAGCAGCCCGCTTGCGGGTCAAGTCGGTAAGCCTCGCCCTGCCCATGCAGGACTGGCCGTCGCTCAAGGACTGCCAGCGAGCCCTGAGCCAGGCAGAGTCGCGGCTGGCTGAAGCCAGGCAAAAGGGGGCCGACGAGCGAGCCCGCTGGTACCTGCAGGACGACGTCCTTTGCCTGCGCGAGTTGATTGAGAAGGCCCGATGCGGCGAGCCGGCTGCGCTGCGGTTCGACCTGAACTTGCTGGCCTGGGGGGACGAGTTCGGCCTGCTGACTATGACGCACGAGGTCTTCGCGGAATACCAGTTGTGGATCGACCAGAACTCGCCATTTCGGCACACGATGGTCCTGGCCTACACCAACGGGTGCGAGGGTTACGTGCCCACGGACAGAGACTTCGCGTTGGGCGGCTACGAGGCGGCGGCCGCCCCAGCGCCTAGCGCCGCGCTGCGCTGCGCCCGTCGCGCAGCGCTGAGGCCCGGCATCGAGCGGCTGATCCAGCAGCAGATTCAGACCCTGTGGTCGGACACGGCAGGCATCAACAAAGGAGCAACCCCATGTCAACCATAATCGCAATCGGGTCAGCCTTGGTGACCCTATCGGCTGCGGCTGCAAGCGGGGCCGCAAACGGGCCAAGCGGCACGCTTCCGGCGCGAATGCAGCTCCGCGAGGGATGGCTGTTGAAATCCTCTTATCAGATGAAAGAGGAAGGCGATACCCTTTCCACCTGCGGCTTCACTCCGCAGGGCTGGCACTCGACGCGCGTGCCCTCTACGGTGCTCAATACACTCACGAAGAACGCAGTCTATCCGGACGTGCGCATCGGGCTGAACAGCTTTCGCATCCCAGATGCCTCGGACCAGTTCAACCAGGAGCACGACCTGGCGAAGTTCAGCCATCTGCCCGACCGCCGCAACCCTTGGAAGGACCCTTACTGGTACCGCACGGAGTTCACGCTGCCGGAGGCCGCGCGGGGGCGGCGCGTGTGGCTCAACTTCGACGGTATCCACTACCGGGCCGACGTCTGGCTCAATGGCCGGCGGGTTGCCGATTCCAGCCAAGTCGTGGGATCGTTCTCACGCTATCGCTTCGACGTGACTGATCACGTCCGGTTCGAAGGGGCAAGGCAAAACTGTCTGGCGGTAAAGATCCATCAGATGGACCACCCCGGCACGCCGGAAACGCAGCTCGTCCCGTTCGGCAAGGACCGCAAGTATCAAAAGGAAGGAATGCAGGACGTGGGCTTGGCCATGTTCATCGGTTACGACTGCATGGGGACGGTCCCCGATCGGAATATCGGCCTGTGGCAGGACGTATCTCTGGAGTTCCGGGGACTGGTGGAAATCCGCGACCCGTTCGTGGTGACGCAGTTGCCGCTGCCGCAGACCAGTCCCGCCGCGCTGAAGGTCACGGCCGTCCTCGTGAACTCGACGGGCGCGGCGCAAGAAGGCGTTCTGAAGGGAACCATCGAGGAGACCGGCGGGCAGTTCGAGACAAGCGTCCGTCTGGCCCCGGGGGAGACTAAGCAGCTCGTCTTCGCGGCCGACGAGCACCCGGCGCTGCGGATCCAAGACCCGCGCCTGTGGTGGCCCAGGAATTACGGCCCGCAGAATCTCTATCATCTTGTGCTGCGGTTTGAGGCCGCCGGGCAAGTGGCCGATCAGCAGCGAATCGCATTCGGGATCCGCCAGGTAACCAGGGAACTGCACAAGCTCGACGGCGCTCACGGACTGCGAGTCCACGTGAACGGGCAGAAAGTCTTCTGCCGCGGCGGCTACATCCAGCCCGAGTTGCTCTTCGACTGGGATGCCAAGCGGATCGAAGCCGAGATCCGCTATCTCGCCGAGGCCAACATCAACATCGTCTACTTCGAAGACATCCCGAACCCGCCGGACGTGTTCCTGGACCTGTGCGACAAGTACGGCCTGATGTTCGGCAATTGCTTTTACGGCTGCTACTGGATGCTGCCGGGCTCCAACCGCCCGCTCGACACGGAACTCCTGGCCCGCGGTACGATCGACATCATCCATCGGTACCGGAACCATCCGAGCCTGGTGCTCTACATGGCGATGAACGAAGGGGAGACCCGCGAGGACGTTTACACACGCTGGCGCAAGGAGATCCTCGATCGCGACGGCACACGGCTGTTCATTCCCTCCGGCTCGTTTCCCGATTACCGAACCAACGTGCCCGCGTGGATCAAGCCCGACTTGCCGACGGGCGCCAATGACTATCCGCCCAAGTCTTACGGCTGGGTTGGGCCATCTCAGTATTTCCACTGGGTGCGCGAGCAGCGCAACTGGATGTTCATGCTGGAGAGCGGTTGCCCGTCGCCGCCGCCGTATGACAGCCTGCGGCGGTTCCTCCCGGACCTGGACAATGCCCCGCCCGGCCCCACCTATCCCGTGACCGCCGCGTGGGCGCATCACGACGCCTGCCACTACTTCGGTCCTTACGATGCGGCGCTGCGGAAGCTGTACGGGCAGCCTCAGAGCGTTTTGGACTACTTGGCCAAGGCCGCGCAGCTGACGGCCAACGAACACCGGGCGATGTACGAGGCGGCCAACCACCGCCTGTGGGACATCACCAGCGGCTTTTCGGAGTGGAAGCTGAACGCGGCTTGGCCCAGCGTCGAGTGGCAGCTCTACGACTGGTATCTGCGGCCGACGGTCGCCTTCTACTACGTCAAGAAGGCCTGCGAGCCGGTGCACGTGCAGCTCACGCCGCTGGACGGGGCGGTGACCGTGGTCAATAACCGCCTGGAGCCGCAGGGCGGTCTGGAGGTCCGCGCCCGGGTCTACGACTTTGGCGGCAAGCTGCGGTGGGAGAAAGCGGCCAAGCTCGACATGCCAGCCAACTGCTATCGCGAGGTCTTCACCATACCGGGCGACCTGGATCTCACGCCGGTCTACTTCGTTGCGCTGAACTTGCGCGATCGAGACGGCAACCAAGTCTCCGACAATTTCTACTGGCTGACCTCGAAGGACGCGTCCGACCTGGCCAAGCTGGATCGCCTTCCGCCGGTGCGTCTCGATTCGTCGTGCGAGTTGCAGCGCACGGGTCAAGAGTGGGTCGCACGCGTGCGCGTGACGAATCGGACCGACCAGGTGGCGTTCTTCGCGCATCTCGTGCTGACCAAAGGGCCGCGGGGCGAAGAGATCCTGCCGGTCCTCTGGGACGACAACTACTTCAGCCTTCCACCCGGCGAATCGAAACAGGTCACTGTCCGGGTGGCGGCCGAGGACGTGGGCGAGGCGCAGCCCGCCCTGGAACTGGGCGGCTGGAACATCGAGACCGACTACCGTTGCATGGCGGTAGAGGCTGCAAAGGGGCCAATCAAGGCCAACCAGCCCGTGACCGTCTCGGCCACCATCTCCGACACGTTCCTCGGTGGCAGCCGCGTGACGTTGCTGGTCGATGGCCAGCCGGCGAGTAGCCAGTGGGCGTGGGCCAGAGGCGAGCATTCGACCCGGGTGTCGTTCGCGGTGAGCCTGCCCAGCCGCGGCACACACCAGCTTGCGGTCGGCCGGCAGACCATCACCGTCAACGTTGAATGAAGGGGCGGATTGAATTCAGATCGGTGACAGAGCATGAGTTCGAGTCTCGGTGTGCTCCTGGTCGTGGCGGCCGGCGCCTTGAACGGCACCTACGCGTTGCCCTTGAAAGGGACCAAACGCTGGGCGTGGGAAAATACGTGGCTGGTCTATTCGGCCGTCGGCATGGTGATTGCCGGCTGGGCGGTGGCCCTGGTGACCGTGCCGCACGTGACGACCGTCTATGCCGATGCGGGCTTGGCCGTGATCGGCATGGTCTTCCTGTTCGGCATGCTCTGGGGTGTCGCCAATTTCCTGTTCGGCCTGGCCATCGACATGCTCGGGATCAGCCTCGCCCTTCCCTTGGCGATCGGGCTGAGCCTGGCGCTGGGATCGCTCTTGACGCTGGCCGCCAAGGACCCCGCCGCGATTCTCAGTGCCGGCGAGGTGTTCTGCGAGTACGGACTGAATCTGTGCCGGATGCTCCAGCCCGCCACAACGATCGTACTCGGCTACTCGAACGGCGTGGTGACCTACCTTCCCACGGCCAAGGCGATCCGCGACGGCGGCTACGAGCCCAACGCTTTTTGCTGGTGGCGTCTGCCGGGCCCGTTCACAGAGGAAGCCGAAGCCCAGGTCCTGGAAGCCGCTGCCGCGCTGGCCAAACCGAAATAACGCCCGCCCCACGGCAAGCTTTCGACCGGTGGCAGAGAACTACATCCGGCCACAAGATGATCCCGCAGACCCGATCACCCCGTGCGACGACGCCTTCCCGTCCGGCATCCTCGCGTTCCGGCACTCACGCGCTGAGTGGCTTCACGAACGTTGGCGCGCGAATCAAATCGGCGTCCTGCCAGGGTGCATTCCTCGCGCTGATGTGTGCTTCCAGCCAGATCAAGGGCATCGGTCGTTGGACGGCGCAGATGTTTCTGATCTTTTCACTGGGCCGCCCCGATGTCTTCCCGCACGACGACCTGGGTGTTATTGACCCTTGCGTAGCTAATGCGCACGCCCGTCAGGCGAGAAGCCGGAAAATAGGCTGTCTACGTCGCCTTGCGCGATCATTGGCTACGCAAGGGTCAATAGAACTGCGATCCGTGAGCGGTACGGCCTGGACGATTTGCCTGACAAGGCGACAAGCCATGCCATTGCCGCCCCGTGGCGACCTTACGCCTCGATGGCAAAGTGGTATTGTTGGCGAACTTTGGACTTGGCCCGCAGGACAGACACGGTGGCGACGGGTTATCCGTCGTAGGTAATTGGTGCGGAGAGTATAGTCAGGACGCTGTAGCGGAGAAACGAACCATGTATTCAGTATGGTCACAGAAGGGAGCCACGCTGAGCGACAAGTCTGCTCGGCAGGAATACGGTCTGACGCTCCGAGGGGCACCCCGATGTGTCGCTAATCTGATTTGCGCGGTCGCTGGACTTCATCGCGTCGCGCAGTCGAAAAGACGGCAGCCGCGATCTGGCTTGCGCAGGGCGCGGGCGTGACCGAGGCACGCAGGTGCATGTTCGTTGGACGCGTCGGTCGCCCCCACCTCCGCGCGCCACGGCAGTCGACCGGACGCGTCCCAAATACGTTGGGTTGATGACGCATCTTCTGCCCGATTTCGCCCGGGACGCTGCCTTGAGTCTCAGCTGACGGATTTGTCGAGCGCCTCTGGATGTGTCGGAAAACGTGTCCCGGATTCATCTTACGCGTTTCCTTCTGACGAATCATCCGCTGCGAGACCCAGGTACCGATAGTACGTTGACCGGGAGATGTTGAGCGTTTTGCAGATGTCGGTGATCGTGATCGACGTGTCGCCTTGGAGTTTCCTTGTCGCCAGGACCTTCGCTTGGTCGGCGTCCAGCGGAGGACGTCCTCCTCGGCGGCCACGCGCCCGTGCGGCAGCCAGTCCTGCCTTGGTACGCTCCTGAATCAGCCGACGCTCAAATTGGGCAAGTGCGGAGAAGATGTTGAAGATCAGTTCCCCGGACGCGCTGGTCGTGTCGATGGCTCCCTCGTTCAGCGACCGAAATCCGACGCCGCGAGCACGAAGGTCCTCAACAAGCGTGATGAGATGACGCATCGACCGGCCAAGTCGGTCCAGCCGCCAGACGACGAGGATGTCGTCGCTTTGCAGTGCATCGAGGCACTTGGACAAACCGGGACGGTCGCTCTTCGCCCCAGAGAGCTTGTCCATGAAGATTTGGGACTTGGGGATTCCGTGCTTGGTGAGGGCGTCGATCTGAAGAGTCAGATTCTGGTCGTCCGTGCTGACACGGGCGTACCCAAATGAGCGGCCGTTCATTGCGGGCTCTCAGGTGCGGAGCCGTGGTGTTGACACAGCTTCCTCACCCCCCCCCCAGAAAGGACACGCCCACGCTTCGACGGGTTCGCCCCGCCGCGCGCCCCAGTGGGGTGGCATTATGAGGCATCCGAGGAAACGCTTGAGCTGATAGGACGAAATCGCGATTTCGCGCTGTCCCAAAATCAGGAGCGACGCCGCGGCAGTGGCGACCGAACCGAATCGTTGGGTCCCTCAGACTGTCAGTCGTGCTTGGCGACGGTTACCGTCAGATCGCCGATTGTGTGTTGCCCGGGTGGAAGGTCCGAACGTTCCAGGTAGACTTCGCCTTTCCCATGGATCCTCGCCAAGTCGGCTTTCGCCGTCCGTCCGGCGATATAGACTTGAGAACCCTTCAACTCCAAGCCGCCCTCGCATCCGCCGAGCAGGTAGATCATCGCGTCGGAGTGAGCGTTGATTTGGCCGGCGAACTTGCCGGTGACCACGAGGTTGAAACCCGAGAAGCTCTCAATTTCTCCCGAGAGGTCGCCTTGGACCAGCGCGTTGGTCCAACTGAGGAAGAGCAGTCTGCCCTCCATCGGCTCGCGGCAAAGAAGCGAGGTAAGGCTCGTGGCCGTGACGCTGCCCGCCGGCGCGATGCCTTTAAGCAACAGCAACGTGGCGTACCCTTCCGTCTGCGTGGGCCATTCCAGGGGAACCGTGAATGCCTGCGGACCCGAGATAAACTTGATGGTAACTCTCCCCTCCTTCTCTCCAACCACCTTGAACAAGTCTGGATTCGTATCCACGTGAAGGCCCCCGACGAGAGCCTCTGGCCAAGCGGTTTCCGTGGGGTACTTTTTCAAACGGCCGGGATCGTACGATTTCCATTCACTATCGGGAGATCCAAAGTCCGAGCCCAGATCGTATCCGATCAGTGTCTTGCGGTATTGTTCCAGCGATTCTGCAATCCGCGAGTAGCTTTCCGACCTCTTGGCCGTGCGGACTCCCTCGGGCACGTCGCCGGCCTTGGTGCTTGGAAACATCTCCTCGGTATAGAACACTGCGTCGAACGCCTTGGGCCAGTCGGCCTCCATCATACTGTAGCCCATCGGGCGCGAAACGAGCGGCTTGCGAAGCCACTCTCCGCCGGGAGGCAGGGATCGGAAGTCCACAAATGCGTAAGGCATTCCAGCAGAATGCAGGACATCCTCCAGGCTCCCCTTCAGCGCATTGGGTATCTCTGTCGTAGCGAAGAACGGACCGGACATCGGATACCCTTTCTTCCCGCAGTACGCGGTGAACATCACACTGTAGTAGTTTTCGCCCAAGAGGTCATGCGCCACCTGGCCCATGGGGACCGTTCCGGCGTAGCTTCCCTCTGCCTCCAGCCATTTCATGCCGGAGGCTTCGCGCATAAGATGGCGACTCGCGGCCCAAACGATGATCTTGCGGTCGGAGTAATACTCTTTGGCCAGCCAGGCCAGGTTTTCGCCCATGGCCTTTTCGCGCAAGTCGTCGTCCGCCGGGCCCTCGGTTCTCGGCTGCCGCTTGATCTGGTCAAGGATCAGGAGGTTGTTCAAGACCCGGCGGATAAACGCGATCTCGCGCCCACTGTGTGCCCGCGCCGCTTGAGCCGGATGCGCGTCGAGCCACTCGATGAGCTCGCGGACCACGACTGGGTCCGAGCGGTTGGTGTGGTCGCCGCGGTTCAAGCCTACCATGTCCTCAATCACCGACCGCAGGCTCTCCCGCTGGCTCTTGGTCATCACATGAGGATCGATCCGGTCAAAATACGCTTCGATGGCCTTGGGAAACCGCTCTGCGGAGCCAGCGACGGAGAACTGACAGTCAAAACCGGCGATTTCCAAACGGCGGCCCGTCTTCAGGGTTGACGCAGCGTATTGAAGAACCGGCAGGACATGCCCGCTCATGGCCCAGATCCCAAAGATTCCCTCGGATGCCGCCATTCCGGGAGACATTCCGGAGAGCACTGCCGCGTCCACCTCCCGGCAGTCGAACATGCCGGACTCCCAGGCCAGGACATCGAAGCCCATCTTCTCGTGCAGGAATCGAATCAGCCGGTGTTTCGCCAGGAACGTTGCTCCGTCGCCATGACTCTGCTCTCCCAGCGCGACGATGCGCGCGGTCCCGATTGCCTTGGCAAGCGGCATGAGATCGGCAAAATCGTCATCTTTCGGGTCGATGGTCCGCACGGCGACCGCAGTCTTTTTGAGCCAATCGATCCTGGCGTCGGGCCGCTCGTCCCGTTGGGCAGACCCGTTGCCGGGCCCAGCCTGGGCAGCGATGGCGGGATGCCCCGCTGGAAGAATGCACAGAACGATTGCGACCCTTCTAAGCATGGATTGGATGCTCCCATTCACGGAACTGCCGAAGTGACTCTGTACGCCATCGTCCGTGACCGGCATTATCTCCGCAGCCGCGGCGCGGCGTCAATGGCGCAACGGCCCTTATGTCGCCAACCTGTCAACGGCGCTCCTGTGCCTACCGCGATTGCCAGCATGCATCTCAAGTCGATCGGGCCCTGGCGCGTGAAATCTGGAAAACAGCCGTGGGGAAGGAGGCCGTCAGCCTTTGCTTCGCAAGTCTGTTGTCCGGTCAAACGTTGGGTTCTCGGGGCACCGAATCCGCCTCGATTGGGCGTGGTCGGCTGAGTAAGGAATCCGGTGCCTAAATCCCCCCGACAGAGGCGGCGCAGGTGTGCCCGGCTGATTCCGAGAATTCGGTCCTTTTTCGAGACAGCCCAAACACCCGGCCCATTATCGGGTGTTGCTGATGCTCAGGCGGCTCGACGGACCACGTGGGGGTCCCAGTTGATTCCGGAAACCGGGCCGAACTGTCTCGCATCCAGCTCGACCGCCGCTGCTTGACATGGCGAATCCTGTTCACTAGCCTGATTTCCACGGTGCGCGGGCAGACCTACCCCTTATGTGTCTCCCTCACAATCAGAGGAGTTGATGATGAGTCGGCATGCCAATCGTCGTGAATTTCTCAAGCGTTCCGCTCTGGCCGGGGCCGGCTTCTGGGTGGCCGACACGTGCGCGATGGCCCAGAGTCGCTCGCCCAACGAAAAACTGAACATCGGCATCATCGGGGTGCACAGTCGCGGGGCGGCCAACATGGCGGCGGTGGCAAGCGAGAACATCGTCGCGCTGTGCGACGTAGACGAGAACTACCTGGCCGAGGCTGCCAAGAAGTACCCCCAAGCCAAGACTTACATCGACTGGCGCAAGATGCTCGACCAGGACGACATCGACGCGGTCACCGTCAGCACGACCGAGCACACCCATGCGCTGGCCAGCGTTATGGCCATGAAGCGGGGCAAGCACGTGTATTGCGAGAAGCCGCTCGCCCACTGCGTGCACGAAGCCCGCGTGATGCGGGAAACCTACAGGCAAGCCAAGGTGGCAACCCAGATGGGCACGCAGATTCACGCCACCGACAACTACCGCCGCGTGGTCGAGCTGGTTCAATCCGGCGCGATCGGGCCGGTGCGCGAAGCGCATGTTTGGGTCGAGCAGGGCATCGAAGGCCCTCGCAGCCGGCCGGAGGAGTCGCAGCCCGTTCCCTCGAATCTGCACTGGGATCTCTGGCTGGGGCCGGCACCGTCGCGGCCCTATCACTCCTGCTACTTCGAGCGTCGTTCCATGTCGTGGCAGAACTGGTGGGATTTCGGCAACGGAGCGCTGGGGGACATGGGGAGCCATCTGATCGATCTGCCGTTCTGGGCGCTGGAGCTACAGTATCCCACGACCGTCGAGGCCGAGGGGCCGTTGCCGGTCCGTCCCGAGACGTATCCCGATTGCCTGACCGTGCGATGGGAGCATCCGGCCCGCGGCAAGCGGCCACCGGTCAAGCTTACCTGGTACGACGGCAAGCAGCGGCCCAAGTCGCCCGAGGGCGTCGACTTGCAGAAATGGCATAAGGGGATCATGTTCGTCGGCGACAAGGGGATCCTGCTGGCCGACTACGGCCGGTGGATCCTGCTGCCGGAGGCCGATTTCAAAGACTTCCAGGCGCCCAAGACCTGGATTGCCCCATCGCTTGGCCATCACCAGGAATGGATCCATGCCTGCAAGACGGGCGCGCCGACGCTCTGTAACTTCGAGTACTCCGGTACACTGGTCGAGCACAACCTGCTGGGGACGGTCGCCTTCCGGGCCGGCAAGAAGCTTGAGTGGGATCCGGAAAACCTGAAGGCCGGCAACTGCCCCGAGGCCGATCGGTTCATCCAGCCGCCGTATCGCGAAGGCTGGACGCTGTAAAGCTCGATCCTTTGCGGCAGGGAGCCCCCCCGCACAGTTCCCTGCGAGCGGAACTACCACACTGGGTCCCTATCTTGGGATCGTCCGAAGAATAACTTCCGCATTTCGCGTTCGCGGC
>DATKZH010000671.1:0-2410 GCA_035528065.1 Thermoguttaceae bacterium | reverse complement strand
CTCCATTGGCGAAGGTTTTGCGACAGCGCCAGATACCAGTTGAGGTCGTTGTCGACATACATGCCGCCGGCGCAGAAATTACCACCGGGGAAGGTGAACTCGTCGTCTTCCGGCCGGCCGTTGCCGTTCGTATCGACCCAGCAGTAGACGTAATGTGTGCCGTCGGGTTTCATCTGCTCCTGAATCGTTTCCGGCGGCGGCTGCGGTCCGCCACCCACCGGGAAGCTGAGCACGCTCATCGGCGTGAGTGTGCCGTTCTTTTCGTCGAGTTCGAACACCGCCGGCGTGGTACTGCTCATCAGAAGCAGCTTGCCTTCCCGACGCCGCAGGAAGAGGTGGTGGTTGGCCACGAAGGGGCTCCACATCGGCGCGTCGGTATCAAACACGGCATCGACCTTCCAGGTCCGGTTCCCGTAGTCGACCTTGTACCGGGTTATGCCGCCCCAGCCATAGACCATGTAGATCATGGAGGGATCCTCCGGATCGGCAATTGCCGTCGGCGCATAGGTCTGTCCGCCGTACCATTCCCTCGCGATCGTGCCCTTGGCGTCGTAGGCCACGGTACGGTTTGGGTTCTGGAGATCCACGACCAGGAAACCGCCGTCCCGCGCGGCGATGTCCATCAGGAAGCCGAAGCCGTCTTCGGGTTTGTAAGGGCCGTACGAAGCCCGCCCCCCGGGACGGCCATAGGCGGCCTTGAGTTTGCCATCGGAACCAAACCGTTTTACCTGCCGGCCCTGGTCGGGTGGAAACGTGGATTCCGGCTGCTTAAGCTCGCGTTGGGCCCAGTGCAACATTCCGTCCGACTCGGCCACCAGTATATCGCCATTGGCCGCCACGTCCAGACGCCACGGTGCCGTCATCAGCTTGGCATCGATCAGCGGCTCGGGCTTGTTGCCGCCCAGCGCCACGCGGAACACCGCCCCTTGCGAGATGACCAACGCGTCGCCGTTCTCGAGCAAAGCCACACCCGTGGGCTCCGCAATCGTGCACTCGCCCAGCGACTTAGCGTCAAAGTCGAACCAGCGGATCGTGTTCTGGTCATAGTAGCTCACCAGCAAGCGCCCCTTCCGGGCTGCCATGTCCATGTACGTCGTTGGATTGTTCCCTGCCGGGATGGAGTCGAGGGTCGACTCACGCTTGCCGGTCGCCGCATCCAGGCGGTTCGGCCGCTTGCTTCCGGTTTCGAACATAAAGACCTTCCCGCCATCGGCGCACAGACTCTGCGCACCGCCGAACGCGGTGAAGTGAGCCGCGGTCCACAGGAGCTTCTCGTCATGGGACTGCTTCACCATCATGGGAGGCCCTTCGTTACTTCCGGAGGCGAAGTACAGGCCGCTCTCGTCCGAGGCCACAGTGGTCACCGGATTGTGGTTGCCGGGCCAGACTTCCCACGGCGTCTTCGGGTTCGTGCCGAGCGTCAACAGATACTCCGCCTGCAATCCGGGCGTCCGCAGGAGCTTCCATGAGTACACCCCCGCTGGCAGCACGTTGCCCTGCTCGTCCTTGCCGTCCCAGCCCTCTTCGTTCTCGCCGGCGTTCCGCTCGACCCCGTGCAGGAGCTCGCGCACGAGCTTGCCTCCCGGGGCGTGGATGACAATCGATACCTGCCCGGCCTTCTCCAGTTCATGGCGGAGCACGGTCCGCGGCGGCGCGTATCCTTCCACGTCCAGTTTCAGGACCGGTCGCTGAGGGATCGCCGCCTTCCACGTGGCGAACAACGCGGCCTCTCCGGGTTTGGCCGCCAAGCCCGGCGCGGTGATCTGGAAACCGCCATTGGCCTGGGGATCGGGATGATGAGCCAGCTTGCGCAGCGCGGCGAGGAACGTGGCGTCGGTGATCGCAAAGCGAATCGTCTTTCCCTTGTCCGTGGAACTGATCTTCGCCTCGGACACCTTCGCGCCGCGCGACCAGCCCTCGCATCCCGGCTGATTCCAGGCGGTGCGGATCGGCTCTCCGCTGCCCAGCATGATGATGTCGGAATCGTTGGCGCTGGCCCAGGTGGCGCTTCCGGCGCCCCAACGGCCGTCGTTGACCTGATAGAGTTCGAAGGTCTGGTTCTCCCACGTCCCCTTCACATCGGCCAGCGTCAATTCGAGCACGGCTTGCGTGATCTTGTCGTAACTGGCCACGCGCGTTGTCAGGTCAAAGCGGATCAACCCGCGTGAGGCCCCGTCGTTCGCCCCGACGGCTATCGTCGTCTCGGCCCCGTGCCGCGCATGCGGATTGGCCTGGCCGATCCAGGTCGCCTCTCCTTCGCGCGCGGCGAGCTGTTTCTGACCTGCGATGCCCTCCTCCATGGCCTGCGTCATACCGGCACTCGTGAGTAGCAGCAGCAGCCCCAGGCAGGAGTGTTCAACAAAGCGTTGCGTTTTCATGATTCGTTTTCCCCATGTCATGTTGTAAGTGC
>DATKZH010000670.1:0-6885 GCA_035528065.1 Thermoguttaceae bacterium | reverse complement strand
AGCCGATCAGCGGCAGCTCGTCGGCCAGGCCCTCCCGGGTCGCGCGCACGGCGTCCATCACGAAGTCGAGCCGCTCCATGCTCTGGAGCTCCACGAGCCGATCGACGTCGTCGGCGTGGCGGATCGGATTGCGAATCGCCGGCCCTCCGTCGGGCGTGAATTCGAGCACGAGGCCCATCGGCTCGAGGATCAAGAGCAAGTCGGAGAAGAGGATGGCCGCGTCGACGCCGAGCTTCTCGACGGCCGTGATCATCACCTCGGCACACAAGGCCGGGCTCTTGCACAGCTCCAAAAAGCCAATCTTGCGGCGGATGGCCCGATACTCGGCCATGTAGCGTCCGGCCTGCCGCATCAGCCAGACCGGCACGCGAGGAGCGGGCTCGCGTCGAGCCGCCTTCAACAGCGGGCCGTCGTGCCAGGCAGGGCGTTGGGAGACGGAGTCGGTGGACATCGGACCAGCGGATGCTCAACCAGCCGGGTGACGCGTTCGGTGCATGCTACCGCACGCAAGCCCCACAAGGAAGGGAAGGCGGCAGGATTGGCGAACCTGCTCTCTCGGCATCGCCCAAGAAAAAAACAGGTCTGCCCGAGCAGTCCCGGGCAGACCTGCGCACTTTGGCTGGCTTGGCAGGATGGAAAGTTACCCTAGTAACGAACGATCCTGCGGCTGACCTGGTACATGCCGCCGGAGCGCATCAGCGCGGCCGAGGAGTCGGCCTTCGGCGGAACCGGCAACGGGGCGGCTTCTTCCGGCGGGGCAGCGGCCGGGGCGAGCTCCGCAGCGCCCGTAACCCCGCAGCAGCTCGGCTGGCCACAGCAGCGCTTACGGCAACGCAGCTTCGGGCCGCAGGCGGGCTCGCAAGCGGCGGGCTCGCAGCACCCGGCTTGGCCGCAACGCTGGCGGCAGCAGCCGAGCAGGTTGTCCAGCATGTCGAGCAACGGCGTGCGGCAGCACGGGTTGCAAGCGGGCTCGCAAGCGGCGGGCTCGCAGCAACCAGCCTGGCCGCAGCCGGCCTGGCCGCAGCCGCACGACTTCAAGCAGCAACGCATCTTGTCGACCAGTTGGCCGATCGGCCCGCAGCCCGGCTGGCAGCAGGAAGCGCCGCAGGCGGGCTCGCAAGTGGCCGGCTCGCAGGCCGGAGGGTCGCAGCAGGCCTTCTTGCAGGCCGGCTCGCAGCACTGGGGCTCGGGCGTGCAGCACTCGACCGGCCCACAGCAAGCGGGCTGGCCGCACGGGTTGCACGCGAACAAGCCTTTCAGGCCCGAGAACAGGTCACACACCGGTCGGCAGCAGGGCTGGCAGCAGTCCGGCGCGCAAGCCGCAGGCTCGGAGCAGGCCGGGTCGCAGGCCCCGCAGGCCCCGCAGCCGCCGCAGTTTTGGCCCAAAGTAGCCAACAGGCCGGCACCGAGGCCCTGGCTGCATAGGACCGCGCTCATCAGGAGCGCTCCTAAGAACAACTTACCTTTCATTGAGCACACTCTCCTTTACAATGAGCCGCGGTAGCTCGTGTCCCGATCCTACGACCTCAACCTGGGGCACCGCACGCGGCCGAAGCACGATGCGTCAGGACTTCCTTAAGCGGGTTCTCCCATGGGATAGAACCGACTCGGGGACGGTTGGCGGTCGGGGACGGGCAAGGTGGGTCTCTACCCTCGGCTCGCACGGTCTATTGCGCCAGGGCCGTCGAGCCAATCCTTGACTCGAAAAACCCCGATTCGGCTGCCTGACGCACCCTTGAACGTGCCACCTCCGCACGTCGTTTTCATCAAGGGTCAGATTTCGATATCGGTTGCCCCGCGAACGACCCTTGAGTGCGCCGAAGTAATTTTCACCAAATGATTTACCGCTCTTGTTGCGCAAACCTTGACAAGCAGGCAAGGCAGCCAGAGTTTGACGGTTCTCTGGACCGAAAACGGCGTCTCGGCCCGTTGCCCTCCTTCCTTGACCGGCAAACTCGTCGTCTATTTCGCCAGTTTCCGTACGTGCCCGTTCTTTCTGGTCGAGCTAGTTGGCGGCCCGTCCGGTCTCTTGGTGGCCCCTTGGAAAAGGCTTTGATAGAATGCTGGTGTGGGCTACCGTCTGGGAGCGGACAAGCGCACCCCCCTTGGGTGAGTGGAATCCGGCCGCCCGTTCTCAGGGTGGCCTCCATCCCGCGCGTGTCGTTGGCACAACCAGCCCCCGTTGAGCCGCCTGGCCATGAATCAGCCCGATCGACGCTACCACATTGTCGATTTCGACCGGATCCCCGAGGTGGGCTGTCCGTGCGGGACCTCACGTCGGGCGTTTGCCGAGGCGCCTGAGGCCCCCGGCACCGTCCACCGCACGGAGATCACCGAGGACGCCAAGCCCCACTACCACCGTCGGATGACCGAGACCTATTACATCCTCGACTGCGGACCGGGCGCGAAAATGGAGCTCGACGGCGAGCTGGTCCCCATCCGGCCGGGCACCTGCGTGCTGATCCCACCCGGCGTCGTCCACCGGGCGGTAGGACGGATGACCATCCTGAACATCGTCTTCCCCAAGTTCGACCCCGCCGACGAGGTCCTCGTCGACGAGTGATCGACGGAGGCCCTCTGCTCGCCGGACTTGCATTCCCGTTGGCAAGCCAAGCCGCGCCGTTCATGTCGTTCGCACTGTCTGGAGTGGCTCGTCGCCGACTGATTCCCCACCGTTCGGTCCCCAATGCGAGATACCCACGATGACTGAATACCGTCGATTCCTCGCCGCTACCCTCGCCGCGAGTTTTGGCCTCCTATTGCCCGTCGGTCCGGCAGAGATGCACCGGTTGGCGAGCCTTTCCGCCGGCGAGTGGGCCCAATGGGGCGGCTCGCCCTCGCGAAACAACACGCCCCAGGCAAGGAACCTCCCGGTGGAATGGGACCTCGGCGAGTTCGACCACCGCACCGGCAAGTGGTTGGGCGGATCGGTCAAGAACGTCCGGTGGGTCGCCAGGCTGGGGAGCGAGAGCTACGGGAGCCCCGTGGTCGCGGGCGGAAAGGTCTTCTGCGCGACCAACAACGAGGCGGGCTACCTGGACCGCTACCCGGCCAAGGTCGACCTGGGATGCCTGCTGGCCTTCCGCCAGTCCGACGGCTCGTTCCTCTGGCAGCACTCGGCCGAGAAGCTCAAGGCGGGCCGCAACGTCGATTGGCCCGGCGTGGGAATCTGCTGCTCCCCGCTGGTCGAGGGCGATCGGCTCTGGGTGGTCACCAACCGCGCCGAGGTCATTTGCCTCGACACGGAGGGCTTTCGCGACGGCGAAAACGACGGACCGTTCGACGCCGAGCCGGTGCGGGCGGAGAACGAGTCGGACGTCATCTGGAGCTTCGACATGATGCGGACCCTGGGCGTCGTGCCCCGGTACATGTGCAGTTGCTCGGTCACGGCCGCCGGCGACCTGCTCCTGGTCGCCACGTCGAACGGCGTGGACGCCTCCGGCGAGCGGGTCCCCGCGCCCGAGGCCCCCAGCTTCATCGCCCTGGACAAGCACTCCGGCAAGCTGGTCTGGGCCGACGCCTCGCCCGGCGAGAACATCCTCGACGGCCAGTGGGCCTCGCCTGCGTTTGCGGTGCTCGGCGGGGTCCCCCAGGCGATCTTCCCCGCCGGCGACGGCTGGGTCTACAGCTTCCTGGCCGAGCCGACCGAGGACCGCAAGGCCCGGCTGCTGTGGAAGTTCGACTGCAATCCGAAAGAGTCCGAGTGGGATCGGGGCGACCGGAACCACGTCATCGGCACCCCGGTCATCTACGAGGGCCGGGTGTACATCGGCACGGGCCGGGACCCTCAAGATGGCGAGGACCAAGGCGATCTATGGTGTATCGACCCGACACGCCGCGGGGACGTGAGCGCGGAGCTGGTCGTCGACGTCGACGCCAAACCGGTCCCGCCCCGACGCACCACCGCCGTCGACGCGCAAGCGGGCGAGACGGTCCGGCCCAACCCCAACTCGGCCGCCGTCTGGCACTACCGCGGGCACGACGCCAACGGCGACGGCAAGTTCGACTTCGAGGAGACCATGCACCGCACCATCGGAATGGTCGCCATTCGAGACGACCTCTTGGTGATCGGCGACTACGCCGGGCTGGTCCACTGCCTCGACGCCAAGACCGGCAAGCTCCATTGGACCTACGACACGCTGGCCGCCATCTGGGGCTCGCCCTTGATCGCCGACGGCAAGATCTACCTGGGCGACGAGGACGGCGACGTCGCCGTGTTCGCGCTCGCCGCCAAGCAGAACCTCCTGGCCGAGAACCCCATGGAAGACTCCCTCTACGGCGCCCCCGTGGCCGTCGACAACGTCCTCTACATCGCCACCCGAAGCCATCTGATCGCGATTGCCGCAAACCCGGACTGACCGACCCATTGAGGTCACGGCGAGCCGAGTGCCGTCACGGCGAGCCAACACGCCCCCCCACGCGACTCCCAGCTACTCCTCCGGCCGCGCGGTCGGTCGTCCGATGCTGTAGTAGGTGAAGCCGGCCGCCCGCATCCGCGCCGGTTGGTAGAGATTCCGGCCGTCGAAGATGACCGGACCGCGCATTCGCGCCCGGATCCGGTCGAAATCGGGATGCACGAACTCTTTCCACTCGGTGACGATGGCCAGCGCGTCGGCCCCCTCGATGGCCTTGTCGGGCCGGTCGCAGTAGACGAGCCGGTCCCCATAGAGGAGCCGGACGTTCTCGATCGCCTCGGGGTCGTGCACGCGGAGTCTCGCGCCGGCAGCGAGCAGCCTGTCGATGAGCACACGCGACGGGGCTTCTCGAATGTCGTCGGTGCCCGGCTTGAACGCCAGGCCCCAGACGGCGATCGTCTTGTCCGAAAGCTGCCCGTCGAAGTGCTCCATGATCTTCTCGAACAGCACGCTCTTCTGACGCTGGTTCACTTCGTGCACCGCGTCGAGCATGCGCGGCTCGACGCCGTGAGCCCGGGCCACGGCGGCCAGGGCGCGGACGTCCTTGGGCAAACAGCTCCCGCCGTAGCCGGCCCCGGGAAACAGGAACGCGAAGCCGATCCGGCTGTCGTGGCCGATGCCGCGGCGGACCTCGTTGATGTCGGCCCCGGTCCGCTCGCAGAGGTTGGCGACCTCGTTGATGAAGCTGATCTTCGTGGCCAGAAGCGCATTGGCCACGTACTTGGTCATCTCGGCGCTTTCGGGCGACATCGCCAGAAGCGGCTTGTCGGTCCGCAGGTACGGCGCGTAGAGGTCGCGGAGCACGTCGAGGACCTCCTCGCGCCGGACGCCGACCACGACGCGATCGGGCTTCATGAAGTCGTCGACCGCCGTCCCCTCCTTGAGGAACTCGGGATTGCTGGCCACGTCGCACTCTCGTCCGGTAATCTCGCGGAGCCGGGCAGCGACCCCGGCGTTGGTTCCCACCGGGACCGTGCTCTTGAGGATGACGATCGCACTCGGGTCGAGATGAGGTGCGACCTCGTCGACCGCGGACCGAAGCGCCTCGAGATCGACCGATCCGTCGTCCCGAGGGGGCGTGCCCACGGCCAGGAACACGAGCTTCGCGCCGCGCGTGGCCCCGGCCAGATCGCGGGTGAAGTGGAGGCGTCCGGCCGCCGAGCTCCGCCCGACCAGCTCTGCAAGCCCGGGCTCGTAGATCGGGATCGCACCCTGTCGAAGCAGGTCGATCTTCGCTCGATCGCAGTCGACGCAGGTGACGTCGTTGCCGGTTTCGGCCAGGCAGGTCCCGGTCACCAGCCCCACGTAGCCGGTGCCGACCATAGTGATTTTCACGATTCTATCTCCTCGCCGGGGGGCCGCTGCTTGCCGCCTTGCGACACCTGCCGGCGCCACCAGGCCAGCGTGTCGGCAACGGTTTGCTCCAGAGGAATCGTAGCACGCCATCCGGTGGCGCGGACCAGCCGGGTCGTGTCGGCGATGGGGTCCTGCTTCGAGCCGGGACGGGTCTCGACGACCGGGCGGTCCGGGTCGGCCATGCTTCGCAGCAGGTCGAGAATGTCGCCGGTGCGGCGGCTCGTGCCCGAGCCCACGTTGTACACCTCGCCCCGCCCCCCTCGCTCGGCCAGCAGGCGATAGGCGCGGACCACGTCGCGGACGTCGGACAGGTCGATCCGGGCGTTGAGGGTGTGGACCTTGATCGGCTCCGGGCCGCCGCGGGCGAACTGCTCGGCCCACTCGGGCAACATCATCGGGGGGCCCTGGCGGGGACCCGTGTGCTGAAACGCCCGGGCGATCACGGCATCGCATCCCTTGCGGTCGATCGCGCGGCGGACTTCCTCTTCGGCCGCCAGCTTCGTGCGACCGTAGCCCCGCCTGGGCGCAAGCGGCGCCGTCTCATCCACCCGGGGCGACCGCCGATCGACCGGGCCGTAGACGTAGCTGCTGCTCGTGAACAACACCCGCACGACGCCGCCGAGCGAACCGGCCAGCTCCAACACGCGGCGCGTCCCCTCGACGTTGACGGCGCCGGCTTCCGGCGTGGGCTGATCCGATCCGCAGTCGACGGGCACGCTGAGCGCGGCCAGGTGAAAGATCCAGCGGGGCGCGAAGCGTTCGATGCTTCGGCGCGCTTCGGCGGAGATCCCTTCCGGAGATCCCAGATCCCAGGCAACCAGCTCGACGCGATCGCGCAACTCCTGCGGGCTCCGCTTCTCCCACAACCCGTCCGGCGAACACCCTAGCACCGAATCGCCGCACTCGAGGAGGTGTTCGGCCAGATAGCTCCCCGCGAAGCCGGGGGCGCCGGTGATCAGAGCACGATGAGCCATCGCCGAACGGGATGCCGGATGGAGGGCCTAAGGATCGGCCGAAAAATGACTTCCCGACTTCAGTAGCAGGCACGCGCCGTGTGCCGTCCGCCGGTTACGGCACACGGCGTGTGCCTACTACTCCGCAAATGCGGAAGTTA
>DATKZH010000669.1:0-5435 GCA_035528065.1 Thermoguttaceae bacterium | reverse complement strand
GGCCTTGACCTATCTGATCCCCCCGGGCGCTGATCGCGTCCAGGTGGCCGAAGCTCGTCGCGGCTCAGTATTCCATCCCCGTTGGCATCGAGTGTCTTCAAGGCGGCGGCCACGTTGGCAATTTCCCGGGCTGACAGCTCGCCGTCGCCGTCCGCGTCAATGGCCAGGATGACCGGATTTCGAGACAAGCCACCGCCCTGACCACCGCCGGGGCCTCGTTGCCCCCCGCCTTGTGGTCCGCGTTGTCCCATGCCTTGTCGTCCACCCTGCGACCCGCGTTGGCCACCGCCCTGAGCCCCCCGCATGCCATCCGGACGTCGTTGCCCGCCGCCTTGGCCCGGCCCACGCTGCCCGCCCATCCCTTGGCCTTGCCGATCTTGCTGCCCCTGTTGTGGAACCGAATCACGCTGATACGGATCGGGCGACCGCAACTGCCCGTTCGCCGCTGGAATCATTAGGCAACACAGCACGTACGCAAGTCCGATATGGTAAAATGGTCGATTCATCGCCAATCCTCCTTCGCATTGTGAGAGTCGTCGAGCCCGAGTCGACGGACCGGTTATGCCCGGCCATAGGACTTCCAACGCAGAATGAACAAGCGAATCTACGGGCAGCAGAGAGATTTCTGAAGAAATATCGGAATGTCACCCGAACCGAGGCACGCGAGCGGGGTTATATATGGGGGGCTCAATGTCTATCGGCGCCAACGAAGTCGCCGAATCATCAACCGGCCAAGCCGCAACCCATGTCAGACACACATTCCGCAATCGACGATCTAAGCCGACGGCTCAGCCAGGGCGATCGCGATGCCCTGGCCGAGCTGTTCACGGTCTACCGTGACCGCTTGGGGCAGATGCTGCATTTCCGGATGCCCGCTCAACTTGCCGGACGGCTGGGTATCGACGATCTGCTTCAGGAGTCGTACTTGGCCGCCGAGAAGCGGATCGATGCATTCGAGCACACAGGCGAGCATGGCCCGTTCGTCTGGCTTCGCCTTATTTCGCTTCAAACGCTCACCGACCAGTGTCGTCGTCACTTGGCCGCACAACGTCGCGATGCCGGACGCGAACTGTCGATCCACACACGAATCACTATGCCTGGAGCGACGACCGCCTCGATGGCGAGTCTGCTGATTGGCGAATGGACGTCGCCCAGCGGTGTCGCCATGCGGGCCGAGGCGATACAGCAACTGGAGGACGCGATCGATCGCATGGAACCGATGGATTGCGAAGTTCTCGCGTTGCGTCACTTCGAAATGCTCAGCAACACGGAGACAGCCGCCGTGCTCGGAATAACGCCGAAGGCAGCGAGCATCCGCTATGTTCGGGCCATTCGCCGCCTCAAGGACATCTGCACGGATGAGCGATCTGAATCGTAGCCACGAGACGCCAGACATCGAATCGTTGGCCGAACGGTTCATCGAGCAGATTCATGCCGGTGAAACGCCCACGATCGACCAATACGCTCAGGCGTATCCCGCACTAGCCGACGAGATCCGTGACCTCTTCCCGACGATCATGGGCATGGAGAAGCTACGTCGTCACAAGTCGTCGGGAAGACCACTTCCGGGGCATGATGTTGAGCGGATGCCGGAGCAACTCAGTGATTTTCGCATCGTTTGCGAAATCGGTCGGGGCGGAATGGGCATTGTCTACGAGGCAGAGCAACTCTCGCTCGCACGTCGAGTTGCGATCAAGGTATTGCCTCGTGGCTACTTCAACCATCCTGAACGAAGAGAGCGGTTTCAACGTGAAGCACGGATTGCCGGACGCTTGCATCACACGAACATCGTGCCGATTCACGGTATCGGCAGCGACGAAGGGTACGACTTCTTCGTGATGCAATACATCGACGGTGTTTCGCTCGACAAGTTCATCGCCTCCAGTAACACTGCCGATGATCGAATCGACTGGCGACGCGTTGCTCGATTCGGAATCCAAGCAGCAAGAGCGATGCATTACGCTCACGGACAAGGCGTGCTGCATCGCGACATTAAGCCAGCCAACCTCCTTTTGGCGTGTGACGAGTCGGGCGAACACGAACGTGTTTGGGTCACCGATTTCGGCCTGGCTCTTGCCTTGGAGAGCGATGCGGAACGGAGTGAATCCGTCGGAACGCCGGGAACCCTTCGGTACATGCCGGTCGAACAGTTGGAGGGACAGCCGACCGCACAAAGCGACATTTACAGCCTCGGACTTACGCTTTATGAACTGCTCGCGGGCCGTCCGGCGTATGAGGATTCGTCGTCCTCTGGCTTGCTACAACGCATCCGGCAGGGAGAGAGGGCTATACTTCCAAAAGGCGAGAGGGCTCCTCCTTACGATCTCGAAGTCATCGTTCTCAAAGCGACCGACACGGATCCGTCGAGACGCTACGCTACGGCCAAGGACTTAGCGGACGACCTTGAGCGTTTGCTTCAAAACCGCCCGATCCGGGCTCACCGCGTCCCGCCGTGGAAACACGCGATTCGTTGGATGCAGAGAAACCCGCTCGCTGCTGCTCTTTCATGCATCGCTGCTGTCCTGCTCATCGGTGTCATCACCGCGACAACGCTCGGCTACCTTTCGGCTAAGAGGGGCGAAAGACGGGAAACCGCTTTGCGGCAGAGCGAACAGGAGCAACGCCTGCGTGAAGCGGAACAACGTCAACGAGCGGAAGCCGCATTGCAGGTTGCAATGGAGTCGCTGGAAGAACTGTTCGCCCAAATCGAATCGAATCGTCGACCTGGACAGCGGCTCGCCCCCAATGAAGCACGTGGCATGCTTGATGCCCTCGGGCGCATGCTGGCTTTCTACGAACAACTTGCCGAACAAGGGCAAGGCGGCCCAGAATCTCAGATTCGTGTGGCCGAAGCTCTTCGACGCATCGGCGACCTTCGCCGCAGCCTGCACGGGTACGAAGACGCGGAATCGGCCCTTCTCGAAGCGATCGCTTCGCTCGATCGCCTTATCGACGACACCCCTGAAGAGCCCGAACTTCACATTCAACACGCTCGGGCAAACTACACGCTTGGCCGCGTCTATCGCGACATGGGCCGTCGCGATGAGGGGGGCACCCTGATTCAGTGTGCCATCACGGAATTAGAAAACCTCCCGAACAACGCGCCTCAACGACGACACGTTCAGGAACTGCTTAGCCGATTTCGTAAGGATGTGCGTCGCATTCCCAGCAAATCGTGATGCACGATGGATGTTTCATAGACACGGCTGGGGCATGTGTTGTACGCTCACGTCAACCAGCAGATCGGGAGTAATCCGAGCCGTGGCCGGGGGCCGAACCGACGTCACTCCCGTTGAGCGCCAAGCTCGCTTTGCTGGCACACGCTGCATAGCTCTCGATTCCAGCGAAGCGGCGTGTGTCTCAAAAAGTTCTCGTGAGTGGGCATTCCGAATAAGGACCGGCTTTTCGGAACGAGGGCGATGTCGCGAACCTGCTTGGGTCACATCGCCCTCTGAAGTAACCGAAATCCGAATGTATCGGAATGACGGCGCCGAGAGCTGCCCCCGGCAATCGTGTCGAGTCAAGATGACTCGTGCCGCAGGCGTGTCGGCCCTCTGTAATTTTGGCGTAGTCCAAAAGTGAAGAGGTCGATTTCAGCCGACGCACGTAACTGCATCCTGCCAAGTGGTATGCAAAGTCCCCTGGATCGCCCATGATCGCGCCGGTCGGCCTATCCCGGCGGCTGGCGACCAAGGTGCAGGCTTGAAATCCCTGACAGGCAACGGGTTAGGTCGATAATGCGCAATTGGATGCCTCGGGAATATCCCGCCGACCCGGTCGGCATATCGCCCGGTACGGTGTCGGTGATAGGCCGTTCCGGATAATCACTGGTGGGAAATGAACATGAGGACGAATATGCCGACAGGTGCATGGTTGAGGAAAGCCAAGATGCGTACCGTCGCGACAGCGGCCCTACTGGTCGTGATGCCCCTTTCTGCGAGTGGCTTCGACGACGTGATACCAGCGCGGGACGCCATCACGTGGAAGCGGACGGAACCCTATTTGCGCATTGGTGGAAGACAAGCGTTTGTGTTCGGGCGGAATCCAACCGGATGGCGTACGGAGCAGTTCGATCCGCTGCTTAAATGGGCGCACGATTCAGGTGAAAGGATCCTTCGCATCCATATCACTTGCGGCATGACTCCGAAGTCGCCAGCCGGGACCATCGATGAAAAATGGGCCGGCAAGTGGGAAAAGGTGTTCGATCAGGCGGCCAAACAGGGCTTGTACGTTCTGCCGGTTTTGGGAGCGTGGGGACAATGGAACGACGGCAGCGACGGGAAGCGCTGGCATTACTGGGATCGCAACATGTACAACGCAAAGCTCGGCGGGCCGGCCAAGAGCCCGTCGGAACTGTTCGCGGAAACGCGATGCCAGCAACTTTGGCTCGAGTGGCTCGCTCAGATGGTGCGTCGGTGGAGGAATCGACCGAATATCGTCGCATGGGAGCTCTTCTCCGAGTTGGACCTTGTGACCGGGGCCACGGAGAAGACCGCATTCAAGTTCGTGCAAAGGGCCTCCAGTGCGGTTCGCAAGATGGATCCGGCCGGCCGCCCGGTCACTGCTTCGCTGTCCGGTATCCAGGAGTGGCCCAGCTTGTTCTCCGATGATGCGATCGACCTGATCCAGGTGCATCCATATGCCAACCACCACAAATACCGCGGTCAGCTTGACCGGATGATCATCGAATCGGTGCGTGCGAGAACAAAGCGGTACAAGAAGCCTGTGCTTATCGGTGAAAGCGGCTTCGACGGCGGTCCACCTCATGGAACACTCGACATGGCCGCACGTGCGGAAACCGGGCTGCGGCACGCGATCTGGGCAGCGGTGGTATCAGGGTCTATGAACGGACGCATGCTTTGGTGGGGCGACGGATATGACCAGTACCAGAAGCCCGATCCGGAGCTCCGAAAGCGCTATGCCCTGCTCGCGAAACCAGCGGCACGTTTTATTCGCAACATTGATTGGTCGGACTTCAAGTCGATCCAGGTCAAGTCGTCACCGCAGCTATGCGGTGCGGCGATCGGGCAAAAAGAGAGGGTCGTCGCCTGGTTCCGTGACGCCCAGTGCATCGGTCCGGACTGGCCCACGCGCCATCTCACAGGACAGCGGGTGACGCTCTCAGTCCCCGGCCAGACCAACCACTGGCGTGTGGCTGTATACGATCCCGTCACGTTGCGCATTGTGGATAAGGGCGAGGTCAATCGCGAAGGTGGTTCGCTGCATGTCGAGCTACCTACGGTCGAGGATGCGATAGTTCTGGAGTTGACGCGCGATGAGACAAGGAAGTGATTTGGTTGCAACCCCCATCGCGCGCCCCCGCATGTTACCCAGTCTATCCGGGCTAACGCGATTGCGAGGTATTTGCGTAAACTGGGGTGCGAAGAAAAGGGGCCCGGTGTAGAACATGGAAGCGGTTTTCACATGTTCCCATG
>DATKZH010000668.1:0-28120 GCA_035528065.1 Thermoguttaceae bacterium | reverse complement strand
CGATCTACGTCAACGAAGACTGGACCTCCTTTCACGCCGCGCGCATCGAGCGGGAACAACAAACGCTCTACCCCTATCGTGACCACCTCGCCAGCTTCCTAAACCACGCAGCTTGACGCGATCCGGGGGTTGCAACCAAGTCATTTCTTGCCATTGTCGTTGCGCCAAACGTGGAGGTCTTTGAAGCCGAAGTAGGCAATGCTGACGATATCGAGGTCGCTGGGCAGCGTGACGCGAGGCCAGGGCTCCTGCGCCATGTCGCCGCCGGGATTGCGATACGCTTATTGCAGGACAGCAGCAGACAAAAAACGCAATACCGATCACGGTCTGGTGGAAAGTTAACCTCATGGTAGCTCCCTTGGTTGCCTGTGCTTTGTTGCTCAGCCGACCGCCAACACCGTGTCATTTGCGCTGCCAGACTCTGACATATTCAATTTCAAAATCGATCGGCAAATCCGTCTCTTGCGGCAGCCCGTGCCACGGAAACGTCTCCGAATCG
The DNA here is from genome assembly GCA_035528065.1 of Thermoguttaceae bacterium. GTDB lineage: Bacteria > Planctomycetota > Planctomycetia > Pirellulales > Thermoguttaceae > DATKZH01. Next base: position 27,621 of record DATKZH010000668.1, on the reverse strand, counting down.
ACCCATATCCATAAGGGGTTCTTCAATACCCAGCCGTCGCCGATCTCTTCTTTCGTAACACTCGCAACCAACCCGCCGTCGGCATAGAACTTCAGATTCCTTTCATTCCACTCGCAGCCATAGACATGGAGGTCGTCGGCGACTCTCCAGTCGAGCTGATGTGTGCCTCTCCAGACCCTCGACAACTGATGCTTTGACCAGTCGATCATGGTGAACGTGTATTCTCTCTCTAGATGCTTCTTGTGTGCCTGGGCAGGAGCGCCCATGAATTCAAACACATCCAGCTCCGAATGATGACCGGTCGCCCAGAAGGAACTCGTGATAGAAGCGTCCGCAGCTTTGCACTTGATTTCCATGTAGCCATAGAGAAACTGCTTTTTGCTGATGACTGCCGCAGTGGTGATATTCTCGCGATTCCTTCCATCCGCATCCGGCTTGTCCGCGAAATGGAAATCAGGTTCCCACCGGGTCTGCAGCTTCAGCTTTCCATCTTCAACTCGCACGTTCTTCGTTGAGAACTGAGAAGGCGCCCGGCCGATGAATTGTGACCGGTATTCACCGTCCGTCCCTTGAACAAGCCATTTAGAAGCGTTCAGTTCGCGCCCTTCAAACTCGTCGCTCATGTCCTCGTTCAGGATCCAGCCACCGGCGTTGTCAGGATCCGAGGCCGGATTGGCCTGTCTGGAATGCGCGTTATGGCCGAATGCAAGCGTTGACCCAGCAAGAACTACCAAAAGGAATGAGCTGTTTCTTTCAACGTTCATCGCGAAAACCCTCGCGAATATCGGCTTCGGCGTAGGCCGTCACGCGGAACCGCAGATCGAGGTCCGGGGATACGTCGGCGGCTTTTTCGGGGGCTCGTTCGATAACAAGCACCCAATCGCCTTTGGCTGGCGGTGCGAAGCGGTGGTTGCCCTGATTCGGGATGCGGCCGGTCACCGGGAAATTGCGACCGCGGACCGGATCGAACCAACGGGCCTCCACAGACGTCGAAAACGCCGATAGGTCTACCTCGATCCCGTCGTTGTCCGGAAGGTACGCGACGGCGAAATCACCCCCGGCGACCTTGGCCAAAACCATGCGGCGAGTTACGTCGTCCGGCTGATTGAGGATCAGCTCGTGGGCCGGCTCCAACTTCCACCACTCGATCTCGGCCAGGAAGTCGTGCAGGTATTGCATCTGGAAAGAGCTTTCCCACTCGATCGCCTTTTCCCAGAAATCAGGCTTTTCGCGGTCGGTAACCCATCTCCAGACACCGCCGCTGCCTTGCGGGCACTTGGGCGGCGTATCGCCGGCGCCGTAGGTGTAGCCCTTCGCACCGGAAAGCCAACTCCGCCACGCGAGCGAACGGGCGTCCACTGCCTGCCACCCGTTCTCACTCTGGCCATCGTACATGGCCTCGAGGTTGATCACGGGCTTGTGCGGCTCATGGCGATAGGCGTCCAGAATCCACTCGATAGCGTGATGGGCGCAGCGCTGGCGATTGCCACCGTTGTGCCCGGTTTGAACGCCCGCGATATCCAGGTAGGGGCGATCGTAATACTGCATCGTCCAGATCGGAGTCGGCTCTTTCGATGGCGTGCCGGGGTGCTGCGTGATCAAGTGGACGGCCGTGCCCTGGCGGGTGGCCAAGCCCACTTCATCGGCCAAAGGCATGAACTTGCTGTCAAAGCTCGGCGAGAAGATCACGAAATTGCCGAAGAGCCTTGCGACAACGTTCCGAGCGAAGAGGCAGGCCGTGCCGGATTCCGGATAGCGGTAAACCGGCTCCATCAGACCGACCAGCATCACCACCAGTCCCGCTTCATTGGCACGTTCAATCTTGCGGTCGAAGGCTTGCCAGAAGGCGGGATTGCTCTCCAAGCACGCCTTGTCGTGAAACGGCTTCTCGCCCTGCCGGTCGGTCTCGCCTGCCCATTGAGGCGCCGGGGCTACCTGAATCAGCGTGAAGTGTTTCGCCTTGCGGTCGGCAAGGTACGTGTCCCATTCCTCGTCGTTCGATCGCATGGGAGCGGCCCACGCGGAGTCTCCCATCCACAGAAACGGTGTACCGTCGCCGTAGGCCAGGTAGCGACGGTCCTGACTCACCCGCAGAAAGCCGCGACGGTAAAGCAGATTCTCGCCGCCATATGGTGCAACCTCAACGGTGCCGCGCCGGCCATGCAATCCGGCGTCACTGGCATCGGAGCACTCGGTTTCCCACTGCCAGACGCCCGGTGCCGGAAAGGCACAACGGATACGGAATACCTGCCCGCCGTCCCAGAAACCGTAGCCGTCGAGACTGCGGCCGTCCGGCCCAGTGTAGCGGACCCGCAAGGTCATGTCAGCATAGGGATTGTCATGCTGCCGGGCGCTCGTCAGGGTGTACTCCCAACGCTGCCACACATGCGGGCGCGGCACCGCTGAAGTGTCCGCGGCAGCGACCGTGGCGAGAAACACCAGGGCCAGCATAAACACGCCCCAAGCAAAACAAGCGAGTAGTTTCATGGTTGAGTTCCTGCTCGTTTGAGCCAGACGGCCATCTCGGCAACGCCACGGCTGGACCGGTTGAAGCGGCGCGATGATTCTCATGTCATTTTCCTCGGTTCAGCCACAACTCCACCGGCTGGAACGGGCCGCCGTGATTGGCGCCGAGGATGTCGGGCCGGCCGTCGCCGTCGAGGTCGGCCGCGACAACGTCGTGCGAACCGGTGGTGGCGATCACCTGGCGATTCCAGTGGAGTCCGCCGCCCGCGTTCAGGTACACGACGACTTCTTGCGGACTTTTTCCTTGGTGCATGTGTGCGGCCACGAGATCGAGGGTCCCGTCGCCGTCGAAATCGGCCACGGCCAACGCGTGGACCACGGTCTCCACCGGTCCCTCAAAGATGTGTTGTTTCCAGCCGCCGGACTTGGCGTCGGCCGGCGCCTCGTACCAGGCGATGCGGTGCGTACCGCCTTTGAGTTCCGCCGGGGCGAGAATGATGTCAGGGCGGCCGTCGCCGTTCACATCGCCGATGGCCACCTTGGTGTGCGGGTAATTCCATTCGGTCGTAAAGATGTGCTCGGTCCAGGGGCCTTCAAGCAGGTTGCCGCTGTTCTCGAACCAGCTCCCGCCAATAACGATGTCCGGCTAGCCGTCGGCGTTCAGGTCCGCGACCCGGACGCCTTCGCCCTCCCCGCAACGAAGCTCCCGCATGGTCCACTGGGTCGGGGTGATCTGCTTGTAGAGGAAGATGCTGTGCCCGGTCTTCGAGCCGAAGCTGCTCTGGTCGCGCATGACAAGATCCACTTTGCCGTCGCCATCCAGGTCGGTCGCCAGGAGGTCATGCCCGCGGCGTTGTTCGACTTCGTGCCCGGACCACGGGCCCTTGGACGGGTCACCTTGCGGTCCAGGATTTTCAAACCAGACCGCGCCGCCCAAGGCGATGTCGAGGTCGCCATCGCCGTCCACGTCCACTGCCATACCAGCGACCGTGTTGTAGCCGCCGTTGGCGATGACGGACTTCTTCCAGTCGGAGTTGCGATACCAGACGAGTGGCCCTTTCGAACCGCCGATGATGATGTCCAGTTTGCCGTCGGCGTCGAGGTCGCCGACGATTTTGATCCAAGGATTCTGCGGCGGCTTTTCGTCAATGATAACGTGTTGGAATCGAAGGGAAGCCGGCTCGCCGGCCAGAACCGGCCCGGCGGAGCAGCACAACAGCAGCAAGAGTAAGTTCTTCATTGCGAAATTCCTTTCAGGGATGATCGAACCAGCTTTCCGGCTGCCTGGTTCAGCCAGAGGTCCACACGTGGCGTTTGCCAGACGAACGGCTTGTTTACGATGTCGAGCCGTCCGTCGCCGTTGATGCCCGCCACTCACAGGCTGATTATCGAATGGTCTTTCATGACTCACTCTGTTCCTCCAAGCGTTTGCAGCCCTACAATTCGCGCCGCCCAATCTCCAGTTGCTGGGGCCGTCAAGGTCTGCCACCCCCCAGATAGCCGTGATTCCTGCGCGAACTTACCCGACCGGCCTTGCGCCGGGTCCCACCACGTCACGATAAAGTCCTGGCCGACGGGCAGTTCCACATTGACCTCGCCGCCCTCCGGTAGATACAGCGCATAGACAACGCCGGGTTTCGCCAGGCAGAACGCTTTGCCGCCGCGCACCACATCGTTGGCCGGTACCATTTCCCAGAAGGGCAGCGATTCCATAAACGTTCGCGTTCCGCCCAGTTCGGTCCAGACGCGTTCCCAGGCGGGCATGGGCCGGTCGTAGGGCGGAAACACGTGGGCCTCCCACACGCCGCCGCCCAGATACGCGCTCCACCAAGCCCGGCGGTCTTCTTCCGGCCGGCCTTCGTCAAATCCGACCATCAATACGCGGCGGTCGCGTGACCGGCACCGCTCGATCCAGTCGATCGCACGCTGATTGTGCGATACGGAGCCGGGATCGCGACCGCCGGGGCTGCCCGTCTGAATGGACGTGAAGTCGATCTGGGGAGAGTCGATGTAGTCATCGTTGGGCGTGTTGACGTTGTGGATCCCGCGAGGGTGGTCAAAGGGATCCAGGTCCGCCAGTTGTTGCATGTAGCCCAGCGCCTTCGGCAGCTTATAGTTCTCGTTGTATTCTTCGTTGAAGTTGAAAATCAGCCCGGGCAGATAGCTGAACCTCGCGGTCAGTTCGCGGTAGTACCGCCCGTGATCGTAGCCTTGCCAAGCATTGTCGTCTTCCAGCACCAGGTAGGTCACGACGCCTTTGGACTGCATGGTCTCAAACAGCTCGCGCCACTCCTCCAGCCGAGCCACGTCAAAGCGGACGTTGCCCACACTGTTGGCTTTCGCCTCGCGCGCCGTCTCGCCCAGCCACGGCCAGACGTCCTTGTCATCGCCGTCGATGTTGTTGGTCATCATATAGAGCGAGTTGATTCCGCGTTGGGCCAGATAGACGACGGCCGCCTTGCGCTTGTCCAGCGTGTCGTAACTCTTGCAGCCGCCGAGAAAATTCTCCGGGTCATCGCAACCGGCTTTCAGCCAATACGGCCCGTCGCGGAATTTCAGGTAGCGGATACCGTTATCCGCCGAGCCCACCGCTTCCAGCTGTCCCCATCGCCACAAGCCCTCGGCGTCGGCGGGGATCTCCGTCACCGCAAACCCGCCTGTCTTTCCGTCCAATTGCTGCATGTCACTGATCGTCGTGTAGGTCCATGATCCGCTTTCGTCCGCCGAGAACCGCACCTTCCACGCGTCGCCATCCATGCTGCCCCGGCCGTCGCCGTCATAGAATCCCGGTACGCGGAAGTGTCTGCCGCCGGGACCGGAAAAATCCACGTCCAGCTTGACGGCAAACGGGTTCGGCGTACCGCCGCCCCGTGAGTCCGGCCCGCGGAACGAGAACTCGATCTTCGACCACTTGGCAAACTGGGCTTCGTCCGCAGCGGCAAGTGTCGTGATGAGCAAGGCAAGGACTAGCGAACCGAGTGGCAGGTACGTTCTGGACATGTTGTTCGTTCTCATGTGCTAGCGTGGCAATGCGACGGATCAATTCTCTCCAGACCAATATGTCAATTCGGATCCCCAAGCAGGAACTCGCCTTCAATCGACGCCCAGTGATCGTTTTTCGTATGAACCAGCACGAATCGCCGTCCATCGGCACTGAGCCATTTGTTGACGAAATTGAACACGACGACCTTCGTTCCCCAGCGTTCCGTGTCCTGCTGAAACAGGACCGTGGTCCAAGGCCCCCACGGTTCGGGCGCGTCGTAGATGGCCATTCGGCCTTGGCGATCGACCGTCATCGTGGTCAACAGATATCGATTCAGGCCGGCATTGTAGCTGACTGCCATGCGGTGTGTTCCATTGGCCGGATCCTGCCATGTGGGTTTACGTCCGACAGTCCGGCCCGTCCACGCAGGCGAGCCGGTTTCGGAGATTCCCGCAAAGAACTCGTAGGCCGTCTTGTCGTGCAACCGGGCCGGCGGGACGCGCATCAGCGCGATCTTACCGGGCTTCTGCACGTTCCAGTGTGAGCGGTCGCTGATCTCCGGGCCATAGATGTACACGTAGCTATCGCGCGCCCCTTCATATCCGCGACCGAACTGACAGAAAGTCAGCGCGAAGAATCCTTCATCGCCGTTCGGAAAGTCTCCGTTGTGCTTGCTGAATTCCACACTGGCAAACTTCCAGGTCGCCCCCAAATCATCCGACCGCCACAGTTGTGATCCCGAAAATGCCCGCTCGTCCGAACCGTTGCCGTCGCGCCACAGATACAGCACGTCGCCGACCGCCAGGATGCCCTCGCTCTTGCCCTTGAACGGCGCGGGATGGGGCGCGCTTTTGCCGCCGGCGATGTTGAAGCCACGGTAATCGTCCTTGTCGCCCTCGACCCGAGCGATACCCATGCTCACCCGCGAGTCGCTATTGGTGCCGCCAAATCCGCCGCCGTCGCCGAACGACGTATACAGGTGCCCGTTGGCTGCCCAGGTGATCGGCCAGTTGTCGCTGCCGGGCGCTTCCGTTCGCGCCGAGTCGTCGTCGAACGCCACGCCTTGAATAGCCGGGCTGGGCCGGTACGGTGGCTCAGCAGCGAGTCCGCTCAGGCCAAAGCAGATTGCGAGTAATGCCAAGCCGAATGAAAGTGAGATGCGGTTCATCAAGGACAGGCTCCTCACGGTAGTTTTCACACACTCGAACCCAAGACACATGTCCATCGCGTTGATAGAAACACAGAAGAACTGGGGAAAGTCCTTACTCATCCCGACCGGCTCCCGCAGAGGAATCTGCTGGCGGTGACGGTCTCTCGAGAAGCGACCGTTCGATGACCTGCGGAATCCCGTTGCGACTAGGCCCCTTGTCGGCACCGAAAGCAGCGAACACGATGCCTTTGTTGCGGTTCCACAGCACACGGGTTCCTCCCGCGCCCGCAGCCCAGGCCCACGCCCGGTCCGCACCGGGATAGAAATCGCCATCCGTATTGACCCAGGTCATGAAACCGTAGGGTGCTTCAGGAAACCGCTGCGGATCCAAGTCGATCTTGCCGTCGTCCGGCCCGTCGTAGTTGACAGCGATGCCGCCGGTCTGCTTTCGTTCAAGCTGTTCCACAAACCACTGTGGAATGAGCTCCTGGTCGTCCCAGCGGCCGCGGTTCAGAACCAACAATCCCAGTCGGCCCATGTCCTCCAAGTCGAAGTGGAAGCGGATGCCGTCCTGCTGTGGCACCGCCCGCCAACCGCGCAGGCCGATCGCGTCGAAGTAGGCCTGCCGCACGACGTCGCTATAGTCGTCATGAAAGTCTTTCTTTCCGTAAACGCGGGCCAGCGCGCTGCAAAGTACTCGCGGGTTCTTGTCCGAGTACGTCCAGATCTCGCCGGGCCGATACGCCCGCCACTGGTCGTAGGGATAGTCGAAACCTGAGGTCTGCGTGATCACGTGCCACCACGTCGCTTCGGCATGAACTCCCTTGAGTTCCGGCACCCGGATCCCGATCTTCTCTTCGAGGGCCGGGATCCTGCCTTGCTTGATCGCAGCGCCGACGGTCAATGCATGCCAGGTCTTTCGCAGCGACGCCACGTCGCCCTTGGCATTGAAATCACCCTCGACATGGATCAGATAGCCGTTTCGCCACAACGCCCAACGCCCGGCGACAAGCGGCTTCAATCCGTCGATGAAGTCCGCGGTCATGGCTATTTCGGCGGGCGTGAGTCGCAGTTGGACATTGAGCGACTCGCCCGGTGGCGGGAAGTACATGTCGGGCAGTGACGCGTCGTCGGCGAACGAGCAAGCCAAATCGGTGATCAGGAGCAAGCCAAAACAGAAGACGAATCTCATGGGCGCTTTCTCCAACTGAATATGACAGTACTCAGGGCTGAGATCTTCTCCAAGTCGTCATGGATTGGCGCATCGCAAATGGACGACGGCGTCTCCCCGAAACGGTGGCGTCAACCGGGTTGCCCTATTTCCGCCGACAACGGCGGGCGACTCCTGAAACTGGCCGTTCCGAGGATTGTACCAGCGAACTTCCAGCGTGGCATTGCGCTCTGCGGACAGATCTACGGTGAGCGACCCGCCTGATGCCGAATAGACGACGTATTCCTTGCCAACGTGCGCTAGGCACACACCGGTACTGGCCAGCTTGCCGCTCGGCTCCATGTCCCAGAACCGCGCTTCGCCCTGATTGAAAAAGCGGGCGCAATGCCCGGCGACGTTATAAGCGCGATCACGGGCCGCGGCCTGGGCGGCAATCGTTGTGCGACTGTCCCAGCCGAAACTGGGGTCGTTTTGATTCACCCAGCCGGCACCAGCCAAAGCGGTTTCCCAAACGCTGCGGCGGACGTCGTCCAAGGACGGCGTTTCGCCATCGAACTCGGGGACCGGCTCGCTGTACAGATACGGCTTGGGCGGCATCTTGCGGAAGCCTCGTTCGAACACCGGGAAATGCCCGACCCAATCCTTGGGGTGCAGCGTGACCACGTCCAACTTGGGATCCGTGTGCGGGTCGTCACTGGCGATGTGATCCGAGTTGGACAGCAAGAGGTTGTCGCAACGGGCGCGGAAAAAGGCCAGGAAATGCTGCTCGTGCCGATCGCGTTTCTGTCGATCGTACCATTCACCTTCATTGAACATCTCGTACAGTACGTTGGAGCACGGCGTCAACTCGGCAATCAATCGCGCACAGAAACGCTCCTGGAAGTACTGGTTCTTCTCCCGCCAATTCCAGCCCGGATCGAATTGCTCCGGCATTTCGCGATCGTAGTCAGCCAAGTCAACATAGTCCCGCCGGTCGGCCAGCGGCCCGTTGCCCAGTGCACGATTGAACGGGTGCCCTTCGAAACACGTCTTGGGCCAGCCGTCATGGACGGTGATCAATACCACGATCTGCTTTGAGCCCGCGTACGAAACCAGTTCGCGGAGCCTGGCGAAATAGGCTGGATCGAACTCCCGAAGTTCAACACTGCGTTTGTCCGGCGAGCCTGTCCACGGCCACAATTCAGGAGCGTCGTACCCGATGCGGACGTCCCCTTGTTGTATTTCGGCGCTGGTTCCTTTGAAGGCCCAGATCATCAGCAGGTTGATCCCCCGAGCGGCCAAGGCGTCGACGTAGCCGCGCTGATCGAAGTTCTCACCGCACTCCATCCATCCCTGCGTGACGGAATCGCCGATCAACAACTGCGGCTTCCCGTTCCACACGAGATAATGTCCCGGCTGACTACCCGACTGCAATACCGTCACGGACTCTGAAGCCCGTACGCCTAGCGCGATCGGCCAGAGAACGATCAGACACAGAACCACAAGAGCCGGTCGGCAAGGCATGGTTTCGTTACCTTCTGCGATTCGTCAATGGACCTTCAGGTACAATACCGCGTCGGACGGTGAGGTCATCGCCCATTCTATTGCACGAGGGCGCGAAAATCTCCGTCCGTACGCGAATCTGAGTTTCCCCGATTCTCGAACCAGCCGAGAAAGCCGCCGCCTTGACCGGCGAAGGCAAAATCGCGATCGCCGTCCCCGTCCGTGTCCCCCCAAGCCATTTCGCCGCAGTAGTAGCCGTGCGCCGGGCGGAACCCTTCGCTGCTGGTCACACCGAACGCGTGCTCCTTCCAGCGGACTTCATGGCGAATTTCCCCGACGACGCACGGGTTCCCTGCGATTTCTGCATAGTCGTATCCGTTGATTTTGTCTCGTTTCTTTCATCTTCTTGCCCTCGCTGCCTTGAGAAACAGAACCGCCGCACCTGCGAAAGGCGCACGAAAGGCTTGTTTCCCCTCGCCTAAAGTCGCTTGCTCCGTTTGCACGACCGTGCCCTGACGCGGATCAAACCATTCGATCTGCCAGGTCCCCGCGGGTAACTGCAGACCGATCACGTCGTTCTGCGGCTGAAACACGAGGTATTCGACGCCAGGATTCCACAGGCAATAGCGAGTCGAACACACCTTCGCATCGTGTGTGGGCGTCATGTCTGCAAGGTTCATCTTCCTCGCGTAACATAGTGTGTGCCCCATCGCCGCGCGCGTCTTGGCGCTGGGACCATCGGGCGCCCAATCGGCCAGGGTCGGGTGCTTGTCGTTGCCTCGGATCGACGGGTTGTCCATGAAGATCGGATGGAGTCCGCGGGTAAAGCACTTCCATACCCAGTCCGCCCGGTCCAGGTTTCCGGGGTTCACATGGTCTGTGTCGACGATGACGACTTTGTTCCCGGTGGCTGCGGGCGGATCGATTTCGTAAGCCTTTTTCGCCGAGCCCGAGGCGCTTCCCGGCGAGATCGCCTCTGCCGCACTCTCGAACAGATCCTGGTTCGTGCCCGCTCCGTCCATGCCGTCCCACTGAAAAGTCATCCATACGGGGTGCTGCTTCGGCTTCGTCTGCTCGTAATGGTGGATCACATCGATCCTGTGATACTGCCAGGCCGTTGAACCGCCGTGGCACTCGTTGCCGATTTCGAGGATCACGTTGTCCAGGTTGTTCACCGTGTCGATGACCTTGCGGACGAACGCTTCCTGAATCCGAGTGATCTCCGGGATCCGCAGTTCATGACTTTCGTAGCCCTCGCCGTCGCCGTTCAGGTCGCCGTCGATTCCGTTGATGTTATTGGCTTGATGAAACGGATGGTACGTCCACGGCGAATACTGTCGGCTGCGACTCTTCCGCGAGACACTGAAGCCCTGAAACAGCATCACGCCGACATACATGCCACGATCACCCGCAGCGACAACTCGTGACCGTAACCTGCCAAAAAAGGCCTCGTTGAACTTAGTGACGTCGAATTTCGGTCGTCCGTCGGTCGCCGTACCCGGGCCCGTGCGTTGGAAAGGCAACGGATCGAGCCACAGGATGGTCGAGTCCGGCCGAACCCAGGCGGGACTTTCAAAGATCCAAAGACGAGTGAAATTGAGGTCGTCCTCGCCGAGCAAATCGAGGAACTCGGCGAAGTCGAACGCGGCCGGTGGAAAGCTGGTCCCCGCATCCTGGACCGTTCGCCAAGTGTGTGCACCAGTCAGATAGATCGCACGCCCCGTATCATCCGTGAAGTAACGCGGGTTGTCCGAATGGACCCGCAACGGCCCGGCAAAGGCTGGCGCCGGACGATCGGCGGCCGGCACGGTAGCCGTCGAAGCGAGTGCGACCAGCCAAGTGAGCATGACACCTAATCTAGTAGTATTCATGGTCGTTCGCTCCTCAGGTGGCTATGGTTGCCAGACCTTCCGCTGGTGTTCCACGTTCTGGCAACCACAGCTACGACATCCATTGAATGACAAATGCTGACAATGCGAAGAACGCAATCTCACGGCTTGCGAAGCAACAGCACCCAGTCCTCATCGTCGGGGGCGAGATAAGTGTTCATGCTGCCTGGTTCGGCAGACCGGCTGCTGCCGTCGCGCGGATTGAACCATTTGGCTCGCAAACCTCCGATCAGTTTGCTGTCGCTCAGTGTCACCTGACCGCCATGAGCGAAATACAGCACAACCAGATCGCCGGTGGCGGACCGTAGGGCGCTGACGTTTGCGCCTGCGTCGGTATCCTGCGATGACGACCACAACGAGGGCTCGCCGTTGGTGGATGTCGTCGAGGTGCGGAACCGCATTTCAAAATCGCCGGCCGCTTGCCCCAGCGTGAAGTTGCGGCGGCTGGGATCGGCCGAAAGGGTCACGATTCGGGCGGGCCCCACTTGCGACGTGTTCGCAGGCTTGATCCACGCTTCCAATGTCAGTTCGCCGCTGTGGCCGATTCCCTGCACGATCTTCTCGGCCGCCGCCGTGCCGGTGATCCGCGCGGGCGACCGGATCCGCAATCCGCCGCCGGGCAGCCAACGCACGGCGTCGGCCTTCTCGACCTTCAAGTTCAGCGGCTTTCCGTGTCCTGAAACGTCGCGGACCACATCGCCGTTGCCTTCATGAAACGTGTATTGCAGTAGCGGGGGTTTGTCCGGCTTGGCGCCTGCTCCTGCCTGGAATCGATCGGCCACTTCCTTGTCCGTCAGTACCGAGTCGTAAAGAGCGACTGCATAGTAATCCCCCAGCCACGGACGGTCGCCGCTCAGTTCGTTCGCCAGGGCCAAGTGGAAGCTCGCATCCCAGTTCGAGATGTCACCCGGAACCACTTTGGTGGCGACCGGCCGGCCCGCGACGTACATGGTAGCTTGGCCCTGCTTGCTTCGCGTATAGACGATGTGTGTCAATTCCATCGTCGCGGTGGGGGGCCGGTCGGACGTTTCAATCAGATCGTCGTCGGGATTCAAGGTCCACCAGGGGATGCTGGTGAAGAAGTCGACCAAGTGACTGTAGCCCTGGAGCATGACCATCGAGTCGTCGCCGCGGCCGTTGATCCAGCCGCCTCCAGTGTCCGGTCCCCAACCGGTCCCCGTATCGGCGCGTTCGCCCGTGGTCTGATATCCGCCTGCCATGACCATCTCCCAGGCAAGCCGCCGCCGATTGTCGGCTGTGCGCGCGGGCCACTTCCGGGCGCCGCCCCAGCGCGGGTAGTGGTCTTCGTAACCATACTCCTCGTTGATCTGCGGCATGATGCGGCCGGTCTGCTCCTGTTTCTCACGGCACGCCCGGATGAAAGCGTACCCGCCGCCTTCATCCCACTTCTGGTGCATGGCAAAATCGGCCCAGGACGAGGTGCGAAACGGAAACTCGCCGTGTCCGTGTACCGAGGCCAAATGGCCGTAAGGGTCCCACCCACGGATCAGCCCGCCCATCTTGTTCACCCAAGCCTCATCGCGAAACAAATGATACTCGTTGGTTACATCCCACATGACGTTCGAAAAGGCCGCACAACGAGCTACGGCGTAACGATAGTACCGCTGTTCGTCCTCACCGCCCATACCCGACTTGCCGAACGGGTCCACACCGGGCCGGCGGCCGTCGACGTAGAAGATGACCGAGACGACCATGTCCAACTCGCGGGCATGGCGCAACAGCCGGTCGTACTTCTGCCAGTGGGCGACGTTCAGTCGCGTCACGTCAAAGCCCGGATCCTCGACACTCTCCGGACGCGCGGCGACCCAAGGATTCAACAAGAACGTGAACTTGTCGGTCGGATATGCATTTTCCATCCAGGCCTGACCGTCTTTCACCCGGCCCATGATCACGACTCGCACGCGATTAACCTTCAACCGGTGCAGCCGGTCCAGGCTTTCGCGAATCGTCTGGTCGTCCCAGCCCATCAGAAAATACGTGGTCGTACCGTTCCAGAAATAATGTTCGCCGGTCCCTGCCCAGAGAAAATGCCAGGGGTACTCGGGATCCACACGCACCAATCCCCGGTGGTTGGCGTCGCGAGCCGTGAACGTGCCCCCGTGTTTCGTCTCGAAATCGCCTTGCCGATATGTAACCGAGTACCGATGCAAACCCGGTTTCACAGGCATGAAACGAATTCGGAACACGCGGCCGTCTAGCGAATCGCAGAAACCATCCACCTTGACCGGTTCGCCGTCCTCACAGCGGAACTCGCCTGCCACGACTGCATCCGTGAAAGGATTGGCCGCCAGCGGCCGCGCGACGTTGATCGTCACCTCGGAAAAGTCGTACACGTCGACGGTCGTCGCGGACTGGCTGAAAACAATATCGGTCGTGTTCGTTGCGGCCGTTAGATCGTCCGCCCACGCGGCGTACGCCGCCCAGCCGAGCAAGCCACATACAAGCCAACGGTGTCGCCCAATATTCATGTCTTTGCTACCTCTCGGGCTGTCTGATTACGATTCTGTAGCATCGGAGTTCACAGGGCATGCGAGATCAAGTCCCCAGCCGAATCGTGATATGCATCTGGTTCCAGCGATAATTCACGGTGTGGGAGCGTCCCTGTTCGTTCTTCATCGCGTCGGACCAGATCAAGACCATTTCCCGGCCATCCGCGCTGATCCATTTCGAGGAAAGCTTGGGCTGGTACGTCAAGTTGCCCGGATCGTCCGCCGTCCAGTAATCCGTGTAGAAGAACTGGTGCCAGGGTCCGCTGGGCGTCTTCGAATACCAGAATCCCAGGCTGCCCGTCCGAGTGTGCATCCAACTGTCGTAGTAATCCTTGTCGGAAGCCGTCATGCCATGTCCGGCATACGTGCCTCCGTTGACCATGATGTAGAGTCCCAACCCCTCATTCCACACGACCGAGGGCAGCCAGGAGTACCAGCCGAAATGGTTTCCGTCAAGGCTCTTTTCGGGAAACTCGTGGACATAACCGCGACGTTGGATGTCGGCTGACCATAGGGGTTCATCATGTTCCTCGAACCTTACGAAGTACTCCCATTCGTTTCGCACCGCGAGGTTTGTCTTCTCAACCCGCGCCAGGAGCAGTTTGTGTGAATGGGCGCCTTCGGGCGAGTAGATGTAAACAAAGTCGTCCTTCGCGGCCGAGTTGTCTCGACCATTCTGGACAAAGTTCACATAAGAAAACGGGTAGGCGATCTGTGTTTGATGAGGCAGCCCGAACTCTTCCAGAAAGAACATCTCGTTGGAATCGACTTCGTTGCGTGCGTCGTCCAAGCGCCCGATCTTCCGCTCGTGGCCCTGGCGGTCGACACGTTGCCAGGTCAATCCGTTGTCTTTCGATTTCAGCAACTTGATTCCGCGAAACGGACCCGACCAGCGGGGCCCGGGTGTCTTGGAGATGGTTGAATAGAAACCCCCATCCACTGAGATGACACCGTAACCAAACCAGCTCCCCGCTTCGCCGCTCAAGTCGGGATAGTCGGGCAGATCCTGCCGCGTGAAGTGATCCGGCCCACCGATGAGTCGATACAAGTGGTTGTGGAAATAGTGCCCCGTATTCAGCCAATCGCCATCATCCATGGAGGTCACTTGCGAGCCGTCCGCCGCCCACGTGATGCACCAGTTATCTCCCGTACCGTCGGAGCGGTAGAGGGTATCTTTGTGAAAGACCACGTTCGTCGGAACGCGTCCGTCGGCCCCGCGTGATTCACATGCCGCGATGAGGAGATTGCCTATCAATAGGGTGCAGGCGAGTGAGGACAGGGTAGTATTCATCCGTTACTTCCTTTCGGTGTCATCGTTCGAGAAGTCCAAGTATCCGTGTCCGCCTCAAACTTCCGGTTCATGATCGCTTCTCCAAACACAAAAGCCAATCTTCATCCGTTGGCGCCGGACGCTGCAAGATAGACCATTCGGCCGAACCCACCGATGCATCGCCGATGGGCATCGTTTCGCGCCTTCGGGGATCGAACCATGACGCCCGATAACGGCTGCCGTTCAAGTTGATCAGTTTCAGTGCCCGCGACGCGTTGCCACGGGGGATATAGACGATGCAGAGCTCGCCGGGAATGGTTGCACAGTGAGGCGGCGTCAAATCCGTGGCAGTGGGAAGCGGGCACGGCCGACCGTTGACCAGCAGCCAGTCGCGATGCGGCTCGAGTCGCCACCACGAGTACTTGGTAAGAAACGAGCGCAGAGGCCGCATCATACCTGATCCTTCAAATTGCAGCGCCTGTGACCAGGCAACGGCTCGCTTGTCCGGCTTTCCCGTTTCGCCCTCCGGGTCTGATGGATCGTAGAACTGCCATATCCCGTGGGCTCCGTAGCCGTAGCCGGCACAGCCGCTGAGCATCGCTACCCAGGCCTGCCAGCGGGAGTGATAGGCTTGATCGGAATCGTCGCTTGTGTCATAGCAGGCCTCCGAACAGAACACCGGCTTGGGCGGCGACAGGGCCCGATTCTCTTCCGCCCGCGTCACAATGTTGCACATGCGGTCGACGCTCTGACCGGTCTGCAGCCAATGGTGATCCAGCCAGCCTGATTCATCAAAGGGCCGCGAAGACTGGCAGTTGTGCGGTGCCGGCCAGTCGAGGCGGGCGCTCGGATGGATCGAGAGCGGATGGCCGTAGGGATTGTGAGCCTGCACGGCCTTACCCATGTCGTTGAACGACTCTTCCGTCCAACCGCAATCCTTCACCGCGTACTGGTATTCGCCCGACAGGCACCACAGACTGTTGTAAGCGCCGTAGCGTACCGCGCAGTAAACGCTGACACGCGTTGCCCACTGGATGTCAAAAACACTCTGCTTCGTCTTGCCCCACCAGGCAGTTGGAATGGCGGCAACGAAGCCGTGTGACCAAAGTGCCGCCATCCGCTGGTCCATAGCCCGAAAGAACGACGGATTCAGACGGTTGAAATCTCGTTCGAGAAAGGCGTACCCGCCCTCGTTCCGTTCGCCCTTTGGGTTCGAGGGCCCATCGTCAAAGCCGTTCAAGTACTTGATCAGGATTGTCGTAAACCCCTTCCCCCGACGATCCGCCAGGTATTGGAAGAAGGGCCCGTCTTCCTGCCCGCCCAGCCCGCATCTCGATGTGTTACCGCTCCACAGCGTGTCGGCCAGCAGAAACACCGGCGTGCCGTCGGCGTATTCGAAGTAGCGGCCATTGCCGCTGATTCTCAATTGGCCGCGAAAATTTGGATTGCAGGCCGTCTCGTCATCCCTCGGTGGCTGCACCTCGAACCGCCCCGATTGCCCGTCCAGACCGGCATCGTCCGAAATGGTATGCCACGTCCAGACGCCGGGCTGCGGTGCGGCAAACCGAATCGTCCATTCCCGTCCGCCATCCCAATATGCTTCCAGAACCAGGCTCGTTCCTGTCGCCTGATGCGTGAATCTGGCCGTGACGGGAAAGGACCACCACGGATGCTCGTCCTCGGCAGTCAAGCGAATCTGCCGCGGTTGCCATTGGATCGTCGGTTGCACAACGGGATCGGCTGCGGAAACGGTACCAATTGGGACGGAGATGATACAACTGAGAAGCATGAACAGACCGCCGACCGGACACGATCTGCTCGATAATACACGGACCATGGGAAAGTCCTTGATGTTTGTTGGGAGCAATGCTCCGTCAGTTCACGCGGATGACGACCCGCCGATAGCTGGTCAACGACGGTTGGCCGTTGTCGGTTACTTCCAAGATGACGTGCACTTCACCGGTTGCGTCTGGTGGTAGAGTCACGTTGACCTGCGGCGAATTGGCACCGTCCAGTGTGGGCTTTCCTCGGTAGGTGCCGGCTTCCGGATAGACCCACCAGTGATACGTCAACTCGTGGCCATCGGGGTCATTCGATCCGGCACCACTCAGGCAGATCGTACCACCACGGCGAACTTGCTCGGTCAAGACCGCTCTCGTTGCATCGCCGTTGTAGACGGCGGTCGGCGCATGATTTGCCTTTTCCCGTGGCTCGACACACCAATCCATCCGGGCCTGGAAGTCTCGTTGAAAGGCGTCGCGCCAACGCCACACGGTACTTCGCCCGTCGGCCACTTCACCTACCGAGTCTTTTGCATCCCGCCAAATGCGCTCCTCTGCAAGGACAAACCGCCCGCCCCAACCGCCCCAATCGGGATGGCCGGGATCGCTCAAGCCGACGGGCAGGAAGTACAACCAGGACGGCGTGTCACCTTCTTTCATCGCCGAATGGGGATTCGGCGCGGTCCAGGTGCGCGTGGGATACAACGCCCCCAGCGGCCCGTGCTCCTGGCGGATGTGGGTTTCCATCCAATCACGCGAGGTCAACGACTGATCTCCCCCCAGGTACATGCCGCGATACACGGCCTCGCGTTTGTCGTGCCCGTCGGCGGCTTGACCCAGCACGTAGAACAAGCCTGGAAACTCTCGCCAGATCCAATCAACGATCTTATCCTGATCGCCAATGTCGTAAACCCGAATCCGCTGGATGAACTCGTTCAGCCCGCCGGCACCGCGATCGGCCCGCACTCGCCATAGTGCCTGAGCCAGATCGGTCTGTCCGCCCCAGATCGTGATATTAACCGGCCGGGGATCGGGCCGGTCCACGACCGAGATGATCCAACGCGAGCCTTCCGTATCGCGCCCTTCGCCGATGGCATCGCGGCCCCGTTGCGGATTTCCGGCCTTGATTCTCGTTTGCAGATACTCGGCGCTCGGATACCCGTCGGCGTGTTGAGCCAGATTCCCTCGAACCTGTCCATACGCGTCGACAATCTCGCCAATTAATTGCGGCCTGGTCACCGCTTCCTTCAGTTCGCCCGGCGTGCCCGAGGCGATCAACCCCTCAATCTCAAACTCGTTCGAGTACACCATGAGCCGAACCATCGACTGCTGGTCATCCGGATCGCCGCCGATATCGGTCAGCACGATCAGACGCGGTCTAAGATCGGCCGCTTCTGCCGTGCCCCAGAGCAGCGTTGGTGACATGGCGAACGCGATCGCGGTGAGAATGTGGAGTCTGGCTTGCATATACGGACGACGATCACTTCTCTCGGTCATATCGATACAACTCCGCCAAGACAACCGTGCTGAGCATTGACACAATCTACCAGCGACGGCTACTGCACGGGGCCGGCGACGGCCTGACAGCCAGCCGGAGTTTCCGCACCGAGGTCACCGTCAAAATGAAACAGGGCCGGCGTGGCACTGTCCGCGTCGAGACGTTTTGCAGGAACGAAGGGTTCACTATAGCGGCGCACCGCGCTGATCCGCAATTCTTCGATCGGGGCGTCGGCCGGGCGGTAACCCGTATTCATCGAACCCACCTGAATGGGGAAGGGGAGCGGTTTCATTGTCAACGGGCGGTCGTTGGGACTCTTAGCGCTGCCCACACAACGATCGGAAGCTAATCGCCCGTCAACGTACAACGCCATCGCGGTCTTTCCGCTGTCGTCCAGTTTCCACTGCAAGGCCACGTGATGCCACTGACCAACGCGCCAATCGCGGATGCCGGCATCGAGTGTACGAGACTCATAGCTGGGATTGGAGAGAATCGCCGACAGATTTCCCGAAGAAACGTGCGAGATGGTCAGCGAACTGTGATTGGACAAGTACAAGTGCTCCGGACGGACGGGACCGATATTCAAAAGCGTGTGCTCCAGCGAGCCTCGCGGCCCGGAGGAATGGGGCACAACGTCCCAGGCGGGCTGGATCCAGAACTCGATCGTGCCCTCCTCAACGTTCAACTTGGGCGGGTCCAAGGAGCTGAAGTGGGCCGGCATGGCCAGCGCCCGGCCGTCGATGCCGGGGGCAAACAGTTGGTCGGCAGACACCTCGGGCCGGCGTGGGCTACCAAACCGGCGTTCGATCCGCCACGTCCCTTCGCGGCTGTCAACGACGAAAGTACAGACGACGCCGGGAACCTCGATCGGCACGCCGATTCGCACGGATTGCTTGGGCGACCATCGCAATTGGATCAACGGCGCGGCGCCTAACTCCAACGAACCCAACGGCCGCACCCCGTCGGTGTATTCGGCCGTGATCCGCGCATCGTGCAGGTTGTGATCCGTTTCCAAAACAAAGTCGCCGCCAAAGTAGGTGCCCGATCCGTCACCAATTGTCTCATGGCCAAACGTGACTGGCCTTAACGTGACATCAACCTGGGCTTCAGGGCTCGGTGCTGCCGTGTCACCAAGCTGCAGAGTGGCGAATTTCTCCACGGTCTGGAACTTGTCGCCGTCCAGGAACACGACCGCGTTCTGCTCGTGTTCACCGTCGGGTCGAGTGTGAACGATATTGCGACACAGCAAAATGCGAGCCGTGGCGCCCGGTTCCAGACGCATGTCGATATCCTCCCGTGGAATCGCCAATTCCACCGTCCAGCGGTCGGCGTCGCGCGACACCTTCACCTGTGCGTTGCCGTTCCACTTGGCCGTGTACTGGATACGCCCATCATCGGTCCTTTCCGTCCGGGCGTCAAAGATTGTGCCGTGCGAATCGACGATCCAGTGAGCGAACTGGTCGGCACCGCCGCGGGGAGCCACGAGCACTTCCACGCTGTCGCACAACTGATACTGATCCGCCCCTCGCATCGCCGTGGAGATCTCCGACGGATTGGGATCGAAGCACTCCATCGCGACATACAATGTCCTGTCGTCGTAAGCCAGCTGCCCCACCGTCTCCAGGCTTTCCAGTCGCAACTGGCGCCAGTCCACAAAATGTTCGATTCGCGGAGCGTTGTGCCACACCACTTCCTCCAAGTGCCCGTCGACGGTGACTGGCTCTGTCGTTCGCACAGCGATCAACTCCCGTTTGCGGCAATCGCGCTCGAACCAGCCCGGTATCGTGTGAGCTGCGATTAGCTCGTCCATTCGCGAGGTCAGATCGTCGATCTCCTTGCGCAGCTCGGCCGGATCGAGCGTCGAGAGCAAGCCGGCAGTCGAGGTCTTTCGCGTGGGTGATGTCAATCGCCGGTTTTGAGGTATTTGGCGGTTCAGGGCAGACCATGCCGGGGCGTCTTGGTCGAGCAGCGAGCGTGCCGCTGCCTGTTGCCGCAGGGCTTCCGGCCGGTCACTCTGCTGGATCGCCAGACGCGCCGCCATCATCGCCGCTCGGTGTTCGGCGAGAATTCTCGCCGCGTGCGTCATCTGGTAAAGGTTCAGGAAATAGGCGTACTCGTCGCCCAACAGCACAGGCGACTGCTGTTGGAGCGTCCAGAGCTTGTCGAGCGACGCTGCCGCACGAGCGGCGGCCGCGGCTTGTTCCTGCATCGTGCGGACTGGATCGGCCAGTTTCACCTGATCCAGCACTTCCTCGGGAAAGCAGATGTACTCGTGGCTGATGTTCTCGGCAAAAGCCGGCGCGATGAGCGGGCCGGCCTGCTCGCCGAACCAGAATCGGCAGGCCCGCTGGGCGAATGCTTGCCGTTCGGGTGGCACGTCACCCACGGCGGCCCAATCGTGCCACCGGGCCGAGTCAAAATCGGCCGAGCCGGGTCGATCCACGTGCCAGGCGCATTCGACACCCAACAACTGGGTCAGCTCACGCCAGCCGGATCCCGAAACGTTGCCGAAGAGGATGTCGTCGTAGTCGGGGTAGTAGAGCGAGCGGGTCATCAGCGGCGAGGTCAGAAAATAGGGCCGCCAGCCCTTCCAGAACGCATATTCGTAGTACAAGTAGAATGGCCGCCGTCCCCACGCACGCCGCACGAGGTCCAGATCTTTTCGTTCGCTTTCGCGGATACAGATGGCAATATCCGGCGGCAGCAGTGAGTTCAGCCGCTCGAGAAAGTCGGTCAGTTTCTCGGTCGCCCGCTCGGCCACGCCCCGGGCTGCGTCGCCTTGTCCCATCGCCGACGCCGCGTCTCGATAGATATTTTCCGGATCCAGGTAGCGCCCCGTGTAGGGATAGACGACCGCGACGAACTTCGCGTCCGGTATCCGCTGCTTGATCGCGTCGTAGTAGATGCCGAACACCGTGGCGTCGGCTTTGGCGTGGTCATCCCCGTAGTTCTTGCGGCACTCGTCGCAGCGTTCGTCCCACAAGGCCGGATTGGCCCAGCCGCCGCTGTCGGTGGCGTGCAGGTAGTAGCCGCGATAGCCGCAATCGGCCAGCCACTGGGCCGCCCGCTCGGCCCGTCGCTGATGATAATCCAGCCGCGACCAGCAGAAATACTTGCCGTGCGACTTCGATAGCACGCACCCGTTGAAGTCCGCGTTGTCCTGGTCCCGCGGGAAGCGGCCGATGGACGTCGTATCGGCGTCGATCGCTACGATGCCTCGCTTCCAGCCATAGTCGTGGACTTCCTTCAAAGCCGCTCGGGCGATCGTCGTCTTCTCCGGTGCGTCGCCGGGATCGATGCTCGTACGGTTCCAGGCCATATTGATCTTGGCTCGTAAGAACCAGTCGAAGTGCCGTTTCTGAGCTGCCACCCACCCTTCGGCCAGTTGCCGGGCCTTGGTCACGTCGCCTTTGGCCTCGGCGCTCAAGATTCCGTACCAGTCGCCTCGCAGGTTTTCGGAAAACGGCGCCCCGTTGCAGCGGGTCTTGAAGTCGGGCCAGTCGCGTACGGCTGCCGGCTGGATCTCCAGTCGCCCCTCCTGTTGGATGATCAGTTGCCGGAAGGTCACCGCCGCGTAAAGTGTACCCAGCGAATCGCTGCCGACCAGCAGCAGCTTGAGATCGTCGTCGCTCCCGGTTGGTCGGATCGCGTATCCCTGAGGGCCCGGCTGGTCAGGACTGACGTCGAGAGGCGGTGTCACCGCCGCGAGTGCTTTCGCCGTACAGGGTGCCACCACGATCCACCTGCCCTCCGGCAGGCGACCGTCCAGCCGGCTCACTGGCAGCGGCTGCCCGCCCAGCGAAACGATCCGCTGGTTGATCTCAGCCGCCCCGATCAGCGACTGTTCATCGCCCGCTGCGACGATGCCAAAACCTTCCAGCGGAATCGGCTTGCCCACCGCCCGAATTTCCTTCGGCAGCGGGATGATCGTATCGATCGCGGCATGACAGCGGGTCGAGAACAGGATCACGCAAGCAATGAATAGACAGCGGATCGTCATGGTATGATATCTCCGACAACTTCAGGGCTCCGTATTCCTTGGAGTGAGCGTTTTGCTGATTTCGGGCCAGAGCCAGCCTTTACTCCACCGGCCGATCAGATCCCGAATAGTGCGGGCGTCTTCAAAATCACCCGAGAACTCCCGGCGGACGCGGTACAGCTTTCCGTTCTCGTGTTTGCGGAAGATCGCACCGTCCTGTTCCACATAGTTCTTCTCGTAGAAGTCGGGATCGTAGCCTTCCGCAACAAAATCCCAGCGGCCGGAATGTTCGTTGACGCGATAGATTCTGCCGCGGTAAAGCTTGAAGACCTTCCCCGCTTGGGCCAAGGTAAGTTCGACCTGCGCATCATCAACCGGATCGATCGTTCCCTTCGGCGTCCTCGTGTCCTGGGCCGAACCCGAACAACCCATCAGCAAGAGGCAGACGAAAGCAAGGCCTTTGGTGGTCATGATCACCCCTCACTGTGAATAGATTCTTCAAGGTTCGTGTACCCGTCGCTGTCGCGATCCAGGTTGCCGTCGGCCGGATCGTTGGGGGCCAGACCGACGGCTATTTCCCAATCATCCGACATCCCGTCGTGATCCGTGTCAATAGGCCGCGATACGAAGCTCGCGACTTACAGGACGGATCTGCCGACGTTTGACTGCGGGCTTTGCGTCAACGACCGACTCGACCATACTATTTTCAACGAGTTGGTCTTTTCCGAGGCGAACAGAGTGCCTGACGACAACACGGCCGAATACCAGCGATTGCGGGCAAGCAGATCAGGTCGGATAGCGACTGAGCACGGTAGTTGTACTGCCACACGGAGTAGTCTGCCCCCCGCTATAGCGGAATGTCGTGCCGGATGGGAGGGCTGGAGTCGCGGCGCCGGTCCGATTCCTAACGTTCGAAGGGGCATGTATACTTCTTGGCAGAACAAGTACGCTTCGCGTCCACGGTTCGGTGACTCACTCGAAGCTTCGGAGAAACTCCCATGAAGAACGTCTGCGCCTTGTCTCTCATGCTCCTTGCCTGTTTGGCGGCGGCAACTCCTGTTGTGGCTGCCGAGCGAAGGATGAATGTCCTTTTCATTGCCGTCGACGATCTCCGGCCGCAACTCGGTTGCTTCGGTGACACGGTTGTAAGGTCACCGAGTATCGACCGGCTGGCCGCACGTGGCACGGTCTTTCTGAACGCCTATTGCCAACAGGCGTTGTGCAGTCCGTCGCGGATTTCGCTCCTGTCGGGCCGCTATCCGGCAACCACAAGGATCTTCCAGATCGGTCCGGCGCTGCGTGAAACCATGACGGACGTCGTGACCTTGCCCCAGTATTTCAAGAACCACGGCTACTTCACTCGCAGCCTGGGCAAGGTCTACCATGTTGGAATCGACGACCCGGCTTCCTGGAGCGTTCCGTCGTGGCAGTCACGACAGCCGCGTTATGGACCGGAAGGGACGGCCATGGTCGCGAGGCGACTGGCCGCCTTGAAAGCGTCGGGCCAGCCGATCCCGCAGAAAGGAGAAAATGCGCCCTTCTATGGTGGTCCGGCGTTCGAGGCTCCCGAGGTCGACGATGAGGCGTTGAGCGACGGCGATATCGGCCGCGAGGCTGTGGCGGCATTACAGGAACTCTCTGCCAGGCCGGATCAACCGTTTTTCCTCGCCGTCGGTTTTCACAATCCCCACGTGCCATGGGTGGCTCCGCAGAAGTATTGGGACCTGTATCGCGAGGCAGATCTAAGTTTGCCGGACAATCCATACGCTCCTCACGACGCACCGGCGTTCGCCGCGCAGTCGGGAGCTGACTTCTACTGGTACGCAGGAGTCCCCAAAGACCGCAAGATCACTCCGGAGTTCGGTCGCCAATGTCTCCATGGTTATCTCGCGGCAATTAGCTATATCGACGCCCAAGTCGGCCGCCTGTTGAATGCGTTGGACGAATCCGGTCTGGCGGAAACCACGACTGTTATTTTCTGGGGCGATCACGGTTACTATATGGGCGAGCACGGCTGGTGGGGCGGCAAGCACAATAACTACGAAGGTGCCACGCGGGCCCCGCTGATTGTCTCTGTTCCCGGCCAGAAGGGCATCGGCCAGGCAACGCGCGCCCGAGTCGACTTCGTGGATATCTACCCGTCACTGGCGGAAATATGCAGCCTGCCGGCACCCGTGGGAACTGAAGGCCGGAGCTTCCGGGCCAGTCTGGAAGACCCGATGTCCGGCGGCTCAACGGCCGCCTTCAGTTGGTATCCCAAAGGCGGCTACATGGGCGTCGCCATGCGAACCGATCGCTGGCGATTCGTCCGCTGGACGAAATCGGGCCAACCGCCCGTCTACGAACTCTACGACCACCAGAATGACCCGGCCGAGAATCAGAATCTGGCAGAACGAACGGAGTATGGGCAGACGATCCGTGATCTGGAAACCCAATTGCTCGCGGCATTCCCTCAGCCTGCAGTGCCCTACAATTCCCCGTCCACAACAGCGAAAAAGGGCAAAGGAGGCAAACCACCGACACCTTCGCAGAAGTAGAACCAGTCGTTTTTCCCCGTGGGAACGGTCCGGTCATGCCTCCTGTCCGCATCCAGCGAGTTTGTGCGCCCCATTTGGGTGGATCGACCTGGTAATCCTACCACCCGATTGATGGACACACACTCGTTGGACGGGGACAGATCTGCCAGACTGCTTCTGGCGGTATTGTTTACTCCTCGCTGGTCGCTCCCGGAAGCTGCTTTGGCGGCCTGCCGTCAGACTTCCCGACGACACGGTTCATTCGTTGAAGGATTTCAGCCAGGCGATCGCGATCACCGCCGCTAACTTCGGCCGCGGCCCAGCCTCGGTAGCCGATTTCCTGAAGCGCTTTGCGCACCGACGGCCAATCTGCGTCGCCTTCGCCAATCTTGGTCTTCTCTCGCATCTTGGTCCGATCCTTGATGTCGAGCTTCCTGATCCGCTTTCCAAGGATGCGGATCCACTCGGCCGGTGGACTGACCCAGATGTGATTCCCAATGTCAAAGTGCACGCCGATCCAAGGGCTGTTGATCTCGTCGATGTACTGGGCGAACTGGTTGGGATCGTAACAGAATCCGTTACCAACGTTTTCGATGAGAATCTTGATCTCTAGGTCTTCTGCCAATGGCAAGACTTTGCGAATCTCGACAATCGATCTTTCCCACACCTGATCGTGATTCTCCGTTTCTGGATCGGTAATCTTGCCGGGTACGAGCAAGACCGAGTCGGCGCCCACGTACTTGGCGTCGCGAAGAGCCGTACGCATATTATCGAGTGCCTGGGCACGAATCGCTGGGTCGGGGTCAGAGTGGCGGATTCGCCAATGCGTGGAATTCACGATGCCTTCAATCGGCAATCCGGTTTCGCGACTCGCCTGGAGTGCTTCCCGCTTGTCAACTCCTTCAGGACTGTCCAATTCGACACCGTCATACCCTAGTTCCTTCAGCATCGTGAATTTATCGAGCGTCGACCCGTCGGTGCGGATCATGCCCCACTTGAGCGATTTGTAGATCTGTTTGCCGACGTCGAAATCCATCGGATCTTCGGCCCCGTCTGCCACCTTTGTGAACTTGCGCGTCGTGCAAATCGCCACGACGGCCGAGCTCACCTTCACGAAAGCACGCCGATTCAACTTGGTCATCGTACATCCTTTCCGCTTGGTTC
This sequence comes from Thermoguttaceae bacterium, assembly GCA_035528065.1. Taxonomy (GTDB): domain Bacteria; phylum Planctomycetota; class Planctomycetia; order Pirellulales; family Thermoguttaceae; genus DATKZH01. The sequence goes on along the minus strand of DATKZH010000668.1, from coordinate 1,762 downwards.
TACTGGTTGCGTCTATTGCCACGCCCTTCAGAACGTCAGCGACCGAACTTTGTGAACGGTGCGTGAGTAATGCCACTCGATTTCATACCTCTCTTCACGCCGACCGCTATTACGCTGGTTGTTTCGGTGATCGTGGACGGTCCGTCGTAGCGATCTGATTGCGGCCCTGGTGTGCTGCCGTCCGTTGTGTAGTAGATGACTGCTCCGTCGGTGGAAATCGATGCCGAAACGCCTAGCGCCATAACAACCGTCTCCAAAGTGAATGCTCGTAGGTGTAGTTCATGTTGCTGCCGGGAAACCAGGGGCTATGATCCCAGCAGCTGGTCGAATAATCGAAGTGATCCCAGACTTCTACCCGCACAAGAATATCCCGCTCGGCGGGCAGTCAGACGACACGGTCTCGAAGTCGCCGTTGTGGACGAGGTTGCTTGTGGTGTTGGTGACGGCACCGTCTTCGTTCCTGTCGGGTTCTGCCCAGGCGTATGTTGCACTCAGCAAAATGGACACCGTCAACGCCGCATACGTCGTCATGGCGCACTCCTTCCAAGTCTGGCGCAGTCCATCTATTGACGCTTGCATCGTCATTGAACGAGGGCCGACAACGGAGGCCCGGCTTTCCGGGATACTGGGCCCGGCCAAGCGTTCATTCAAAATGCAAACATCAATAACGTCCCCACTGATAGTGCCGGTCCCTTTAGCGGTCAAGAATTTGCGCCATTTGGCCCGCGGCCGTCTCACGGTCCTCCGGGCAGGGAATCTTGCTCCAGATGGTTGACATGGTTCGGCATGATCGTCAGAATCGCGCAAGCGTCGGGATAACAACCCATCATAGTTGACAGTCACCCGGGACGCTACGAGCGGCTTTGACGCTGACGGTCAGTAGAACGTTTTGGAAATGACGGGGGATAGACTATGACGCGGGGAAACGTGTTGCGCTTCGTGATCCTGGTGTTGCTGATCGGCACTGGAAGCCTGCTTAAAGCCGACGTATTCAACATCAAGGTACTGAGCGACAACGCTCTGGACCTGTCCGATCTGCCGAGTTTTGCAGCCAGCGCCACTGACAATTGGACCACCAACGACGAAAAGGCCCGGGCGCTTTCGTACTGGATGTTCGGCTTCGGCGACCAGGCCTCCTCCAATCATGATTGGGAGCCGGTCGAGCCGATTCTCACCTTCAACAATCTTCCCAATCCGGGATTCTGCTCCCACTGGACCGCCTCGTTCATCGCCATAGCCGAAGGAGGCATGGGCTGGGTCGGCCGCCATTACGAACTGACCGGGGGCCCGGCACCGACCGTCCACCACACCGTCCCTGAGATCGAATACGATGGTGAACGTCACTATATCGATGGTTCGACCAAATTCTATGCTCTGGACTGCGACGGCAAGATCCTTTCTATCGCGGAAATGGATGATGTTGCCGGTTCGTGTGGTATCTGGCCAAACCGGCGCTATCACAATCTGTTCTACCATACACCCGGCGCAATCTGCCGCGACACTGACGGCTATGCACCCAATCGGGACGGCAGTGATGATGACACGCCAATCATGGCCTGGATAACAGGTCGGCCCGGCTCAGGTACAGTCTGTTCCCGCATCTGGGGAAATCCAAATGAAGAGGTTGCAACCCCCATCGCGCGCCCCCGCATGTTACCCAGTCTACCCGGGCTAACGCGATTGCGAGGTATTTGCGTAAACTGGGGTGCGAAGAAAAGGGGCCCGGTGTAGAACATGGAAGCGGTTTTCACATGTTCCCATG
>DATKZH010000667.1:0-4986 GCA_035528065.1 Thermoguttaceae bacterium | reverse complement strand
GCGGGCATTCTCGCAAGTCGTTGCCTTGCCGATGGTTATGGAAACGAGCGCCGCTGCCGGACCCGGCTCGAACCCGATTGTTTCCCGCCCCACGCCACCGTGCCCGAGGACGACGGCCCAGCCTATGTTTTCATAACTCCTTATTCTCCAACGGTTTAAGCCGTTCGTTCGCCCTTGACATCGGCGGCTCGGTCAGGTCTTATGGCGTGCTTCTTGCTCGGGCGTAAGGCAAGTCACAGTCTGGACTTACGACATTGTTTCCCGGTTTTCCTGAATTTCGCTTCCGCGGAGAAAACAATTCCCAAGCCTCCGCGTCCCCCCTATTTGGCGACCGGCCGGAAGTGATTTACCCGTAGCTGAATTCGCAAGAATTCAGCCGCATTCAGCCGAAATGCGAAGAACCGAATTCTTGCGAATCCGGCTACGAAAACCGCCTTGTCAAAGAGCCGCCCGCAGCGCGGACCGGGCCAGTACATATATGTACACTACCGGCGGCCCAAAAGTCAAGCCCGGAACGCCGGGAGATTTCGCCACAAGACTCTTGCAGTCAACCGCAAAGTCGGGTAGGGTGGGCACTGCCCACCAAGAATCTCTTCGAAAACAGTTGGTGGGCAGTGCCCACCCTACTTTTGGACTATTCACGGACAAACCTCGAAATCGACCTCGCGGACACCACGCATGACGCCGCACGAGTTCATCACCAAGTGGAAGCGGGCGAACCTCTCCGAGCGGAGCGCCTGCCAGCAGCATTTCCTCGACCTGTGCGACGTGCTCGGCCAGCCCAAGCCGGCCGCGGCCGATCCCGACGGCGCCTTCTACACCTTCGAGCGCGGCGTCAACAAGACCGCCGGCGGCAAGGGCTGGGCCGACGTCTGGCTCCGCGGCCATTTCGGCTGGGAGTACAAGGGCAAGCACAAGAACCTCGACGCCGCCTACCAGCAATTGCTGCTCTACCGCGAGGACCTCGAAAACCCGCCGCTGCTGGTGGTCTGCGATCTGGACCGCTTCCAGATCCACACCAACTTCACCGGCACGGTCAAAAAGGTCCACCGCTTCGACCTCGACGGCCTGGCCGAGGTCGGCAACCTCGACCTGCTGCGGAAGCTCTTCACCCGGCCCGACGAACTCCGCCCCGGGCAGACCACCGAGAGCATCACCCGGCAGGCGGCCGAACGGTTCGGGCTGCTGGCCGACGGCATGAGGGTCCGCGGGGTCGAGGCCCACCAGGCCGCCCACTTCCTCATGAAGCTGATGTTCTGCATGTTCGGCGAGGACATCGGCCTGCTGCCCGAAAAGCTCTTCTCCCGCATCCTCTCCGGCAGCAAGAACGAGCCGAAGCGGCTCGGCGAGCGGCTCGGGTCGCTGTTTTCCGCCATGGCCGAGGGGGGCGATTTCGGGGCCGACCAAATCATGCACTTCAACGGCGGGCTGTTCGCCGACGCCGAGGTGATCGAGCTGCGCGGCGGCGAAATCGAGGAGCTGATCCGCATCAACGACTACGACTGGGGCAACGTCGAGCCGTCGATCTTCGGCACGCTGTTCGAGCGGACCCTCGACCCGGCCAAACGCTCCCAGATCGGCGCCCATTACACCAGCCGCCAGGACATCCTCACGCTGCTCGAACCGGTGGTGATGGCCCCGCTGCGCCGCGAGTGGGCCGAGGTCCGGGCGAAGTGCGACAAGCAGTGGGAGAAGGTCGCCAAGGCGCCGAGGCGTTCCCTCGCCGCGCGGAAACCGTCGAAGGCCCTGCGCGACTTCGAGCGGACGCTGTTGGACTTCGTCGCCCGGCTGGCCGAGGTGAAGATCCTCGACCCGGCGTGCGGGTCGGGCAATTTCCTCTACGTGGCGATCAACCTGCTGTTGGACCTGGAGAAGGAGGTGATCGCCTACGGGGCCAACCACGACGTGAGCCTGTTGCCGCACGTGCGTCCCACGCAGCTTGCGGGCATCGAGATCAACCCCTACGCCCAGCAGCTTGCCCAGGTGGTGATCTGGATCGGCTATCTCCAATGGATGCACTACAACGGTTTCAGCCCCCCGCGCGACCCGGTGCTCGAGCCGATCGAGAGCATCAAGCTGATGGACGCGATCCTCGACCTGTCCGATCCGGAGCATCCGAAAGAGCCGGAGTGGCCGAAAGCGGATTTCATCGTGGGGAATCCGCCGTTCTTGGGTGGGAAGCTCTTGCGAACTCACCTGGGTGACGAATACGTAGATTCGATGTTTCGACTTTGGGGTGCGCGTGTTCCAAGGGAAGCGGACCTTTGCTGCTACTGGTTCGAGAAAGCTCGCCAACAGATTGTCCGTCAGAATTGTAGCCGCGCGGGTCTTCTTGCAACGCAAGGTATTCGGGGCGGGGCGAATCGGAAAGTCTTGGAACGAGTCAAAGAGACTGGTGACATCTTCTTTGCGGAAGGCGACCGCGACTGGATACTGGACGGAGCCGCAGTTCATGTGTCCATGGTCGGGTTCGACGACGGCAGCGATGTGAGCCGACTTCTTGACGGAGAGACTGCGGATCGCATCAACGCCAATCTTCGAAGCGTTGCCGATACCACAACCGCGCGGCGCCTGAAGGAGAATGCGAATATCTGCTACATGGCGGACACGAAAGGCGGTGCATTCGACATCCAAGAATCCGTTGCCCTGGAAATGCTGCGAAGCCCGAACCCACACGGACGCCCAAACTCCGATGTCATAGTTCCCTGGGTAAACGGACTGGACGTAACGCGGCGTAATCGTGGAATGTGGATGATCGACTTCGGCGTGGACACCTTAATCGAACAAGCCGCTTGCTATGAAGCCCCGTTCAGCCACATCCAAGCCGAGGTCAAGCCGGCTCGGGACGCCAATAAGCGAAAAACGTATCGGGAGAAATGGTGGATTCACGTGGAACCACGCCCGGCGATGCGTGGCGCTTTATCAGTGCTTCCGAGGTTCTTGGTAACAATAAGCTTGGGAAAACATCGGTTATTCGTCTGGATGCAGCGTCCAACGCTGCCAGATCATCAATTGTTTGCGTTTGCCAGGCACGACGAATACTTTTCTGGCGTCCTTCAGTCACGTCTCCACGAAACATGGGCTCTACGGTTGGGTACTCAATTGGAGACCCGTCCTCGCTATACGTCAACAACTTCGTTCGAGACGTTTCCTTTCCCAGAACCCACGGACGACCAGAAAGCGATGATTTCTACGGCGGCGAAGGAGTTGGACGAGTTGCGGAACCGGTGGCTGAATCCTCCGGAGTGGACGCGGGAGGAGGTGTTGGAGTTTGCCGGGTCGGTCGGCGGGCCGTGGGATCGGTACGTCCACGACCCCGACGACCGCGGCATCGGCATCGTGCGGTATCCGCGGGTGGTGGCGCGGGATGAGGAGTGTGCCAAGCGGCTCAAGCAGCGGACGTTGACGAACCTCTACAACCAGCGGCCCACCTGGCTCGACCTGGCCCACAAGAAACTCGACCAGGCCGTCTTCGACGCCTACGGCTGGGACCCCGCCATCTCCGACGAACAACTCCTGGCCAACCTCCTGGAACTGAACCTCCAACACGCCGGCAGCCGTGGACAGGGGAAATGAGCAATGACGAATGACGAAGCGGGTAGCCTGGACACTTTTCCGCATTGGACGTCCCACATTGCAAGACTCGTTCGGAAAAGTGCCCAGGTTGCGCAGCAACAAGAGGATTTCGCGATCCCATCGTCGAAGAGGTCCGCAAGGCCCGGGACGAATACGCCGGGCAATTCAATTACGATCTCGACGCCATCTGCCGGGATCTGTGCGAAAGGCAGAAGAAATCGAAGCACGAGGTGGTTTCCTTTCCGCCCAAGCGCGTCAAGCCACAACCGGACCAAAGTGCGTTGGGAACCGGCGAAGAATAGCTCTGACCGCTTTTTTCGGTTCTTCAGGATATTTCGTGGCTGCTGGGACCAGGTCCAAGCCCGCCCGGCAGAAAGTACCGGTGCCTCTTCTCTGTTCATGGACGGAACAGAGAAGAGGCACCGGTACTTGCCGCATCGCTGAGCCACGAAATTCCCGGAAGAACCCTTTTTTCCTTCTTCCTGGAACGACGCTTGGATTCTCTTCCCGAGCCCCCAGTCCCGAATCGCCCTGCCCTACGGGCCGTTTGCAAGAACGACGGTCGTCTGGAAGTTGTACGGGCAGCCGCAGCCGCTGGAGGCTTCGGGCATCAGCACGAGGCCGCCGGCGGTGATGATGTTGATGTAGCAGCCCGGGCGGACGCCGGGTAGTTCGTGTTGGCCCGTGTCGCCGGCGACGTCGAGCATGGCCGGGTTGCCCGTGCGGAAGAAGAGCATCCCGTCGGCGGCCGAGACGGTGCCGCAGCCGCGGAACCCGCCCCATCGCCAGGGATTGCCGTCGGGGTTTTGACGAAGCTCGCCCGTTCGCAGCGCGTACGCGTGGGGCTCGTCGTAGACCCAGTCGCCCGCGATGACCGGCACGCGGACGAACGCGCTGCAGTGGTGCATCGGTTGCGACGCGTCGACCGACCAGAGCCGCTTGCCGTCGTCGGCGTCGTAAGCGGTCATCCCTTTCATGTCGGTGGCCAGCAGGACGCCCTTGCCCAGCCGCAGACCGACGCGACTGTCGAAACCCTCGTCCAGACGCCAGAGCCGTTTTCCGGTCGAAAGGTCCAACACGTCGAGCGAGGCGTCTTCGCTCGGCGATCCGCCGCGGCGTTTGATCCGCTCGGCCGCGGCGGCGCTGGGCTTGTCCAGCAGGTAGACGCGCCCGTTGGAGACGGCCACCGCGTTGTGCGGCACGGCTCCTTGGGGCGTATGCACCCAGCGCAAGCGGCCGTCGTTCTTATCCAGGGCGAAGACGCACCGCGCTTCCCCTTCGAGGCCGACGTTCTCCAGCACCTTCTCGACGGGAGGGCCCGTGTAGTCGTGTCCCTCGCTGCTGAAATCGCGGCCCCGGTCCAAGACGGGCGGCGTATCCCGAGCGGCCGCGATCGTGCCGAGGATCACG
>DATKZH010000666.1:0-7342 GCA_035528065.1 Thermoguttaceae bacterium | reverse complement strand
GCCGACTTCTGGGTCCTCCAGATACCACTGATGGGCGAGCTGTCGATGTTTGGCACTAATGCGGGAATCGGCGAAGGTGCCGCTGTCAATATCTGAGGCGTCGTGACTGTGCGAAGCGGCGGCGAAGTCGGCGGCGTCATTTGCCGGTGCGAACGATGCAACACGCGCAGCACGAACGCCCGTGTTTCCGTGCCGGTCGCTCGCCTACCGACGGTACCCGGTCGTGAGACCAGAGCAGACGGGCCATCGGGATCAGCAGGTTGTGTATGAAATTGGGGCTGCCCTTGCGTAACCGGCGCATGCGCGCGTGGAAAGCCAATGACAAAGTGTCGTCTTCAAGGTGCTTCTCTAGGTCGCGCACGATGGCAGCGCTGTCGTGGTCTGTTCCACACATGGGATTCTCTCCTCAGTCGCCTTTGTCAACAGAAGCCCAAGCAGCTGAGCGCAGGTCACCAAAACGCTTTGGTCTTCAGGAGTTATACCATTCGGAACGTTCTTGAATGCAATTACGACCCCTATTGGTTTCCCGTCACCGTCCGAACCCGCGACAACGGGATACGCCGCAAAGGAGGCGAAATTCAGCCACCGGGCAACGACCTTCGGCAGGGGTGCATCCTCAAGAGCGCCCATATACGTTCGGTCTACCGCCAGACAACCATCGAAATCCCCGTAGGGAATCCCGTGACAATAGCCAAAGACGAAACCGCTGAGGCTAACGAACTGTTGGTCGTCACGTAGCCTTCTGAAGGCTACTTCGTCCAGTTCACCTTGGCTCGTGCAGTCCTGCATTGCCTTACGGAACGCATCCTTGTCTAAGGCAACCGGGTGGTGGTTCTTCTGGATCATTTCGAAGGCATGCCACGCCTCCAACGAAGCGCCGGGGACCACCGTCATCCGGATATCGAAGCCCTTCTGCGGGTCAGTACATGGCTCAAGATACCAGAGCGACGGGGCTCCGATGGGCCGCTTCCACGGAAGCAGCCACGATAGGACTCTATCCCAGGGATTCAGGCTAACCGCATAGGCGGCGGTCCGCAAGACGTCCTCTGCTAACTTGAACCGAGCCTCTTCCCGCTCGGGTTTCGGCAATGCGGGCGTTTCCTGGAGTCCGGCGCACGCTTTGCGAACAAGCTCCTGGACCAAGTCGTTCCGGTTTTCGTGGACCCAGATCTCCACCCGCCGGACAAGCGCGAGCGCAAAGAAACACATACCGCAACCGCCCAATATCAGAGCGCTCGCAGCAAACCGGCGCCACAACGATGCTACGCCGTCTAGTTTCGATATCGGTTGATCTGCGGGAACGGAGTCAATCAAAATGTACGTTTGATAAGTCACATAACCACAATAGATTAGACAAATCCCAGCCAGCACAACAGTCAAAACACGGATGCCCCGGTGCAGCGCGATTGGGCCCTTAAAGCCCGCGGGGAACACGGCTTCCAAGGCAACCCAGAGAGTCCCCATGACGCTTGCCACCCCGAACACAGCGGAGCCGTCTCGGAACCAGTACCATGTGGCGCCAAGGACAATCAGAACAACCACTCCCGCCACAGCGCGTCGCCGGGCCAGGGGGATACGCTGATCGAAGCGCGGGGCTGCAGCCAACGGGTCGGCGGGATGTTTCCCTTCCGCCCGGTATTGGCTCTCAAGTTGAAGAATGCGGTCAACGACTCTCTGCTTGAGAATGCCGAGTTGTACGGCGAGCTCGCCGCAGCGCGGGGGGAGCAACCCCGCGGAAATAATCCTGCGCTGCCGCTCGTCCACAGCCCAACAGTCCTTCGGATGCATGAGCTGCGCCGCTACTGCGACCTCGTAGAATCTTGCCTGGCGCATTTGCGTGTCATCTCCCCCTGTTCGTGCCAAGGATAGCCTTCACATTCGGTCAACGTTTGTCCGTCTTGAGCCGGGATCGCGGACCGAACCGCCTATGCGCCGATTGTGGCACTCGCCGTTTCCGACCACGGGCCTTTTTCGCCGCGGGTGTTTACCCAGCGCAACATATAATGTGCGGTCTTGCCGCCGTCGGCGCCGTCGAAGTCAGTCGTGTACGGGGTGCGGCTGTCGACCGCCAGAAAGTCCAACTCGCTCGGATCGACCGGGGCGGGGTCGCCGATCTTGACCCAGATTTCCGCCCCCATCACCCCCTGCGGCTTGGCCTTGCGCGTAGGCGTCGCCTCATCCTGAAAGGCGATCACGTGCCGCAAGCGCTCCGCGGTATCGACGGTCACCACAGGCCGGGTGGCAGGCGGTACCGCCGCCGTCGGCGTGCCGTCGGGTACGGTGATTCCCATCGCCGCCCGCTCTGTATTGTCCACATCAGGGCTGGCCTGTAAGCGCCGTACCAGCGGCCGTATCTCAGCTTCGTACGCCTGCCGCGCGGTGTCCTTGGTTTCCCGGGCGCTTTCCGCCGCGGCCTGGGCAGCGGTATGCGCCGGGTAGGCGGTGCTCCACGCCGCACGGGCCCCGTTCAAGTCAACGATCTCCAGCGCATCAAGACCCAACGCGGCGAAGTTGGCCGCGACGTAGGTCGCAAAGTTGTCCTGCCAGGAGTGGAACGCCCCATCGGCGCCGGGAATGTAGTCTGCCATGTCGACTGCTCCTTGTCATGCGGGCCCTGGAGTTGCCCCGACCACGGCCGCGCTAAAGTGAGGGGCCAATTTAACACTTGCCCGATATCAGGGCAAGTACTAAATCTGGCAGACTCTCAGACTGACATACTGTTGTCGCAGTGCCCCCATTTTTTTGTGTCTGAGGGGGGTTGGGAGCCGTGGGGTGGCAGTCCAGGCGTACCGGGGATGCCCTCAGCGACCCCCTACCCGGCAGGATTGGCCCGATTATTGGCCACAGCGGGGCAATCACTCCCCCCAGTGGGCCGGGTACTCCCGCGAGCGGACGGGCAACTGCCCGGAGCGGACGGCCCATTCCCACGAGCGGACGGGCAACTGCCCGGAGCGGATGAGTCGCTCCCCGCGGCGGATGAGTCAGTCCTTCCAGCCGAAAAGCCATTCCCAGGAGCGGATGACCCGCTCCCGGGGGCGAGCTGTTGTCCTTAGGTCTGCCACGACGCCGAGGTTACGGGGCCTGGGATCCGCCGTCCGGAGCGCCCATAGCAATCAAGATATGCGCCAGAGTATCCAGCAGAAGAAACGCCTTCACGGAATTCTCCTCGGTGTACAGCGTCTCAATGAACTTACCGTGGCCGACAACGTGGCGGTTTGGAAACATGCAGTTCGGGTCGTCGAGCCAATTCTTGAATGTCTCGAGAACCGGCCCCTTGAGGATGAAGTCCACGGTTGACTCGACTACGCGACGAAAGCTAAAGGCAACTTGGTCACCTTCCAGGGCCATATCCCGCAATTGGCCGAGCTTCGAGTCGTGGCGGAAGTGCATTGCTTCCGGAACTAAGCTACGGCTGAGCCTATCGCTTACCATTCCTTCCAGGTGTGGGACGATTGCGTGTATCGCCAAGATGTACTGACCTGCGCGGTGCGCGGCCAGGGCTTGACTCAGAAGCTCCCGGCGCTCCGCTAACTCGCGCACGGTCAACCATCGGTCAAGCTGCGCCTCCAGCCACTCGGGTGAACAGTGCCCGACAAGCAGCCGTCTTGCCTCCTCGTGGTTTCCCTTCTGGGCTAAGGCAGTGCAGCGGCTCAGCGGGTATGGTATCAGGCTCGGAATCGGCCATATACCGATCAATGCGAGACCTTGCTGTTGTTCGTCGTGAAAGCGGATTGTCCTCTCGAAGAACACGGCGTTCAGATACTCACATACGGCATCGCTGAGACTCCATTTCGACTCTTCCCCTTGTGCGTCGGCTCGTGGCAATGCAGCGGAGCCTTCGAAGATCATTCTGAAGCCGCCGCCAGCGATTCTGTGAATGTAGACGAATCCGACTCGCTCTCCCTCGCATTCAGGAGGAGCGACAGACTCGACGTATTCTATTTGATCGAGGTATACGGGGTCGCCCTTGTCGACGCGCGTACCATTGGCCATCTTGCAGCGCATCTTCCAGGGCACGTCGTCATTGAAGTCCACAATTGCTGGCTTGTGAGGTGGCAGCCGAACGAGGCACTGGAAGATACGAAAGTCTGGCGGTGGCCCTGCCTTCCCAAACCGCCGATGCAGCTCGGGCTCGACCCAAACCCGGTGAAAGTCCTGGAAAGAACGGGCTGCGGCTTCCTCGTCTAGCATGAGCGCGATCCCTTTGCAGCACAGTGCGGCCCTGGCCCGACGGAGTTGATGATGCGGTTGTACAGTCTCTTGCGAAGGTCTTCCGGCTTGGTCCACAGCACATGATTGAGCTGTCGCGTGTCGAAGTGCGCCTTGTCCAGGTCGCCCTCCTCGCATGTCTGGATGACGGGCTTCCCGAGTCCGCGAGCGAACCCGGCTTCGAAGTAGACGCCGTGTCGATGGCCCGTGAAATCGGCGACGACGAAAGGCGCGAGCCGGATCAGTCCGAGAACTTGATCCATGATCCATTCATTGTGTTCGACGAGATCAACGCGTATTACGTGATAACCGGCATCCTCAACGGCGGGCTTGATGCCGTCTTCGTATATGCGGTTCATCTCTTGCTGAGTCTTTCCGCCGTCTTCCGTGTCTTCCTTTCCCCCGTACCACATCGCAACGAACACGTCGTTCTCCGGTGTGCCTTGTTTCTGCGTAACTCTTCAGCCGTCTGCAATGTTCTCGTCGGGGATCGAGGGTAGTTGGCCGGTGGTGAGGTACGTTTTGAGGGCGTCGGCGATGGTTTTAGTGGGGTTGAGGCCGCGGAGCTTGAGGGTTCGATAGACACTCATGAGCACGGACTGGGTGGCCGCACCGCAGGCGCTTCGGTTGGATTGGCTGTTCTTGCGCAACACCACGGCCGGGCGGATCTCTCGCTCGCCGAGGTTGTTGTCGAACGGCACGTCCGCGTAGTCCAGGAATGTGAAGAGGTATTCCCCGTACTTCACGAGGCGTTTGGCCAGCCGCCGGGCGTCCGCATCGCTGTAGGTCTCGTGGGCCATCTGACCGATTCGTGCATTCAGCCGGTCGACCCGGCTCTGGAACTTGCCCGGTGCGAAGTCGGGCCGTTTGCGCAGCCGGATCCCGTCACGCACAAGCCGGCGCAGGCGCTTCGCAAACGCTTGCCACTCCGGCGACGGATTGCGTTTGTCGACCTTCTCCAACTCGCGCAGGAGGTGAGGAAGGCAGTACTGCCGGTCATTGGCGCATACCGAGAGGTACGGCGCCCAGAAGTCGGTCACCAAAACGCCCTCGAAGACATCGGTGAAGAACTTCTGCAACGCTGGACTGCCGCGCGACCGGTCGATCACGTAGTAACACACACGCGTATTCGCGAAACACCATAGCCAGTAGGTCACGCCATTGACTCGCCAACCCGTTTCATCGGCGTGTAATCGGGCCGATGTCTTCGCTTGCTGTCCGATCTCTTCATACCAGGCGGTCAGAACCTCGGCCAGTCGCCGCCAGGCGTTGACCAATCCACCCGGCGTGAGCTTCGTTTGGAAGTGATAACCGAGAATCGACACGATTTGAGCGATCGTGACGCCCAGGCCGTAGTGTAGCCAGGCCGTCAGTGTGATCACGTGGTGCCCGAGCGTCGCCCCCGGCATCGCGTCGGGCACGACCGGCTCAACGTGCTGCTTGCAGTTGGGGCAGTAATCGCGGTGGATCGTATGCTCGGTGATTACCGGCTCGACCGTCTCGGGAATGTCTTCGATGACCCGCTTGCGCGTGTGATCGCACCGCTGCAGCGGCCCACCACAGTCGGGGCAGCGTTTCTGGCGATGCGTGCGCCGGCCGGTGATCTTCTTGGGCTTCTCGCGTCGCCGGCCGGGGTGGCCGTCTTTGGCGCCGGGTTTCTTGCGCCGCTTGGTGGTGTTGGGCTTTTCGTAAACCGGCACCATGGCCGACGGTGTGGATGGTGACCGCGGCTCACTGCCGGACTGTTTCTGCAGTTCCGCGATGCGTTTGCCTGCCGCCAGGAATGCCAGCGTGATGAGTTCGGGCGCCTGCTGACACAGCAAACGCACTTCCCTTTCGCCCAACTCGCCGCGCACGACTGCGTCGATCAGTCCCTCAACCGAGTTTGCCTTCCCTGGCTGCATGAGCCATTGCATACCAGCGCAAGGCACCCGGCGCAAGCTTGCCTATTTTAACATTCCGTCACGGGCTTGCATTGCAGACGGCTGGAGAGTTACGTTTCTGCGTTAGCTCCTCAAAACGTTCCCATCCACTGGCGGTGAGCATCAGACGTCCCACTTCCGAAGCAGAATCGGTATCGTCCAAATACCCGAGCTCCACAAGACAGCGAGCGTTGTACAGTTCCTCTTCTGGCGTCTGAGCAAACGCCAATGGCATGTCGCCTCCCCGAATCTCAACGCGAAATCCGCCTGTCTCCGACATCCTCGCCAAGTTGCAGAGCATACGATCCAGCCGTTCCGGCACTGTTCGGGGCCATTGTGCTAACAGCTCGTCGACGTCGATTGGGACGAGCTCAGCCAGTTTAAGCGGCCCGTACGGTTCGAGTCCGAACTGCACCCAGTAGGGCGGGAGAGGTCGAATGGCCTGCTCGCGGAGCAACGCCGACAGTTGAGCACGACTCCGTCCCGTCCACACACGCTCGCTGGCACGAGCATCCCCGGCGTCGCAGTCGGTAATGGCAAACGATCCGCAGGCTGAGCATTCATAGAGCCAAGCATCATCGCAGTGCGTTCTGTCCTCCATCTCCGGGGTGTTCTTCCATGGAACCGCTGACGGTATCTGTTTTGGTTGGTTACCCCCGAGCCCACAGACTGGGCAAATCGAATGATCGCGTCTAGTCATGGTCTCCTCCCGTGGTTACACGCTTTTGACGGCGCCTCCCCCAATCTCATCAGTCCAGCATAAACGCACTGCCCTTGCAGCTTCCTGTCGCATCGATGCATCATGGGCACAGGGTGCCTTTCGGAAGTTCCTGTGTCAAGGGCTCCGCCACGGCGCAGCAGTGGGTCTGCTTTCTGGTATGCCCGCTCGGCGCTACCCGGCATTGAGAATATCCGACCGACCCGGCCCTGCAGCAAAGGGTACCGCCGGAGCAACGGGGACTGGTCCCTCGGCCGCCTGATCGGTCCATTCGATGTCCGCGAGCAGGCCTACACCGACCTCGCCGAAAGCACGCTTCACCCACCGGGCCGCCGGTACGTGCCGGGGCCGCTGGCGCCTGGCCGGTCGGCGACGAGTAACTGCCCCCGAGCGTCTGGTGCTCGTAATCGATCGGCAAGTCGGTGCCGTGCTCGTCGAATGCCTGAACCGTGAGCTGCACCGCCTCCTCGTCCACGACGAAACTGCCGTTCGT
>DATKZH010000665.1:0-10291 GCA_035528065.1 Thermoguttaceae bacterium | reverse complement strand
AGTTGCAGATGGCCCCAGTTCAGCAAGAATCCGGCGCGGACCCCGCCCTTGTACATTCAAGGTATCTAAAATCACTACTTTTCCTATTCTATCCTTCGTGGAATTCGTAGCCTTCGCAGACTGCCACCAGTTCCAAGCGATGCACGACAAGCCGCATCGTGCCGGGGGATTTCGGTTACCGGCGTAGCGTGCCACCCACAAGCTGACGGTTGGCATGCGACTGGACTTCCCCCGTCGTTTGAGCGAGGATGAAGGAGCCACCTCATCTCGCGCACGGTCGCAGAGGAGCTCGCATCATGCCGATCCCGTTCACGTGTCCTCACTGCGGGCTCCAGACGAACGTGTTGGAGGAGTACGCGGGCCAGAGCGGGCCGTGTGCCGGATGCGGCGGGACGGTCACCGTGCCGCCGCTTGGCGAAGCGCTCCACTACGCCCCGCCCACCAAGCGCTCGGCCGCACCGACCGTGGTCATCATTGTTGTCCTCGTCCTGTTCGTGCTCCTATTTCTCACTTGTGTGGGCTTCTTCTTCGCAATGTGGGGCATGGCCGTCCCTTCAGCCCGGGAGGCGGCCCGCCGAGTCCAATGCTCGAACAACCTCACGCAAATCGGCCTGGCGATGCACAGCTACCACGCCGCCTACGGCTGCTTTCCGCCCGCTTACGTGGCGGACGAGAAGGGCCGACCCAAGCACAGTTGGCGGGTGCTGTTGCTGCCGTTCCTTGAGGGCGAGGCCCGGGCCCTCCACGAGGAGTACGATTTCGAACAGCCCTGGGATAGCCCCCGGAATCTCGCACTGGCCGGCCGGATGCCCCGCTTGTACCGTTGCCCGAGCGACGAGACGGCTGGTGCCTCGGAAACCAGCTACGTGATGATCGTCGGCCCCGGGACGATCTCGGACGGCGCCGGCGCCACCAAGATGGAGGAGATCACCGACGGGACATCCGACACGATCCTTCTGGTCGAAGCTGCCGGCAGCGGGATCAACTGGCTGGACCCCCGCGACTTGGACGCCGACCAGATCAGCTACCTGGTGGGCGATCCGGTCGACGGCGGGATCGCCAGCGAACACCCGGAGGGAGCCAACGTCCTGTTCTGCGACGGCTCGGTGATGTTCCTCCCCGCGACGGTCGACCCGGAGGACGTCAAGTCCCTGTGCAGCATCTCCGGCGACGAGGGAGTGGACAAGTACTCTGCCGGAGCGGACGGCTCTGACCCGTGAGGGCCGTCGCATTCTTTCCATTTCTCCCATCTTCGCCAGGCCGCGTGTTCGGCATTTCTGCTTCAAGTAGTACGACCGGCAGTGACGATACCAGCAGAGCGGAGGCCCGTGCTCCCGTTGTGCGCGGAACCCGCTTGCTCACGAAGCGTGTAGCCCAGGCCTCCAGCGCGTAGTACAGGCTTCCAGCCTGCGAAACTGGGAACCCAGGCAAGATACCTGTGCTGCGAGGCCACGATTTTCTGGCTCATTGCGAGAAGGAGTGCTGTGATGCGGCTCATATCACTGGCTTGGACGGTCGCGCTGGCTACGTCCACGATGGGCGTGGCGACCGAGCCCCCCGCCTCTCGAGCGACTCTGCCGGAACCGATCACAACCCGACAGACCCTCTTTTCGATCCCCTTCCATATTGGTCAGGTAGAAAACACCGTTCAGGAGCCGACGGAGGTCCGATTGTACGTCTCCGCGGACCGCGGGATCAACTGGCAGGTGTACAGCCGGGTCAAACCGGAGCAAGGGAAATTCCTTTTTCGGGCGGTCACCGACGGGGAATACTGGTTCGCGATCCGAACGCTCGACCGCTCCGGGCAGCCCCGGCCCGAAGGAGCCGACTCGCCCGGCCTCCGCGTGGTGGTCGACACCACGCTCCCCGACCTCCAACTCGACGCCCGGCAAGGCGAAGCCGGCCAAATCGTCCTCAGGTGGCAGGTCGCCGAGCCGTATCTGGACCTCGACACCCTGAAAATCCAGTATCGCACCGAGGCCGACGACCCCTGGCAGTCGGTCGCGATCGACCCGCAGCGGATCAACCGGTCTGGGACGACGTGCGCGGGCGAGGTGATCTGGTGGCCCGAGGCCCGGTCCAACGTGGTGGAGATACGCGCGGAGGTCGCCGACACCGCGGGCAATTCGGCCGTCAGCCACGCTCAGCTCAGTCTGAATCGAGTCGCCGCGGCGGATCGCAAACTCGCCGCCAACCCGACTCCTCGATTCCAGACCAACCTTGCCGACACGGCTCCCCCGCCCGGCTCCGACTGGCGCCCGTCGGCCGATTTCCCCATCCCGGCGCGGCGAGACTACCGGCCGGCCGCCACGTCGCCTCCAGACGCCCCGATCTCGACCGGGCAACCGCCCGAGGACCTCGCTTCCAGCAGCCCCGCTTGGTACGACAACTCGGCGACTCAGACTCCGGGTCCCCGGGCCCAAAACCAGCCGGCTTGGGCACCGCCGAGTTCCGTCGCCGCCAACGTGCATCCGCCCATGGGAAACCAGTACGGGATGCCGCAAGAGCAAACGCCGGAAGCCAACGAGGCCACCGGGCCCGCGCCAACCGCCACGGCGACCACCGACGGACTCCCGCAGATGGTCAACTCGCGACTGTTCGAATTGGAGTACGACGTGGATTCGGTCGGGCCGTCGGGGATTGGGCGCGTCGTCCTTTGGGGCACCCGGGACGGGGGTCGCGCCTGGACCAGCTTCGGCACCGACCGCGACAACCGGAGCCCCATGCTGGTCACCGTGCCCGACGAGGGAATTTACGGGTTCCGTGTCGGCGTGGAGAACGGCGTTGGCTTGGGCGGCAAGAAGCCGCAGAGCGGCGATCCGCCCCAGGTGCGAATCGGCGTGGATCTCACCAAGCCGGACGTCCGATTCCTCTCCGCCGAACAGGGAACGGGCGAAGCGACCGGTCAGTTGATCATCCGCTGGGAGGCGGGGGACCAGATGCTGGCAGCTCGTCCCGTCTCGCTCTTCTACTGCGACACACGCGGCGGCCCTTGGCTGAGAATCGCCTCCGGGCTGGAGAACACGGGCCGCTACGCCTGGTCGGTCGACCGTCGCCTGGCCGAGCGGATCTACTTCCGCGTGGAAGTCCGCGATCAGGCGGGCAACGTGGGCCTCTCCGAGACCACCGAGGCCGTGGCCCTGGACCCCGTGCGTCCCGCGGGTCGTATCGGCAGTGTGCGTCCCGTGGTCGACGCCGCCCAAGCGTCCTCCGGGCGATACCGCTTTCGGTAGCGGGAGTGGCGAGTAGGGAGTGGCGAGTCGTGACCGGCAAGTTCCGGGTTGTCAGTTGACGGCCGGGGGTCAACGGCCCACGAAGTCGCAAGCCGCTACCGCTTTTCGCCTTGCGTTTCAGCATTCATCATTCCTCATTCAGCATTCATCCTTCAACGCGCCCCCGTCCCTCGTCGCCGTCCTCGCGAACCGCTATACTCAGGTGCGGCCTTTAGTGCGCCGCGAGGCTCGCGCCGCGGAGCCGGGCCATGCCTCTTGTGTTCGGTTCGCCCATGCCCAAAGCCCTCCACGCGATCGACTACCTCGCCGCTGCGGACCGGCACCCTCCGCGTCCGGTCTGCGTCGTCTTTGGCAACGAACCGTTCCTGAAGCGACATGCGCTGGCCCGATTGCGCAGGGAGGTGCTGCCCGGCGACGACGCCGAATTCTCGCTCGCCGCGTTTGACGGCCCCAAAAGCGAGCTTGGCGACGTGCTCGACGAGCTGGCCACCGTGGCGATGTTCGGCGGCGGCCAGCGCCTGGTGGTGGTCGACGAAGCGGACGATTTCGTCAGCCGGTATCGAGCTGAGTTGGAGGACTACGTGGCCCAGCCCAGCTCGACCGGGGTGCTCGTCCTCGACGTCAAATCGTGGGCGTCCAACACCCGGCTGTACAAAGCGGTGGCCAAGAGCGGCCTGCAAATCGACTGCAACGCCCCCGCCCCCCGCAGCCTCACCCGATGGCTCGCCGATTGGGCCAAGCAAGTCCACGGTGTGCGCCTCGCCTCCCCGGCCGCCGAGTTGCTGGTGGAGATGGTCGGCCCCGAGCTGGGGCTGATCGACCAGGAGCTGGCCAAGCTCGCCTTGACGGCCGGACCCGACGGGAGAATCACCGTCGAAACGGTCAGCGGCTCGGTGGGCAGTTGGCGGGCGAAGACGACGTGGGAAATGCTCGATGCGGCCCTGGCCGGCAATGCCCGCGAAGCCCTCGTCGAGCTCGATCGGCTGCTCCTGGCCGGGGAGAGCCCCATCGGGATTCTGGCGCAGATATCGAGCTCCCTGCGACGCTTCGCCGCCGCCACGCGACTCGTCCTTCAGGCCGAAAGAGAGGGCCGGCGTCTCGCACTCAGCGACGCCTTGGAGCAGGCGGGCGTCAAGCGATTCGTGCTCGGCAAGGCCGAGGGACAGCTCCGCCGCCTGGGACGCCACCGCGGGGCCCAGCTCTACCGCTGGCTCGTCGAGGCGGATCTCGATCTGAAAGGGGCCAGCCCCATGCCCCCTCGGCTGATCCTGGAGCGCCTGATCGTCCGACTCGCCGCACGCGACGCCCGAGAGCCCGCGGCCGGCCCACGGCGCTGAGTTCATCGAGAGCCACACGCCTGCCATCCCTTTTGCCCCGCTCTCCATCTTACCCATTTTGGCAACCGAACCCCGTCTCGCAGCGCTCCATTCCGCCTTGCGGCCGCTCCCGCTTTCCGCTAATATCCGCCCCCTCTTCTGCGGTAATTCCCTTGACACGTCTCTAACGTCCCATGGGCGGATCGCGCCGAACGATCGGTCTGTCGATAGCCGTCGCCGTGGCGATGAGCATGGTGGCGCTTTGCGGCTGCGCGTCGGCACCGGCGTCGGCAAGCCGCGCCGCGGCCCAGTCGGCGATCACCCAGTCGGGCGTCGCCCAGACGACCGCGTTGAGCCCGGGCATCGGCCGGCCCGGCACGTCTGCCACTCCGCAAGGGCAGGCGTTGGCGCCCGGCGGCACGGCGGGCTTCCCAGCAGCCTCGACCTCGGATCCGCAGGCGATGCACGACATCATCGCCGAGATCCAGGAGTTGGGAACGCTCGACCCTGCGGCCCGAGACGAGCTTCTGTACAATCTGAAGCAGACCGACCCGAGCCTCTGGCCCCTGGTAGCCCAACAGGTTCAGGCGAGTCTGGCCTGGCGTCGGCAAGCCGCCCAGCGGGAAATCGGCGGGCCTGTGGCGGATGGCTCGCGGGAGGCCCAGCCCCTTGGCCCTACGCCCCCGCCAAGCCAGACGGCCGCCTACGCGCCGAGTCGTCCCACGGTATCGCAAGAGCCATCGCCCGGGTCGCAACCGCCGTCGCCCGGATCGTTCCAGCGTGCCCCGGCCTTCCCGGCGTATGCCGGCCGGTCTCCGCAGACCGGCGACGCCGTGCCGCGGTCCCCGGAAGCGACGCAGCGTAATTCGCAGCCGAGCCAAGATACCCCCCGCCCCTCAGAGAGTCCTGCCCAGCCTTCCCCCGCGGATCACCAGGCGGCCCGGGCGCCCGAGCATCGCGACGCGCCGGCCTCGCAAGAGCCGGAGTCTCCCCGCGACTGCCGGTCGCACTTGCGGGAGGCCATCCAGTCGCTGGAGTCCGACGTGGCCCGCGCGCCCCAGTCGGACCGTGAGCTCGCCGAGCACGCCCGGCTGCGGATGCTGTACCTGCTTGACGGGCAACGGGACGAGGCATTACGTCCGATCCCCTCGATAGCGCCGGCGATGCAGGAGTTCTGGTCCGAGCAGTTCTACGGCCTGGCGACGCTGATGGAGTGCGAGTTGATTTCCGAGTCCAGCCGCCGAAAAGCCGAGGCGAAGCAGCACCTGGATGCGGCCGCCGGCAAACTGGGCGAGTCGTGCCCCCTGGCGGTTCGCAACCTGGCGTTCGTGACGGACATCCAGAGCTACGGGACGTACAAGCCGTTCGACAAGTACGAGTTCGTGCCCGGCCAGACGGTCCTGCTCTACGCCGAGGTAGAGAACTTCAAGAGCGCCGAGACGGCCAAGGGGTTCCACACGGCCACGCGGAGCAGCTACCAGCTCTTCGACTCCAGCGGCAAGCGGGTCGCCGAGCACGAGTTCTCGCCCAGCGAAGAGTACTGCCGCCAGCCGCGACGCGACTTCTTCATCGGCTACGAGTTCTGCCTGCCCCGGCAGATCTATCCCGGCAAGCACGTCCTCCAGCTCACCGTCGCCGACCTGAACAGCCAGAAGATCGGCCAATCGTTGATCGAGTTCACCATCAAGTCGACCGACGATTGAGCGCGCCAGAACGGCTCGGCCGCCGACGTAGCGCGGCATTCGTGTCTAACGCACCAGCCGGGCATCGAGCCAGTCGGCGTGGTCCTGCTCGTCGGCCCGGTCGGCGAAATCGACCACCAGGTCGAGTCGCTTGGCGCCGGAGAGGTCGACGGAAACGGCCACCGGCGGCTCGCCCCCGCGCACGGTCGGGCTGGTGTACTTCGGAATCCCGTCGACGAACACGCGAAACCGCACGCTTCCCCGGCCCGACGTCCCGTCGTCGATCGCCAGCTCCGCCTCGAACCGGCGATACGGCTCGTCGATGAGATACGTCAGCCGGGCGGCACTGTGCACCCCGAGCCCTTTTGAATAGAGTCGTCCGTCCGCCCGGAGCCAGCCGCCCGACACGCTGCGGTCGGTCCGGTAGGGCCAGTGCAAGTCGAGGAACGGCACCTGGCGATCGTCGGCCACCGCGAGGTCGGAAAGGTACGTGACCCCGCCGCCCAGCGGCTGAAGCCCGGCGAGCTCCTCGGCGGCCGTCGTCCATCGAAGTCCACCGGCCACGTCAATCTCCAGCGACTGCCCGCCCACCACCAGCCGGTCGGCCACCAGCCGGCTACCGTTGCGGAAAGCGGCAATTGCGCGCAAGCCCTGCGGCTTCGGTCGTGTGAGCAAGGCCGGATTGAACACCAGCGCCCGGACGCGATGGATCTCCACGTCGACCGACCCGACCACGGCCGCAAGCCGGATCACCTTGTCGTCGATTTGCTCCAGCCGGCCGGCCACCTCGTCCCCGTTATTGAGGATCAACTGATCCGACTCGCCGGTCGCCGAGGCGACCCGGTCGAAGAGCAGATCGCGGGCGTGCCGGTCTGCGGGCAGATCAAACACGACCCCGGCCACCAGCCCCAATGGCAGCTCGACCAGGCCGAACAGGTCGGAGTCCGCGGTGAGCCGCTCCTTGTCGACGCCATGGACCTCGCCCGTCAGCAGGCCCCCGTCGGCCAGCACGAGCACCGGCCCGCGGACGACTTCGGCACACTGCCCCCACCGGACGATCTCGGCCGCCGGCACGACCCGCCGCCCCGGCTCGCCGTCGAAGGTGAGCCGCCACTCTGCGTCGGCCGCCACGAGCCGCGCGACGAACGGCTCGCCGTCCACGGGCACCGCTTCCGGCAACTCCGCGTACGCCGCAAACGCCGTGATCGCCAGCACGACCCCGGCCATCACGCCGCCACAAGCCGCCCGTCGCCAGCCAGCCCTCTCATCCCTCATCTCTTATCCTTCTCTCCCTCACCGCTGAAAGATCGGCAGATAGTTGTTCGGCACCTGAAGCACGATGCAGGCCATGGCCGTCGCGTACTCGGTGGAGATGGGGGACGTCCAGAAGCCGTCTTCCTTTTGTAGGGCGATCAGCTCGTTGCGGACGGCCGGGTACCACCGGTTCCACGCCCCGCCGCCGGCCTGCCACATCGCCTGGACGGCGTAGTAGTGCCCGTAGTAGTAGTAAGGCTCTCGCCGCTCCACGCCTTGCTCGGGCAGGAACTTCATCAGGTAGGCGATCCCCTTGTCGATCTCGGGCCCTTCGTAGACGCCGGCACTGTAGAGCGCCACCACGCCGGCCGCCGATCGGGCGAACGCGCTTTCCCCGCCCTGGAGCTGGTACGAGAAACCGCCGTCGGCGTTCTGGCTTTGCTTCACGTAGTCGATGCAGCGGTCGATCGTCTCCCGGGGTACGCGGATCCCGGCGTTTCGGGCCGCGCGCAGGGCCATCACCTGGCAGATGGTCACGGAGATGTCGGCGTCGTCCCGTTGCGGCTGGTATCGCCATCCGCCCTCCTCGTTTTGCGTGTTGACGATCAACAGCACGGCCTTGCTGAGCTTCTCGCGCAGCTCGGGCCGCCTCGACATCCCGTAACACTCGGCCAAGAACAGCGTGGCGAACCCATGGCCGTACATCGGACCGTGGCTGCCGGAGGCGGGGTGGTTGATGAAGCCGCTCCCCTCGGTGTTGGCCAACAGATAGTCGACGCACCGGCTGACCTGCCCGCCGTAGGGTCCGCGTCCCGGGGTGCTCCCGCCCGACATGAACGCCAGCCCGGACAAAGCGCAGATCGCCACGTTGCCCCGGTAGGTGCCGGAGCCGAAGGAGCCGTCGTCGTGCTGCCGGGAGGCGAGGAACTCCAGCCCCCGCTCGATCGCCCGATCCGCCGCCGGCGTGATCAGCTCGGCGGCCGTCTTCTCCGGATCGGCCTGTTGCCCCGCGGCCCGACCCGGAAGAAACCCGCCGATCCAAGCCGACGCCACCAGCGCGACGATCGCCAGCCGGCAACCAGACCGCCCTCGCTCACCCAATTCATCCCTCATCTCCCACCCCTCAACACTAATCCCTCAACGATAAACCCTCAACCCTCATCCCCCATCACCGTCCATCCGAACGCTTCTGTTCGGCCAGGCGCCGGAAGTAGAGCTCGATGAGCACTTGGTACTTGGGGAGGAACTCGTCGCCGGCCCACTCGAGCATCTGCTCTCGCTCGCTTTCCGGCAGCTCGCCCCAGACGCTCTTGATGAGTTCCTTCATCTCGTCGAGCGTGATCCCTCCCGGGGCCGCCTGCCCCGGCTGCGTGATCGGATCCGTGACCGGCTTCTGGCTCGGCTTTCCGCGGCCCGGCTTCGGCATCGTCTTCGGCTGGCTGACTTGCTGGCGCGAGGCGACCTTGGGGCTGCACTGGGAAGGGCTGCATTTCTTGCAGCAGCTTCGCGCCTGCTCGATCAGCTCGTCCAGGCTGGCGACGATCTGGCGCTGAAGGCCTTGCGTCTGCGGGCCCGACTCGGTCTCGGCGATCAGCCCCTCGGCCTGCCGCATCCGCCGGGCGATGTCCAAGAGCGGATTCGCGTCTTCCGAAGTAGACGCGGCCCCCAGCTCGCGGAGCAACTGGCGCTTCCACTCGTCCTCCTTGCCCGGCGTCTTCTGCTCCGTGCTGGGGAGCCCCGGCCGCTTGACCTTGTCCTCGTCCGGGGCGAACAGCTCGCGATCGAACTCGTCGAGCGGATCGGCGTTGAGGCTCTTGAGCAGATCGGCGTCGACCGACTGGGTCTTCTTCGAGTCGGCTCGGGCCGACACGCCGGGCATGAGAAAACACGCGATGCCCAAGGCTGCCCACAAGAGCACAAGGCGTGTGGTCATGGCTGGGTCTCCTCGTTCGGCGGAAGGGATCGATTCAGCCAAGGAAGCGAATCCATGTGTAATGAGGGAAAAGGGGAAAGGGGGGAAATGGAAATACCAGTTTGATCTGACTGCGGCTTCACCCGACTTTGGCATCTCTCGTCCTCCCTTTCCCCTTTTTCCCTCTTCCCGTCTTCCCTCTTCTTACACCTTCGTCCAAATGCCCATATTCTCACGGGGGAAGCTGTGTCTCGTCCCGGACGCCGTCGCGCGCGTCGTCAGGAATCGCTTCCGGAATGTCTTCGGGGTTCTCCTGCGGCTGGATCAGGTCCAAGAGCAGCTCGGCCAATCGGCCCTGCTCCTCGCTCAGCCCGGCGTACTCGCGGCGTGTCTCGTCGGGCAGAGAGTCGGCCTGGCCGAACGTCTGCTCCAACTCCTGGGTGCGCTGGTTGATCTCTTGCTGCAAGAGCTTGAGGAGCTTCAGCTCGACGAGCGTCTGCACGCCGCTGCCCGGGGGTTGCGAGCCTTGCTGCCCCCCCTGCCCTGCCCCGGCTCCCTCGTCGTCCTCCGGCTCTTCGGGCTCCTCCGGCTTGAGGGCTTCGAGCAGTTGGCCGAGTCGTCGCAGGGCGTTTTGCTCTGCCTGCTGGGTCGGGGGGCCGGTCTCACGCCGGTCGAGCAGTGCGGCCGCTCGGCCCATCTCGCGGGCCGCGCCGGAAAGGGCCAGGTTGAACACGTCGGCCCCGACCAGCTTCTCGGTCAGGGCGACCGTGTCGCTTCGGAGCAGGCCCTGATCGCGAGCGAGCTGGACGAGGCTGGTCGTCTGGGCCCGGGTGAGCCGGCCTTGGTCTTGGGCAAGCTTGTCCAGACGCAGAGTCTCCTCGATCACCGTTTCCT
>DATKZH010000664.1:0-3991 GCA_035528065.1 Thermoguttaceae bacterium | reverse complement strand
TTGATAGGTGTGTTCACATGGCAGCTAATTAGACGCAGCTTTTTTGGGGATCGTCCATCTTGTGCTAGCATGTCCGTGCTTGCACAACATGTGGTATAGAAAATCGGAGAAAATTCGAGCCAGAAGTGCGGAAAAGCCAGTAGATGGTCTTCACCGTAGTACCTGCCTTGGCAATGGGCGATACGCAGACCAATTGCCAGCCCTCGTTACCCAAGCGGACAATCTGTCCTGAGAGATCACCGCCCAGATCAGCGCGGTCGTGCGCCAGGGCCAAGTGTTCCCAACATGTTACGCTGTCTTTCCCATTGTCCTGTGGGGTGGCAGATGCTGTGAGAGCATAGGTCACGGGCATGAGTAGCACGCAACCAAGCAGAAGTAGAGAGCTGATTCGTGATTTCATCGACTAATCCTTTGAATGAGTCGCGCAACCGGGGCACGGCCGACACCGACCGTTCCAATGGAATCCGGCTTTGACTACCACCGATTCTACTTGGGCCAACCTGACCTACATAAGGCAGAGGGCGACACCGAGCCTGCTACGTCGGACTTCACAAAACATTCCACAGATGGCCCTGTTCAGAAACCGTGGGGCAACCGTTTGCTGCACCGGATCCGATTTGGCCAATGTGTGACACCCGATTGAGGGAGAGAGGCGGCGGCTGTGACTTGTTCGGCAATAGGTCGATTATTGAAATGTTCTGCAAAACGTATGAGCCCTTGGGAGCATGACCGACGAAACTGCCCTGCTTGATTCACCGGTTCTCCCCGGTTAACCTCAGCGCTGCGGGAGAAGAGAAATTTTTTGGGCCGATGCTACTTTTTTCCGCCCGTGGGAGGCCTTCTTTTTGGTTTCAAGGAGCACACGATGAAGAAGAGGATCACCAAGAACACGCGAGAATGTCGAATAACCCGACGCGAGTTGATGGGTGGCGCCCTGGCTGCGGCCGGCGTGATCACGGCTGCACCGGCCTTTCTGCGGGGCCAGAACCTCAACAACAAGCTGAACATCGCAATGATCGCCTGTGGAGGCCGTGCCAACGCGAATATGAACGGCGACGGCAGCAGCGGCCGCGAGAGAGGCGGCCAGGCAGCGGCCGGTCCTGCCGCGGGTATTCCGGCCGAGAACATCACGGTGCTCTGCGACGTCAACCAGTATGCCGTGGAGACTGCGGCCAAGAGATTCCCGAAAGCCAAGAAATACAATGATCTCCGCCGGGTATTCGACAGCCCGAAGGACTTCGACGCTGTGATGGTCAGCACGGCCGAGCACACCCACGCCCTGGCAACCTATCTGGCGTTGGCGCACGGCAAACACGTCTACTGCGAGAAGCCGCTTACCCACGACGTCTGGGAGGCTCGGTTGATTCGCGAAACCGCCGCGAAGCACCCGGAACTGGCCACGCAGACGGGCAATCAGGGCCACGCCTCGCCGGTTCGCCGCCAGATCGAGGAACTGCTCATGGCCGGCGCGATCGGGCCGGTGCGCGAGGTGCACGTCTGGGCGGGTCGCGCGTGGGGGCTCCAGGATGCCGCGTCGGCTGAGAAGTACGACAAGCCGCACGGGTTCTACAACGGTATCCAGATCACCGAGCGGTTCAAGGAAGAGATGCCTGTTCCGCCGAACATCCACTGGGATCTGTGGATCGGACCTGCACCGATGCGGCCGTTCCATGCCACGTACCTGCCCGGGCCGCGCTGGTACAGGTGGTGGGATTTCGGCAACGGCACAATGAGCGACCTCGGCGGCCACGATAACGACGTCGTGTTCCAGGTGCTCGACATCCGCCAGCCGCTGACCATCGAGGCCGTGTCGCCGATGGGGCCGGCCCACCCGGAACTGGCGCCGGCCTCGATGACCGTGACGTACGAGTTCCCGGCACGCGGCACACACCCGCCACTCAAGCTCGTCTGGTATCAGGGCGTGGGAAGACCGCCGCAGTTCGACGCGAGCACGATGAGCGACCGCGCCCCACTCTTCATAGGCGACGAGGGGATGCTCTACAGCGGTGGGCGCGGCGGGCCCAAACTTCTGCCCGAAAAGAAGTTCAAAGACTACCCGATGCCGCCGGAGACACTCCCCCGTTCGCCCGGCCACTACATTGAATGGATCCAGGCATGCAAGGGGGAAGGGCCGGCACCGGGTTCGAATTTCACCTATTCAGGCTAAGTCACGGAGTCGAACCACCTCGGCAACGTGGCCTACCGGACCGGGAAGAAGCTCCAGTGGGACTATGTCAACCTGCGGGCGAGCAATTCGCCTGAAGCCGACCAGTATATCCGGCGTCCGTACCGGAAAGGCTGGGACGGGTTGCTGGGATAACGTTCGAGGGAAAGTGAAGTCAGGCCTTTAAACAGTCTCCGGCACAACATAGGGCTTACGGTAAATCCTCGTCAACATTGCGTCCGCTTCCGGGTCGTTGTCGAATGTTTCCCGGTCACCGATAAACTTCAGGGAGCGGCCGAGGCGGTAGGAGATGTTGGCGAGATGGCAGAGCGATGTCGACATGTGGCCTTCATGGATGTCGCTATGCATGTCTTCGTTTTTCCCGGAGCGAACCGCCTCCAAGAAATTCGCCCAGTGGTTGGTGCGCTCGCTCTTGTCATCCTTGGATTGCGCGAAGGGTTCCTTTTCCCGTTTGCGAAAGGCCTTCCAGGTGTTGCCGCTGATTTCGAGCCAGCCCTCGGCGCCGTAGAAGACGTTCCCGACTTCCTGGCCCGCGCTGCCCTCGTGGTTGGTGTAGCGACCGCGAGTTTCCATCTCAATGATCTTGCCGTCGGCGTAGGTGTAGGCGGCGGTCTGGGTGTTGGGCGTCTCCTGCGTCGTCTTGTCGTGGCCGTAGGTCTCGACGCCGCCGTATACCATGGTGCCGGGAGTCTTTCCCTCGTCCTGCGTAAAGCCGAAAATTCCCCCGGTCGAATACACGGCGACCGGGTGCTTGTTCTTCTTCATGCCCCAGCGCGCGATATCGAGCTGGTGCGGGCCGGTGTTGCCTGTGTCGCCGTTGCCGGTGTCCCAATACCAGTGCCAGTTGTAGTGACTTCGTTTTTCGTTATAGGGGCGCAGCGGCGCGGGGCCGAGCCAACGGTCGTAGTGAAACGTGGCGGGCGGCGAGCTATCTTCGGCCATGCCATAGGAATCGCGTGCCTTGAAGCAGAGCGCGCGCGCCATGTAGAGCTCGCCGATACCGCCGCCGTGCAGAAACGCAATGGCCTCGCGCACATTCGTGGCGGAGCGGTTGTTCAAGCCGACCTGCATACGCCGACCGTATTTTCGCCACGCCTCGATCATTTTGCGGCCTTCCCAGATATTGTGGGACGCGGGTTTTTCGACGTAAACATCTTTGCCTGCCTGACTCGCCCAGATGGCGGCGAGCGCGTGCCAGTGATTTGGGGTGACGATGGAGACGGCGTGAATCTCCTTATCGTCGAGAATCACGCGGAGGTCCCAGTTGGCGGCCGGCTTCACGCCGGATTTCTCCTCCACAAGTTTCAGGGCGGGGGCGAAGAGCGCCTCGTCCGCGTCGCAGACGGCGCGGACCTGTACGTTGTGGCTTTCCTTGAGCGTGCACCAACTTCTGAGATGGACGGTACCCTGGTTGCGTACACCGATGACGGCGACGTGGATGCGATCGTTGGCACCGACGATGGCCGCATAGGACTTAGCACTGAATCCGGCTCCTCCGATCGTGACGCCCACAGCGCCCATTGCGCCGGCTTTGATGAACTCTCTCCGGTTGTGTTTGTTCGTGTTCATAGAGTGCTCGCATTCATAGGGCTAAAGAAATTGGCGGCCTGCACACGCCAAAGCAGTCCGTTTCGGCGCAGGAATCAGAGCATGGACCAAATGATAAGGTTGCAACCCCCATCGCGCGCCCCCGCATGTTACCCAGTCTACCCGGGCTAACGCGATTGCGAGGTATTTGCGTAAACTGGGGTGCGAAGAAAAGGGGCCCGGTGTAGAACATGGAAGCGGTTTTCACATGTTCCCATG
>DATKZH010000663.1:0-6511 GCA_035528065.1 Thermoguttaceae bacterium | reverse complement strand
TCGGCTGCAAGCCCCGAATCTGATCGGCATCCATGCCCGATCCTCCTCAAAGCCAAGGCCCCCCTGGAATGATTGGGAAGGCCGAAGCTTCGCCAATTTCGCCCGTTTCTGCAACCCCAATCCTGCGCAGTAGTATTAGGGACGGCCGAAGAATGACTTCCCCATTTACGGAGCAGTAGGTAGACGGTGTGTGACGTAACCGGCAGACGGCACACGGCGTGTGCCTGCTACGGAAGTCGGGAAGTTGTTTTTCGGCCGATTGACGATGGAAGATGTGACCCCTTCAGGATAGTCCACGCCGCCTCAATCCGACGACTTCTGCGGGCGGAACCGATAGACCCAGTTGGCCAGCGAGACCGGGCTTCGCGACTGGACCCAGATCTTGCCCGTGCCCGAGAAGCCCAGCAGAAGCTGGTCGGCGAAGAGGAAGGACCGGATCTTACGGGCGCGGGTCAGCCGGTACTGGAGCGACGGCTCCCAAGCGACGGCGTAGCCGTTGTCGACCGTATACTGGCCGTCGACCTGGATCTCCTGGATGCCGCCGTAGCCGTTGAAGAACAGGAGGCCCTGGCCGGTGGTTCGGAGGATAAACAGGCCCTCGTTGAAAAGCCCCTTGAGCCCCTCCCACTTCGAGTCGCAGCGGACGCCTTCGGTGGAGGCCAGGTAGGCGCCGCGCTCCAGAAACAGCTCGCCCGCCTGAAGCTCGTAGGAGACGATGTCGCCGGCCGATCCCGGGGCCAGCCCCAGTTTGGCGGGGCCTCCCTCGGCGGAGTACGTGTTCTGAAAGAAGCTCTCGCCTGAAAGGACCGCTCGCTTCAGCCCCGAGAGCACGCCGCCGCGGGTGGAGGTCTCGGTCTTGACCGGGCCTTCCATCCAGGCCATGGCGCCCGCCTCGGCGACGATCTTCTCGCCCGGCTCCAGAGAGACTTCGAGAAGGCTGAAGCTGGGCTGACAAAGGACTTCGTATTGCATCGGTCTACCGCTCCGGCAGTTGGGGTCCGAGGAGTCCGCCGAACTGGCTGGGATTGTGGGACTGGACGAGGATCTTGCCCTGCCCGGAAAACCGCAGCACGATCCCTTCGCCCGCCAGCCACGACTGGATCCAGGAGGCGCCTACCTTGGTGATCGAGTAGTTCAATCCTTCGGTGAAGGCGACGACGTGGCCCGTGTCGACGATGAGCTCGCCCTCGACGTCGTGCTCGACGATCCGGCCGAACGCGCTGACCAGAAGCGGGCCGCTCCCGCTCACCCGGACGAAGGAGATCGATTCGCCGGTGAACAGCCCTTTGAGGCCCTGGAACTCGGTGTCGATCTTCAGACCGGGGCCGGAGCCGAGGTAGCTGCCGCCCGTGCAGATCCAGGCCGTCTCGGGGGCGACGTCGATCCGGCGGACGCTCCCCACGTGCACCGGCGCCAGGGCGACTTCCCCCGGATTGGCGTCGGTGACGCGATACTTCGACAGGAAGAAGCTCTCCTTGGCGAGCATCCGCTTCAGCCCGCCCAGGACGCCCCCCTTGCCGAAGCTTCGGGTGGTCACGTCGATGTCGACGTTGCTCGACGCCCGATACATGGCTCCCGCTTCGGACGTGAACTCGTCCCCAGGTTCGAGGTGAACCACGGCCGAGGAGAACGCCCCACGTTCGAGGATTTCCACGTTCACCGGGATGGTCTCCTTGGCTAGCGACAGAACGGGGTGAGCCAGCGGATCAGGCCGCCCAGGTGGCGGGTCTGGAGGTACAGCTTGCCCGTCCCCTGAAAAGCCATCACCAGGCCCTCGCCCGAGAACAGGGTCTGCTTGATGCCGCCCATGCCGCGGATCTCGTAATCGAGCGTCGGCTCCCAGGCGACGACGTGCCCGGTGTCGACGGTGAACGAGCCGCGGACGTCCTTCTCGACGATCGCGCCGTAGGCGTTGAAGAACAGTTGCCCCGTGCCGCGGCACTCGATCAGGAACGCCCCTTCGCCCGAGAGCAGGCTCTTCAGGCCGCCGAAGCGGGTCGACAGCTCCACGCCGGGCGTGCAGGCGAGAAACGACCCCTTGGTCAAGTAGAAGCTGTCGCCGGTCATTTCCCGCGCGGTGATCGTCCCGGGGCACCTGGGCGAGAGGGCCACGAAGCCGGGCCTGGTCGCCCGATACTCCGACAGGAACACCGACTCGCCGCCCAGGAGCTTGCGGACCACGGCCGGGACCAGCCCTCCGATCAGCCGCGCACTCACGTCCAAATCGGCGCTCATCCGGCTCATGGCCCCGGCTTCCGAGAGGATCAACTCGCCGGGCTCGAGCCGGACGGTCAGGTCGCCCTGGTCGGGGTTTCCGTTGATCTCGTGCTTCATCGTTCTTCTCCCTGGCGGCATCGCGAGGGGTCGGCAGCCGTGTGGCCCCAGGCCGGCTCGACACTCGGCCCGATTATAGCCCCGCGGCCGGGATTCCGGAATCATCGCTCCGGGGTGAAGCGACGTCAACCAGCGGTCCGGTCCCTCCCCTCGAATCCACGACCACGAATTGCTTGACATCCGGGAAACACCGCACCCATAATGGGGCTGCGATCGGCCGCCGACGGGGTCGAGACCTCGCCCGCCGTCGCCGCGACCGCAAAGTCCAGCCAGACAACAACCCCCTTTGCCAGGAGAACCGGAATCATGACGACCTTCAATCGCCGAGAGTTCCTCGATCGCTCCAAGAAGACCGCCCTGGGCTTGGCCGCCGGGGTGACGCTCCTCCAGAACGCGGGCTCGGTCCGCGGGGCGCCCGCCGCCGACAAGGTGATCCTGGCCGCCGTGGGCGTGGGCGGTCGCGGCACCGATTTGGCCATCAACCCGGTACGCGGCTTCCTCGCCCGGGGCGACTGCGAGTACGCGTACATCTGCGATCCCGAATCGAGCCGGTCCGGCTCGCGCGTGGCGGCCTTTGCGAAGATGCAGGGCGGCAAGGAGCCGAAGGTCGTCGCCGATCTCCGCAAGGCCCTGGACGACAAATCGGTCGACGCCATCGTCAGCGCCACGCCCGACCACTGGCACGCGCTCTCGACCGTTTGGGCCTGCCAAGCCGAAAAGGACGTGTACGTCGAGAAGCCGGCCCATCACAGTTGCTGGGAAGGGCAGAAGATGGTCGAGGCCGCCCGGAAGTACAAGCGGGTGGTGCAGGTCGGCACGCAGAACCGCAGCGCCCCGTACAACATGGCCGCGCGCAAGTACATCGCCGACGGCAAGCTGGGCACGGTTCACCTCTGCCGCATCTACAACCAGAAGCCGCCCTGGGGGATGACCAAGAAGCAGCCCGACGGCGATCCCCCCGCCGGCTTCAACTGGGACATCTGGAACGGCCCGGCCCCGGCGTGCCCGTACAACGTCGGCCTGCACCGCACGTGGAACCACGTGTGGCGCTACTCGGGCGGCGACATCGCCAACGACGCCAGCCACCAGATCGACCTGGCCCGATGGCTTTTGGGGGTCACTTACCCCAAGGCCGTCTATTGCTCCGGCGGCCGCTTCGCCGGCAATCCGGAGGAGCTGGTGGCCGAGACGCCCGACACGCAGATCGCGCTTTACGACTTCGACAAGCTGCTGGTCAGCTTCGAGCTGACGCTTTACGGCAACTACATGCTGAAGATCGACTCCGAGGTCCGCGACACCGACATGGTTCCGATGTGGCAGCACTGCGCCACGCGGATCGAGATCTTCGGCACGGAAGGGCTGATGATGGTCGGCCGGCACGGCGGCGGCTGGCAGGTCTTCGACCGTCCCAAGAGCCGCCAGCCCGTGGTCAAGGACCAGATGTACGGCCGCTTCCCCGACCCGGACCACAAGGCAAACTTCATCCAATGCATTCGCACTCGTGAAAAACCCAATGCCGACGTGCTCGAAGGCCACCGCAGCGGCCTGATGATCCACTACGCCAACATCAGCTACCGGCTCGGCGGCCAGAAGCTCAAGATCGACCCGGCGACCGAGCAAATCGTCGACAACCCCGAGGCGATGGAGCTGTTCAAACGGAGCTACCGGGCGCCGTACGTGATCCCGGAGAAGGTGTAGGGGAGAGTAAGGAGTACGGAGTAAGGAGTAGGGAGTCTTGCTGCTGGCGGCGGTGATTGTCCGTGGTGAGTCCTCCAAGCCCGCGGGCTGCGCCCCGCGGGACTGATCGGATTCTGCCACTCGGGGTGAAATGGTAGGGTGGGTCGAGCGCAGCGAGACCCGCGCCGGCAGGATCACGCCCCCTCCCGCCGGCTCACCGGATCGACTCGATCGCTTCGACGATCCGCGCTTCCGTGTACTTCTCCGCGTCGCCGGAGAAGGAGAACATCACGGGACCCTGGTTGCCTTGAAACGTGCCGGTCACGTGGATCCGCGTCTTGCCCGAGTCGTCGTCCTCGCCCGTGGCGAAGTAGAACGTGACCGGCTCGCCGCGGACGGTGATCTCCTTCTCCTGCGTCTCCCACTCGCGGACGCTCTCCTCCTGGGCAACGCCCTGCTCCGCCATCGACTGGCGGATCCCCTCCTGAACGTCCTCCTGGTCCATTCCGGCCATCGCTTCGCCGAAACTGCCCAGGACGAGCGTGCTCTTGGTTGCTTCGTCCACGTAGACCACCCAGGTCATCAGTTGCTTGCCGCTGAACGGGACCTTCATGTTGAACGACGCCTGCGGCTTGAGCTCGCCGGGGACGTCGATCTGGGCGATCTTGTTGGTGACCCGGGCGATGACCGCCGGATCGTCGCTGACCGCGTCCTTGAAGTAGTAGCCCATCCCGGCAATGCCGCCGCAGCAGAGCAGCACGAGCAGCGCCCCCAGAATCGCCAGCGCGATGAGCACCATACAGCCGCAGCTCAGCCCCTTTTTGCGGGGGGGCTCGGGCATTGCCTGGGGGCTCATGTAGGGCTGGTCCCACGGTGCCTGGTCCGCGCCGGGCTGGTCCATCGACATGGGCTTGTCCTCTTCGGCTTGCGTGGCTACGGCGGCCGAGCGTCGGCAAACGTCATTCTCCGGCTTCCCGGGGAGGGTGTCAATCCGCACGATCGTCGTGTCGCTCGGCCGGGCAGACGGGCAAGCAAGGCAGGCCGGCTCTCCTCGCGCGACCCCATGGTCAACCACGACCCGCTCGTGATATCCTCAGAAGGATCGTACTGCCGTGCGAAACAGGGAAACCGCCTCCTCCCCGCAGTTCCCACCGTGCGTCACCTCCTCGATCTCACGCCCGAGCAGCTCAAAGGCTGGCTTGCCGAGCGCGGTCTGCCCGGCTATCGGGCTGCGCAGATCCGCCGATGGTTGTTCGCCCTGGGCGCGGCCGACTTCGAGGCGATGACCGACTTGCCCAAGCCGCTCCGCCGGCAACTGGCCGAGGATTTCTCGATCTGGACGACCCGCGTCGTGGCCGACCGGAAGGCCGACGACGGAACCGAGAAGCTGCTCGTGGAGCTTTCCGACGGCGAGCGGATCGAGTGCGTGCTGTTGCGCGACGACCGGGAGCACCGCACGATCTGCATCAGCACGCAGGTGGGCTGCGCCATGGGCTGCGCGTTCTGCGCAAGCGGGCTGGACGGCGTGAAGCGGAACCTCTCGACCGGGGAGATCGTCGAGCAGATGCTCCAGCTCCGGCGGCTCCTCGCAGAGGGTGAACGCATCAGTCACGTCGTGGTGATGGGGATGGGCGAGCCGCTTTCGAACCTCGACCGATTGCTGCCCGCCCTCGACGTCGCCACCCGCCCCGACGGCCTGGGCATCAGCGCCCGGCGGATCACCATCTCCACGGTGGGCCTTCCCAAGCCGATGCGGCGCCTGGCCGACCTCGACTGCCGGTACCACCTGGCCGTTTCGCTCCATGCGCCCGACGACGAGCTGCGAAGCCGGCTCGTGCCGGCCAACCGGCAGACAGGCATCGCGCAGGTCCTGGCCGCGGCCGACGACTACTTCGAGCGGACCGGGCGCCGGGTCACCTTCGAGTATGTGCTCCTGGCCGACACGAACGACGCGCCCGGCCACGCCCGGCGGCTCGTCACCCTGTTGAAAGGCCGCGCGGCCCTGGTGAACGTGATCCCTTACAATCGGGTCCCGGGCCTGCCCTACCGGACGCCCTCCCGGGCCGTCGCCGCCCAGTTCGTCGAGATCCTCGACGAGGGCGGCCTGCGCGTCAAGATCCGCTACCGCAAAGGCGACCGCATCGACGCCGCCTGCGGGCAGTTGCGGTGCCGGCATCGTTAGGATCGGCCGAAGAATAGCTTCCGCATTTGTGGAGTAGTAGGCACACGCCGTGTGGGCTGCTCAAAACGGCGGTCAATCACTCGCCACATGGTGTCCCGTTTGTGTTCCATCCCCGTACGCCGAAGGCGTTGGACAACACAGCCCAGGGTTGCGAAGCTACCCTGGGTCCCCGGTTCGGACGTCGCCCATCAACCCCGAAGGGGTTGCACAGCGCCCGCTCGAGGGTTGCGCGGGGTGCAACCCCGTTGGGGTTGGGGGGGACTCGGTGCCCGCCAACCCAGGGTAGCTTCGCAACCCTGGGCTGTGTTGTGAAACCGC
>DATKZH010000662.1:0-12730 GCA_035528065.1 Thermoguttaceae bacterium | reverse complement strand
CTGCGGGCGAACCGCACGCCTCTTGCCGCCGTCCGCTTCGGCAAGAACAATAGGCCGGACCAAGACGCGTCCACCAATCGGCAGAAGGGGCGGCCGAAAGACAACTTGGGGACTGTCCCCTTCCGAAATCCGCGGTGTCGGCATGGAAGGCGGCGGGGCACCCCGGCTGCGGTTCTTCTGCCGCCCCGAATTGGTGGTAATCGACCTCAGGCCCGAGTAGGCGGACGGCCCGAAAATCGCTATCATGCACGTGATGATCCCCGCGATTCGGAATCGGTGCGATTTCCTATGCTGAGAAGAACCGTCCGCATGTTGCTGGTTCTGTGGTTGGTTGGCTGGGGAGCGGACACGCGCGCCGCGGAGCCTGCGGACGACGAGATGCTGCCCGCCGAATTCAAGCGGCTCCTGCCCTTGCACAAGCCTTTGGGCAAGCCCGGCCCGGACGATTGGCTGGCCAACCACGAGGAGCCGGGACAGACCTTCCGCGAGTATCTCCGCCGCCGCCCGGTCACGCCCGATCGCCGCCGCCGCGTGATCTACGTGCAGCCGCTGGGGGATTTCACGGATACCCAGCGCAAGATCGTCACGCTCACGGCCGAATTCATGCAGATCTACTTCGGCCTGCCGGTTGAGGTGCGTAGCGACCTGTCGCTCGACGTGATCCCCGCCGAGGCCCGGCGCAAGCATCCAAGCTGGGGCATGGACCAGATCCTCTCCATCTACGTGCTCGAGCAAGTCCTCTACCCGCGACTCCCCAAGGACGCCACGGCCTACCTCGGGTTCACCACGTCGGACCTCTGGCCCGGCGAGGGCTGGAACTTCGTCTTCGGCCAGGCCTCGCTCACGCGTCGGGTGGGCGTCTGGTCGATCTACCGCAACGGCGATCCCGACCAGAGCGACGACGCGCGGCGGCTCTGCCTCGTGCGCACGATCAAGACGGCCACGCACGAGGTCGCCCACATGTTCTCCCTGCACCACTGCACGCAGTACGAGTGCAACATGTGCGGCTCGAACCACCGCGCCGAGTGCGACCGCCTCCCCCTGTGGCTCTGCCCCCACTGCCTGGCCAAGCTCGCCTGGGCGACCAAGGTCGACACGGAAGGGCGGTTCGAGAAGCTGATCGCGTTCTGCGAGGCCAACGGGCTTCGCGAGGAGCGGGAGTTCTTCGAGAAGTCGCTCAGCAAGCTGCGCGAGAAGTAGGGCGGTTCGGGCACGGCGAGACCCGCCATTGCCCTCGAGCCGTGCGACGCGCCAATCGTGTCGGACAAGCACCCGCTGGATTCGCGGCGAGGAAGGGGCCGGTCGCTCGGGTTGTGAAGCCGGGGAGAAGACTCCCGCCGCAATCAGCAAGCGACGGTGCTCCACTCGTCCGGGCAAGTTGACTCCGAGCACGGCAATGGTTGCCCTGCCGGTGGGGGTTGTGCCCACCAGGACTGCGCCGTTCCAACGGAAATGCTCGTCCCAAACGTCGCGCCGCGGATGGAACAGGGCGCAGAGCCGGCCCGTCGCCGGATCGATTCCCGCGATGTTCGGGCCTTTATGGGCGTTGCAGGGGTAAGAAGAAAGACAGAGGTCTTCCGACGTTGTGGGGCCGCCGTGCTTCCGGGCGATAATGTGGTCCGGTTGGTGCGGCAAGGTGGTGAACTGCTGGGGGAAGCCCACAGTACTCACAGCATCCGCGCGCTCGGTCCCACACCGACCGTCGCAACGAATCTTCCATGGCTGAGCCGGTTCAGTCCGCCTTCTGAAGCGAGAGTCGGGCCTTGGCTTGCATCAAGTCAAGGAGAACCCCGGCGCGCATGTACTTTTCCATTTCTGGCGAGGGGGCCACTTGACACGGGAGTCCGCCTTGTTCCAATGGGGGTAGCAGTCGTGGGGCAGGCCCGCGGTAAGGCCGTCATCACCCTGGAATTTCGCCCATTCGGTCCAGCCAGGGTTTCTCGGAGCCTCTCCTGCCGGGATCGCTTGTCATGGATCAGTCGGATCCTGAGAGCCGCAAGCCCGCCTCCGGGCCCGCCGATCACGCGGGAGCGGGCCGGTCGCAGCAGGAAACGAGGGCAGCTCACGGTTTCAGTCGCCCTCCGGCAGGCAGTCACGGGAGCTCGGAAGAGCGTGCGCAGGCCGAATCGAGGTATCCGAAGAAGCTCGGTCGGTTCTCGATCAAGCGGTGTTTGGGGGTCGGCAGCTTCGGAGACGTGCTGCTGGCGCACGACGGCGAGCTGGATC
The DNA here is from genome assembly GCA_035528065.1 of Thermoguttaceae bacterium. Taxonomy (GTDB): domain Bacteria; phylum Planctomycetota; class Planctomycetia; order Pirellulales; family Thermoguttaceae; genus DATKZH01. Next base: position 10,504 of record DATKZH010000662.1, on the reverse strand, counting down.
GCTTCGTCGCGCTCAAGTTCCCGCGATGGGACCGCCTGGCCCCTCACGCCGATTCGGACAGCTACGTCCGAGAGGCCCGAAACGCGGCCCGTTTGAAACACCCCGGGATCGTATCGGTCTACGACGTGAACACGGAAGGGGACCACGTTTTCATCGTGATGGAATACGTGCAAGGGTTGGACTTGGCGGAAGTCCTGCGTTTGGAAAGGCTCTCACCGCTCCGCGCGGCCGAGGTGATGATCGAGATTGCCGATGCGGTCAGCTACGCTCACGAGCAGGGTCTCGTGCACCGCGATCTGAAGCCAGGCAACATCATTCTGGACTGCGAGGGCCATCCGCACGTCGCCGACTTCGGGCTGGCCGTCCACGAAAAGGGACAGCACCTGCTCCGAGGACAAGTCGCCGGGACGCCGTACTACATGTCGCCGGAGCAAGTCCGCGGGGAGACGCATCGCCTGGACGGGCGCACCGACGTCTGGAGCCTGGGCGTCGTCTTGTACGAGATCCTCGTCGGGCAACGTCCTTTCTCCGGGAAGACCAGCCGGGAAGTGTTCGACGAAATCGAGCACCGCGAAGCAAAGCCACTAAGACAGCTCGATCGGAAGATCCCCGAGCCGTTGGAGCGAATCTGTCTGAAGTGCCTCTCCAAGCGGATGACCGACCGGTACCCCAGCGCCTCGGATCTGGTCGACGAGTTGTGCCATTGGCGCGAGGACGTCCTGTCGGCCTCGGGCGCGTCGGCGCAAGCTCCCACCGCGACCGCACCGTCCGTCGGGGCCCTCGAAGCTTCGCAGTCGAGCATCGCCGAAGCGAAGAAGCCGCCGGTCCGGGTCATTCCCAAGGGGCTTCGCTCATTCGACGCGGACGACGCCGATTTCTTCCTCGAGCTCCTGCCCGGGCCGTTGGATCGCGAGGGACTCCCGGAGAGCATTCGTTTCTGGAAAACGCGGATCGAGCAGACCGATCCCGACCGGACGTTCGCCGTCGGCCTGTTGTACGGGCCGAGCGGTTGCGGGAAGTCGTCGTTGGTGAAGGCGGGGCTCTTGCCGCGTCTTGCCGATCACGTGCGTGCCGTCTACGTCGAGGCGACGGGCCGGGGGACGGAAGCCCGGCTGATGCGCGGCCTGCGAAGGGCCTGCCGGGGCCTCCCCGAGGGGGATTCGCTGGTAGGTCCGATCCTTGCGCTTCGGGAGGGACAACTGCTCCCCCGCGGCGAGAAAGTCGTCATCGTTCTCGATCAGTTCGAACAGTGGCTGCACGCCTGGGGAGGCGATCCCCTGGCCGACCTGGTTCGGGCCCTGCGACACGGCGACGGGCAGTCGGTGCAGTGTCTGTTGCTGGTCCGCGACGGCTTCAGCATGTCGGCGATGCGGTTCATGAACGCCGTGGAAGTCCCGGTCATCGAAGGGCAGAACTACGCAACGGTCGATCGGTTCGCCCCGGAGCACGCCCGGGAGGTGCTGGCGCATTTCGGGCGTGCCTTCGGGCGGCTCCCCGAGGACGGTTCGTTAACGAGCGAGCAGGAGCGGTTCTTGGAGCAGGCCGTGGAGGGGCTTTCCGAAGACGGGCAGGTCGTTCCCGTCCGGCTGGCCCTGTTTGCCGACATGGTTCGCGCCAAGCCCTGGGACCCCGCGTCTCTGCGGAGAGTCGGGGGCGCAGAGGGGATTGGGATGGTGTTTCTGGAGGAAACGCTGGGCGCCTCGGCAACCAATCCCACGTATCGCGTACATCAGCGGGCAGCCCGCCGGGTCCTCGATGCCCTGCTTCCGGGGCATGGCATGAACATCCGGGGGCACATGCTCTCGCGCCGCGAGCTTCTGGAGGTCTCCGGCTACGCGCGGCGTGCGGGCGACTTCGACGAGCTTCTGCGCATCCTGGACACCGAGCTCCGCCTGATCACGCCGACCGATCCGCAGCCGGAAACCGCGGAGGAAGAAATCTCCGATGTCCAGGGTGCGAGCAACTCGACCGAAAGCCACTACCAACTGACGCACGATTACATCGTCTCCTCGCTTCGCAAATGGCTTGCCCGCAAGCAGCAGGAGACCATGCGGGGGCGGGCGTCGCTGTTGTTGACGAGCCAGGCTGAGCTTTGGCACGCCCGACCCGAGCGACGATACCTGCCCTCGTTCCTCGAGTGGGCCACGATCTCGCTGCTGACCCACAGATCGGAGCGGACGGACCAGCAGCGCAAGATGATGCGCCTCAGTACCCGACTGCACTCCATCCGGCTCTTTCTGGCGGCGCTTCTGGTGGCCGTCGCGCTTGTGGCCGGTCTGGCCGTCAAATCCCAACTGGACAGACAGGGGCAACAGCGCGCGGGGCTCGTTGACTCGTTGGTCTCGGAGCTCCTGGTGGCCGAATGGGATCGGGTTTCCGAGATCAGCGAGCAACTGAAGCCTTACCGCGAGCTATGGCACGATCAGCTCGTGCGGACCGCCAAGGACTCGTCGCGGCCGCCCGAACAGCGGGTCCGCGCTCACCTGGCCCTGGCTTCCGGCGATCGGGGCAGCATCCGCCCCCTGGTGGGACGTTTGTTGGCCCCCGACGTGGACGGTTCCGAGTATCGCGTCCTGTTCCGGGTGCTCTCGCAATATCCGGACGACTTGAAGAAGTGGGCCGACCGGGAACGGGAATCGGCCCAATCGGCTTCGGGCGGTTCGCAGGCCGAGATCGAGCGACGGGCCGCACGGATGGCCAACGCATGCATTGCCTTGACACGGCTGGGGGAGTCGGACGTGCTGTGGCCGCTGCTCGACTCGTCCGAAGACCCGCGGCTCAGGACGCTCCTCGTCCATCGCGCGGGTCCGTACGGTATGGACGCGAATACGTTGCTCGACAGACTGGGAGTCGAAAACAACCCGTCGATCCGGCAGGCAGTCCTCCTGACGCTGGAGGCCTGCGGGAGCGACGGTCTTGCTCCGGGCGATCGCGGCAAGCTCATTGAGCAGTGTCTGTCGCTGTATGAGTCCGATCCCGATCCGGGGGTCCATTCGGCGGCAGAATGGCTTTTGACGAGATGGGGGCAACGGCAGAAGTTGGAGGCACTCCGCGCCAAGCTCGTCGACGGTTCGGTGGGCGACTGGTACGTAAACGGCCAACTTCAGACGATGATCGTGGTGCGCGGGCCGCCCGACGTCGATGCGGAAGGGGATGAGCGCCGCGCATTGCCCGCCGCGCAGATCGATCATGCCTTTGCGCTGAGCGCACACGAAGTGACGATCGAGCAGTTTTGCAGGTTCCGTCCGGGCGTCGAGTATTCCGAGGACGTCAGTCCCAGTCCCCAATGTCCCATGAACAAGGTGACCTGGCTCGAAGCGGCCCGGTATTGCCGGTGGCTGAGCGAGCAGGAACACGTCCCTGAGGAGCAAATGTGCTATCCGCTCGCCAAGGATATCGAGTTGGGCATGACGCTTCCGGACGACTTCCCGTCACGCGTGGGCTATCGTTTACCCACGGAGGCGGAATGGGAATTCGCCTGTCGTGCCGGTGCGCTGACCAGTTGGTTCTATGGGGAAACGGAGGAAATGCTGGGGGAATACGCTTGGTACGACATGAACTCCGAAGCACACCTGTGGCAGGTCGGCCGGCTGAAACCGAACCCATTTGGGTTCTTCGATATCTACGGCAACGTCATGGAATGGTGCCACCAACCGATTGCCGGACGCCGGGCTTCGGACGGGGCGTTCGTGGCCCGCGGGGGGGCTTATCGCTATCGTGCTCGGGACGCCGCCACGACGGCGCGACATCCTTTCACCCATGAAGACTACACGAGCTTTCTCGGATTTCGGATCGCGAGGACCATCAGGGACTGAACTCGGTTGCCGTCCCAAATGGTGGAAGTGCGGCAGCCGCCGACGATTGTCTCGGTGACCGGACGGCGGGGCAAATCGTCTCCGCCCGCGCGCTTTTGTCGTTTCCATCCGTTCCGTCAAAGGGGGAATAGACATGGAGCTGTTACAGTATCTGGATCTTGCGGCGACTATTCTCGCGGTCGTGCTGATCATGGCGTTTTGGACCGATGTGAGACGCCAGATCTCGCAGGTGGCGTCTCGGCTACCGAGGGGGGCGCCACGCCACGTGCACAACGTCGGCGCGATTCGTGCCGGAGGATATGCCCTTTGGGCGTATCGGCAGAGCCAGTGGCGTCTCGAAAAGGACTGCAGCGAACCCGGGTTTGAGTGCGGGGGGCCGCCCGGGCGGGCGGGGTGGTATGAAGGGGAAATCGTAAGAACCGCCTGCATCAGGAATGGGGATGGATAGTCGCTCCAGCGCGGGAAAGACAACGGAACGGACGCGGTCCGACGTTCCTCCTGCCGTTCGGCAGTGCGCGTTCCGCGTTCCGGTGCCGCCGCGGGTGGACGTGGAAGTGGCCGAATGCCGTCTGCTTCGGCTGATCACGGGGAGTGATTGTCTGCCGTCTCTGGTACGCCGCGACGCTTGCGAGCACTGCTGCCGATTGCCTGCACCGTCGGTAGAACGGATGAACTCGGCGGTGGCGTCCCTGGTCTATGCGGCGACGGAGGGGATCCTGGGCGCCGGCGGCGTGGCCGGATGCACTCCTGAGAGGGCAGCGGCGCTTCAGCGAAGGGCGATCGCCGCACTGGCGGTGACGCGGCCCGAGTGCTCGCGTTCCCCCGTGGACGGACCGGCTCCCGGCGCGTTGGTTGACCGTGAGGTGACCGTGAACTCGTTCGTAGACCATTTGATCGCCGGTGATCCCTTCACTCACCTGCGATACGGCGGAGGGGAGTGGCTCTCCATGCTCGGCACCTATGGGACCAACGGCGACGGACACGATTTCTTCCCCGGAACGCTCGGACGCGAGCTTTGCGAGTCGCTCGACTACGTGGCACGGTTGGCCCCGGACAACGAGAACGTATACGTGGGACTCCACACGGCGAGACTGCAAAACGAGATCCGGGCCTACTTGCGTCGTTGGGGCCTGGCGGACCGGGTTCACTGGGTTGGCGACATCCTGTTCCAGATTGGATTTCGCGACTTCTCCACCAAGCGGTTCCTGGAGGTCGTGCGGGACTATCAGGGTCCCAAGTACCTCGTGGCGAACCGGTGGCTCGCGCCGGTCGCTCAAGGTCTCGGCTGCAAGCACGTCGCCATTCCGGAACGCGACTGTTATCTGCGGATCGGACGGGCCGAGCGGGCCTGTCGCTTTCGGGGGCCGGGGATCGTCCTCTGCGCCGCTTCGATGGCCGCGGAATGCCTGATCTATCGGCTACACCGCCGCAACGCCGCGGGGACCTACGTCGACTGCGGACACGTCTTCGACGCAATGCTTCTGCGACCGAACCGACGATACACCGTCGAGAACCTGGACGGGATCCTGGAGTTACTGAAAGAGCATTACGCCCCGATGTTCTCCAGCGGCCAGACGCGATGAGAAAGGCGGCCAGGTCGGATTGAGTTTGGAGATCCCAGCAGCTTTCGGAGGGCCGGCCATGAGGCGTACCCCTGAGCAATGTCGCTTTCGCAAACGCGTGGGATCGGAAAACGGGGCTTTCTGTTGCGCTCTGGTCGGGCAGATCGTTGGCCTGGAGGGGAACGAGCGGTGCCCAGTGAGCCGTGACGCGTGTGACGTGTGCTGCCGATCGACACTGCCCTCGCCCAGCAACCTCAACTCGGTCGTGGCCTCGCTCGTCTACGGCGTGACGGCGGAAATCCTTAAGGAACCAGGCGCTCCCAGCCAACGGCTCCAGGAAGCAGCGCGTGCGCAAGAGCACGTGCTCGACGCCATCGAATTCGCCCCGGGGGAGTTCTCGGGTTTTTCCGTGCCTGCCTGTCCGACGCCCGCCTTGCCGACTGCTGAGGCTGCCCCGCTGCCGGATCAGTCGGGTGGCAGGGGGCGCGGGCTCGCCTGGGCAGTAGGAGTGCTCACTGCGCCCCGAGGGAGACCGACCCTCCATCGAACCCTGAACAGCCTGCAAGAGGCCGGTTTTCCGTCGGTCCACGTTTTCGCCGAGCCCGGATCATGGATTCCCCAGGAGTTCCGCAAGCTGCCGGTCACCACTCACGGTCAGGAGTTGGGGAATCTGGGCAACTTCTTCACTTCGCTGGTTGCCTTATACATGATGAACCCGCGTGCGGACTGCTATGCGCTCTTCCAGGATGATGTCGAGGCGGCACGGGGACTTCGTCGGTGGTGCGACTGCGAGTTCTGGCCCGAGGACGCCGGGCTTGTCTCCCTATTCACGTCCAGAGTCTACAGCGATGACGCCGCAGGGTGGCGCGTCTTGAAGCTCGGCTTCTTCAGGACGTACGGGGCCCAGGCACTCGTTTTCCGCCGCGACGTCTTGGAGCAGTTCCTAACCGACGGAGCATCGTTTCGCTATCGGAAGATGCAGGCCGACGGCGACGATGCGGTGGTAGGCGAATGGGCAACGCGCGCGGGAATCGGGATCGCGTACCACACGCCTTCTCTGGTGCAGCACGTGGGAACGGCGGCGGCAATTTCGGGACCCGGCCACGGCGTCGGCCGGGCATCTCACGCCGATGCCGTCGACTCGGTGGAACAGATCCCGGCTTGGCGGCCGCCGCCGAGGGGGCTGGGTAAGATCGGCTTGATTGGCTGGAATACGGCCACGGGGCTTGGTTACCTGAACCGGGACATCGCGGCACACTTGCCGATCCACAAATGGCTCGTGCCCATTCACCCCGAGTATCCCACGCTCTCCGATCCGAACGTGACTTGCCGGATCGATCGCGTGCCCCAGACTCTGGACCTCGAAAGCCTGAAGGCGTGGTTGACAGGGCTCGACTGGGTCCTGTTTGCCGAGTTGCCGTACATCGAGCGGTTTGCCCAGTATGCGCGCCAACAGGAGATCAGCGTTGCCTGCCTCCCGAATTGGGAGTATACGAATCTCAAGCTGGATTGGGTGAACTTCGTCGACCTGATGATCTGCCCCACCGAGTACACCTATCGCCTGCTCAGTGACTGGAAGCATCGCTTCGGTTTCGCTTGGGAGATCATCCATGTCCCTTGGCCGATCGACACCGGTCGCTTCGAGTTTCGCTGCCGCGAGATTTGCCGGCGTTTCCTGTTCATCAACGGAACCGGCGGCACTCCCGCGCTGAGACCGGACGGATCGCTGACCGAATATCGGCGCAAGGGAGCTGAAGTCGTTTTCGACGCGGCAAGCATGATCCCCGACGTCCCGTTTGTCGTCTACTCGCAGATTGACAATACTCCGCCGCCGCCGCGCAACGTCGAGCTCCGCGAGGCTCCGTCGCAGAACGAGCAGTTGTATGAGGATGGCGACGTCTGTGTGCAGCCGAGTCGCTGGGAGGGGATCGGTCTGCAACTTCTCGAGTGCCAGGCCGCAGGTATGCCTCTGGTGACCACCGACGCCCCGCCGATGAATGAGTATCAGCCCTTGAGGACGATTCCGGTTGTGGCAACCGAGATCGTGTCCGTTTTCGGCAACCACCCGATGACTTCGAACCACGTGGACCCCGCACAACTGGCCGAAATCCTGGCGGGACTCTACGAAACGGATATCTCCGAAGCGAGCCGGCGCGCGCGTACGTTCATCGAACGGGAACACTCCTGGGAGAGCGCCGCCCCGCTGCTTCGCGGCAAGCTGCGGGAGTAGACTCCAGATCAGACGGGCCAAGAAACAGCATGTATCGCAGCAGGCTGAAGCCTCCGACCGTTGACACGTGCAAGTTTCGGCGCGACGTCCGCCGGGAAGACGGCGTCGAAGTGGGAACGTGCACGTTGCTCAAAACGTTGATGGATTGTCATGACGACCGGTGGTGTCGTGTCAGGCGCGACGCCTGTGACGCCTGCTGCCAGAGTTTCCCGCCGTCGCGCCGGAGCGTCAATCCCGCGGTCGCCTCGCTGCTCTGCGACGCCACGGCAAAGATCGTCGCTGCCCGCCCGGCCGGTTATGACCTCGAGCGAATCGAGGATCTGGGCCGGGCCGCGGTCGAGCGCTTGAGTCTTGTCTGCTCTGAGCACGAAGCGCACCTCGTTCCGACGAAGGCGGGTTCCAGCCGCCTGTCGCAACTGGTGCCCCCTCCGGCCCGACGGCGCGGACGAATCGTTCACAACTGGGCGGTCGGCGTCACGACCGCGCCTCGCGGACAACCCACACTGGAGGCCTGCCTGGAGAGCCTGGTCCGCGCGGGCTGGGATAGGCCGCATCTGTTCGTCGACTCCGCGGTGCGGGTTCCCGACCGTTTCTCGCACCTGCCGGGCACCTTCCGCGACGAGAAGATCGGGGCTTGGCCCAACTACTACCTCGCGCTGATGGAGCTCCTGATGCGCGAGCCCTACGCCGACGCCTACATGATCGTCCAGGACGACGCCGTGCTGTTCGACCGCGAGAGCGTCCGCGAGTATCTGAAGGAAGTGCTGTGGCCGGGGCGTTCGAGCGTACTGGTCTCGCTCTACTGCTCCCAGCTTGACTCCCTACCCGATCCCGGATGGCACAGCCGAGAAGGCGGTTGGATATCCGGCGCCCATGCGTTCGTGTTTCCGCCGCAGCTCGCCAAGGCATTCGTGATGGACCGGCCCGTGTTCGATCATCGTTGGACGCCCGGTCCGTCACGCGCGAGCTGTCTTGATGACCTGATTGGCGAGTGGGCGACGGGACGAGGCGTGGACGTCTGGTTTCCAACGCCCAGCCTCGCTCAGCACGTCGGCGACGCGAGCACTCTCTGGCCTGCCGCGCGAGCGATCGAAGGTCGCCGCGCAGAGCCGTTTGCGGGCGATTTGCCATGATGCAGGTTTCCTGCCATGTTGTCGGCGTGATCGGCGACGTATCGCCGCAAGCGCTCGCCGGGACCGTCCTGCTGATGAGTGCCGGAGCCAGTCTCGGGCCCCCACGCCGCCTCGCTCATCCCCAGGTGAAATGGGGCGGATGTTCGGAGATTTCCAAAGGCAGACTCACATGACTCAAAGCGCGACTTTCACACCGGAAGAGAAGCGTCGTCTGGTGGGCATGGTGCCGTTCTGGTGGCACACGATAGATCTCGGAGATGGTGTCGTGACTCCCGGAGCTGTCCCTCCCCGCACCCACCGCATCATCGCTTCGGCCATCCCGGACGATTTGACCGGCAAGACGGTGCTGGACGTCGGCGCTTGGGATGGTTACTACTCATTCGAATGTGAAAGAAGGGGCGCCAAGGTAACCGCGATCGACAACAACATGCATCTGAGAGGCCATCATGGATTCCATACGGCCAAGAGAATACTCCAGTCCGGCGTGGAGTTTCAAGAAGCGGACCTTTTCGATTTGCCGCAGAGAACGAAGCGTCGATCCGACGTTTCTCTGTTGTTCGGCGTTTTGTATCACGCCAAGTATCCGCTGAAGGCTTTGGAGATCCTGGCCTCGATGACCAACGAGCTTCTGATCGTCGAAAGCCACTACATCCGAACGCTCACGAACGATCCGATGATGAGGTTCTACCCCGACGGAGAACTCAACGGCGACCCGACGAGCTGGTGGGGGCCGAACGTCCCCTGCATTGTCGACATGCTGAAGGTCGCAGGTTTCAAGAAGGCGGAGCTTTGCAGCACGCACATGAACGATTTCGATCAGGGCAGGGCGGTCTTCAGGGCATACGTGTAGAGTTCATCGGGGTCGGTGCATCTTCGGACGGCCGGGCGGAACCTGGGCCTTGTCCCGGTGCTCGGCCCCCTCGCGGAACCGGTTCGCCCCTCCGGCGAGGCAAGAGGGGCGCAGGATCCGCACCCGGCCCCGTGGCGTGACGACCGCTCCCCCACCCTCTGTCCCCGGAGTCCCCCAAGGATCGGGCCAGGACCTCTTGCCCCGCGCCCTTCGATACGGCAGGCTGTGGCCATGAGCACCGAGCCACCCCCAAGCCGCTTCGAGGAAGACGAGTGGGACGAGTGGTATCGAATGACGCCGCTTGAGCGGTGGAAGGAGACCTAGAAGCTTTGGGGGTTCTATTTGCCGATCGGAGGATCCCTTGACCCGGAAGTGCGATTCTCGAAGTCCTTTCGACCCTGTGCGCCCACGAAGTCCGCTACCTGCTGATCGGCGGACAAGCCTGCGTGTTGTACGGCGGAGCCGAGTTTAGCCGCGACACGGACGTGGCCGTGTTGGCCGACGCGGAGAACCTCGATCGGCTCAGGCGGGCGCGGCGTGCGCCGCAACGGAGCGAAGCGCAGAACATCGCCGAGCGGTTCCGTGACCACGGGCCGTATTACTTCACCTTCCTCGAGGCGCCGGGGGTGGAGCCGACCAATCATGCCATGGAGCAGCGGATGCGGTTTGTGGCCATCGACCGCAAGATCACGCAGGGCACGCGCGGAGAGCGTGGGCGCCGCTGATGCGAACGCATCTGGACCGTGCCGGCCACCCGCGTGCAACGAGGCCGGTCGGCGTTCCACTTCCTCTACCAGTCCATCGTGGCCCATTTCTCCGGCCATGCCTCACCGTCCCTCTTGGCCATCCCGCCCTGACTCGCGCTGATTCCCCCTGATCCCGACGGTCCCGCCTCACCCCTCTTCCCGACGCTC
>DATKZH010000661.1:0-79050 GCA_035528065.1 Thermoguttaceae bacterium | reverse complement strand
CGGCACACGGCGTGTGGGCTGCTACTGAAGCCGGGAAGTTATTTTTCGGCCGATCCTAAGCTGGGAGATATGGGAGGAAATCGGTCCTGTTTGGCCTGCCAGCGACGTGTGTCCTCTCGATGCCGTATCTGCTTGTAGGTAAAGGGCATAGATAGGGCATGCAACTCCATGGAGGGGTGGGGGAGTCCCCGCTCGAATGCCTCGACCGGGGCGGGGGTGGTTCCCAACGAAAGAAGGCCCCCGTCCACGCAGGAGGGAGGCCTTTCGGTGTCGCGTGTTGCCCAACAGGGCCGGTCCGCGCGGCGGCTTGGGATTACGTCTCCTCGAAGTAAGCCACCTCGGGCACATCGCTGACGAAGTGGCTCGGGCTCCAGTCTCCCTGGTCGCCGAACAGGCTGGCTCCGGGGGCCCTGGCTGTGGCGCATTCCCCATGAGATGTATGGCAAATTGACGTACATTACCGTAGAATGATGGGTGTTGTGGTGGCGGACGCGTCGTGGTTCTTGCGACACGGCGGCGAGGCGTGTTTCAGAGCGAGGTGCGACATGGCTTCCGACGCGAAAAACGATGCGAGGCTCAACTTCCGCCTCCCGTCGGAGCTCAAGCAGACGATCCAGCAGGCGGCGGCGCATCTTGGGCAGTCGGTCAATGATTTCGCCGTGTCGACCCTGGTGGAGACCGCGCGCAGGGTGATCGAGCAACATCACGTCACCCGATTGTCCAATCGTGATCGGGACCTTTTCATCTCGCTAATGGACGACGCAAGCGCCGAACCGAATCTCGCGCTCGTCGCGGCTGCTGAGGAGTACAACGAACAGCGTGCCTGACCAGCGGAAGTCCCCGTGGGACATCCAGAGACTCGACAAGTCCCACGAGTTGGCCCCGTTCGACTGTGGCAAGACACCGCTGAACGACTGGCTGAAGCAACTGGCCGGCCAGTACGAGAGACGGGACCTGGCGCGGACCTACGTGGCCGTGCGAACGGGCCAACCAAGCGTGTGCGGCTACTACGCCGTCTCCAGTCACCAGGTCCGCTACGAAGCGCTGCCTGCCGATCAGGCCAAGGGGTTGCCGCACATCGACGTGCCGGTGGTCCTCCTCGGCCGTCTTGCCGTGGACAGGGCCCTTCAAGGCCAAGGCCTGGGCCAGCATCTGCTCGTCGACGCCCTACGACGTGCCAATCACATCTCCCAGCACCTTGGCGTTCGGGCGGTCGAGGTCCACGCGATCGACGAGGAGGCCCGACGCTTCTATCGGAAGTTCGGCTTCGTGTCGCTCGAGGACGATCGACGTCACCTCTATCTGCCCATCCAAGTCGTGCGGAAGCTCGATCTTCCGCCACTGTAGGTTCCTACGTCTCCTCGAAGTAGGCCACCTCGGGCACGTCGCTGACGAAGAGGCTCGGGCTCCAGTCTCCCTGGTCGCCGAACAGGCTGCCCGCGGGGGCTGCGCTTGCGGTCGCCGTGAACGGGGCGGCACCATCGGACGACGCGGAGCCGGGGGCCGGGGCTGCGGGCGTCCCGGCCGGGGCGGTCGCGGTGGGTGTGCCCGCGGACGTAATCTGCGGCGGGGCCACGGCGTCGCCGTCATACAGATCGAGCGTCTGCTCCGGCGTCACGGCCACTCGGTACAGCCCGCTCTCCACCCGCTTGGTCTTGGACTTCCCCTGACCGTCGTCGAAGCGAACGACCGGAGGGTAGTCGCTGGAGTGTTTCTGGGCCTGGCCGGCGGGCACGGTTTGATGCTTGTTATCGAGGACGTAGAGGAAGTCGAACGGGTTTTCGCTGTTGTCGATGGTGAGGTCGAACGTGTGCTTGAACAGGTTCCACCCTTCGTCGGTCAGCGTGAACTTGTAGGTCCCTTCCGAGATGCCGTACCTGGCCCGGCCGAACGAGCCGCCCCGGTCAAAGGCCACGGTCCAATTCCTCCCCGCGGGCAGGGGCTGCCTGTATTCCGACTCCATGCTGTAGGCGTTGTTGTTGACGTTGTAGTTCACGGCGACGTCTTCGGCGTTGATCAGCACGGCGCCGGACGTGACGGGCTTGGCGTCGGTCTCCGGCAGGGGCGGGCCGACGGCCACGGTCATCCCGCACGCCTGGGCCACGTTGCCACGGCCCACGGTCACGACTTGCCGAAGATTCCCGACGCCGATGATCACGGTGCCGTTCCCCAGCACGATGATCGTGCCCCGCGGCAACCCCGGCACCAACGCCATCGGTACCTGGTTCCCCTGCGGGATCGGCCCGCCGCCGGGGACGGCCGTGTTCAACAGGGCCATCAACCGGCTCAGCACGGCCAGGCGGTTGAAGATTTGGTTCGCCCTGCGGCCCATGCCGGGCGCCATCCTCGGCTTCATCTTCAGGGCCAACGCCTGGAGATCCGTGACGGCCAGCGCGCCGCTGTTGGTTTTGTCGGTGATGTCGGCGAGTTGTGCCAGTGCCTCGGCCGCGTCCTGGGGGATCAAGTCGCCGATCTCGGCCAGCACCTTATCGCTTTGTCCCTTGGTCTGATCCTTCCAGGCGGCGAGCACCTCGGCCGTCAGTGGGCTTCCCACGAGAGAGAAGTCGTCGTTCTTCTTGACCTGCGCAGGTACGTCGATCGTGTTCGGCCGCGGGGGCGTTACCGGCGTCGGCTGCGGCTGCGGCTGCACGTAGTTCGGCGTCGGCTGGACGGGGTACGTGTAAGTGGGAGGGTAGTAGGGTCGGGGGGGATAGTAGTTCGGCTGGCTGTTGTGAATGGCATTGCCCAGACCGATGATGCCCCCGATGATCTGGCCCGCATTCGCACCCGAGTGTGAGCCACCTTCGCCATGGGAACTTCCACCAATCCGGATTCCGCTAGAACTGCCGCCGGAGTGGCTTCCGCCGGAGTGGCTTCCGCCGGAACGACCCCCGCCAATGGAGAACCCGCCTCCGGGCGGAGCCCCAAACGCGTGATTCCGTCCGCTATAGGGAAAACAAATCAACATCATCGACAGAGCAACGATCAGCGTCGTCCCGTAGTTCAGCGAACGTGCCATGACGAGTTCTCCTCAACCCCAGAGTGATTCGATTGTCCTGCCAAGGCGACCGCCGCCTGGCGATACGAGATGGGCACACAAAACGCAGGCCTCCTCTGCGGAGCCTTCTATCGATAAGTTAGCTCCTTTATAGAGGGAGCCCGTGGAGAAGTTACCATTCCCCCCGAAATGAGGGTCCCTGGTGACAAACGGACGGAGCCTGAAGGACCGAGAGGCCGCCGTCTCGGCCGACCGAATGATTATACGCGGGTAGCCGGGTCCTGTCTCCAAGTAGCCGAAGTCTCCCCACTCCGGAGACGACCGCGCATACGCCCGAATTCCCGAAAATTCAGCCACGCGGAATCCCCGAGTACCGTCCGCCGTCCGCGCATTGGACAGCCTGCCCGCGGCCGCACGGGTGCGGTTCCGGGCTGAGCCGTCGCGCATTCTCGGCGGAAGAACCCGATCAGTCGGGTTGATACGAAACCGTTCTACCACCACAATCGCTTTTTGGGTCCGTCGCCCGACAGGTGGCCGCGACGGCCGGGCGCGCAACAATGTATCCCCCAACAGTCAGGGCGGGTTGATCGGGAGCACTCGGTCACCCGGACCGGTTGCGGGCTGACCCTTTCCGAAGGTCGACTCCTATGATGCACCCATGGCCCGTTCCAGAAAAATTGCAGCGAATGCCGGTAGTCCACACGGACCCGAAGCGCAAGCGAAGACCGGCGTTTTCACGTTGTTTTCCCTCGCTCGCGCTTCGGGTTGGTGTCGCAGCTTTCCTGGGACAGGCCATACGCCTCGTCTCCGTGGGGCTGGTGGTCCTGGCGGGGATCGGCGGCCCGGCCGTTGCGCAAGAGACGCCGGAAAAGCCAATGTTGGTGCTGGACCCGGGCGGCCATACGGCGATCGTGGCCCAAGTGGCCTTCACCCCGGACGGCAGGCAACTGGTCTCCTTCTCGCACGACAAGACGATCCGCATCTGGGACGTCTTCACCGGCGAGCCGCTCCGGGTGTTGCGCCCGCCGATCGGCCCGGGCCGACAAGGAATGCTCTACGCGGGCGCTCTGTCGCCCGACGGGCAGCGGCTGGCCGCCGGCGGGCTCGTCGTCCCCAGCGGCACTCAGTCCAACGTCTACCTCATTTCGCTGGCTTCCGGGCAGATTGAGCGAGTGCTGGTTGGGCACACCAGCGCGGTCTTTGCCTTGGCATTCTCGCCGGACGGGAGTCTGCTGGCCTCCGGCGGCGGGACCGATAAGACGGCACGGATCTGGGACGTCCGGACCGGCGAGTGTCGGCACGTCCTGCTGGGGCATCAAGAAGTCGTGGCCGACGTCGCCTTTTCCCCGGATGGGCAGAGCCTGGCCACTGCCTGCCGCGACGGCACCGCCCGAATCTGGTCGGTCGCCACGGGCCGGACGACGGCCGTTCTGGCCGGTCACCGGGACGACGTGGCGTCGGTCGCCTGGAGCCCGGACGGACGCATGGTGGCCACCGGCAGCGACGACGGCTCGATCCGGCTGTGGTCCCCCGAAGGCACGTTCCAGACCAGCTACGCCCAACGCGGCGGCAAGGTGGTGAGCCTTGCCTTTTCCGCCGACGGTCGCCGGTTGCTCTACACGGTTTTGGCCGATCCCCAGCGGTGCGGCGGCTACGTGCTCGACGTGGCTACCGGCCAAGTGGGGGCAAGTTTCACCGGCTACGACACGGGCGCCTACGACAGCGCCTTCTCGCCCGACGGCACCCTGGCGGCCACGACCGGCGGCAGCGCGAATGAGATCTCGGTGTGGACGACCGACGCAGGGACGCTGGTTCACCGGCTGGCCGGGGGCGGGCGGACCATGGTCAGTTGCGGTTGGACGCCCGACGGCACGACCATTGCTTGGGGGAATAAGCTCGAGCCGACCTCGTACAACAACTACGGCCCGTTGGAGCGGGCGTTTCAAGTCGCCGAGCTCGAGCCGATCCCGTTGCCCTCCGGGCCCTTCTATCGCGCCCAGCCTGCCCGTGACTGGGGCTATCTGGAGAAAGACGGCGACTACCGCATCCTTTTCAAGCAGGCCGGGCAGGCCGACGTCGCGCTCCAACTGGGCCAGCGCGAGCGCGTGTTGTGCAGCACGCTCTTGGCCGGCCAACGGGCGGCGGTGGGGTCCACGCGGAGCCTGTTCCTGTTCGATGCCCGGTCCGGCGAGCAGATCGGCGAATTTCTCGGCCATGCGGGCCCCGTTTCGGCGGTGGCGCCGTCGCCCGACGACCGATTCCTCCTGTCGGCCTCCGCCGACCAGACGTTGCGCGTTTGGGACCGGCGGCGCGGGGCGCCGCTGTTGTCGTTCTTCTTCGTCGCCAGCGAGTGGGTCGGCTGGACCCCGGAGGGCTACTATGCGTGCTCCGCCGGCGGCGAGCGGCTGATGGGATGGCAGATCAACCACGGATGGGACCAGATGGCCTCTTACTACCCGGCCGTCCGCTTCCGCCAATCGCTCTACCGGCCCGACCTTGTCAAGCTGCTGCTGGAGACCGGCAGCACGCAGGAGGCGCTCGCTGCGGCCAACCTTCAGAGCGGCCGCACCGGCGAGGCGACCAGCGTCGCCGAGGTGCTGCCTCCGATGGTGGTGATCACTTCCCCCGTGGGCCCGAAAGTCGAGGTCGGCCAGGCGACGATCGAGGTCCAGGCGACGGCCACGCCGCGCACGCGAGAGGGGATCCTGGCCATGCGCCTGTTGCTCGACGGCCGACCCTACCTCGGACGGCAGGGAGAGAGGAGCATCGTGCGCGACCGTACCCGGGCCGAGCCCGTCCAGCAGTCCTGGACGGTCCAGCTCGCCCCCGGGGTCCACCAGATTGCGGTCAAGGCGGAGACGGCGGCAAGCTCCGCGCTCTCCCAGCCGGTGGAAGTGTCGTTCGCCGCCGATCAAGTCGAGCGGCCGGCGCTCTACGTTCTGACCGTAGGGCTTTCAGAACACGAGAGCCCGCGACAGCGCCTGCAATTCGGGGCCAAGGACGCGCGCACGCTGGCCGAGGTGTTCCGCAACACGAGCCCCCCGGTCTTCCGCGACGTGCAGGTCCAGGTGCTGGCCGATCAGGAGGCGACCCGGCGAGGGATCCTCAAGGGGCTCAACTGGCTGAACGAGCAGATGACCTCCCGCGACGTGGCCGTCTTCTCCTTCTCGGGACACGGGGTCCGAGACCGCCAGGGCGTCTTCTTCCTCTTCCCCTACGACGGCGAGCCCGCGGAGGTGTCGGTTACCGGCGTCTCCGAGGAGGAGATCAAGCGATACTGCCAGACGACGCCCGGGCGGCTCCTGCTGCTTCTGGACGCCTGTCACTCGGGCGCCATCGGCGGCGACTTCCGCCCCGGCGAAGTGGCCATGGCCGACGACCTGGTCCGCGACCTCTTGACCGAAGACTTCGGCGTGATCGTGATGTGCTCGTCGATGGGGCGCGAGGTCTCGCTCGAAAACCCCGAGTGGGGGCACGGGGCGTTCACCCTCGCACTGACCGAGGGTCTGCGAGGCGGCGCCGACTACAACAAGGACAACACCGTCCACCTCAACGAAATCGATCTCTACGTGGCCGACCGCGTCGACAAGCTGACCCGGGGCAAGCAACACCCCGTCACCCAAAAGCCCACCACCATCCGCAGCTTCCCGCTGGCCAAGCCGTGAAGCCGCGCTCCGCACCTGCGTAGGGGCTCCTTGCGTTGGGGGCTCTACCGGATACAATCGAGGGCTATCCGGTCAGGACGCACTCGCGGTCTGTCCACCTCGACTTGGCACGTTGGGTGCCACTGCTGGCTTGCCCAGCAGTGCCGGAAACACGGTTGGACAAGCCAACCGTGGCACCCGTGAATTCAACTTGGACAGACCACCCGGTGGGGGATCTCCTATGGCCAGCTCCGGTGGAGCGAGCGTGCGCACGTGCCTGTGCCACAGGCTGCTCCGCGCCCGGGATTGGCAGGACCGGCCGCAGTTGGAGGCGGTCTGCGGGTGGTGGCGCGAGGGCGGGCCCGGCGTTTGCTCGCTGGTGGGGATCGGCGGGGCCGGCAAGACGGCCGTGGCCGACCGGTTCCTCCAACTCCTGCCCGGCGCGACCGAAGAGGCACCCGACGTGCCGAAGGACGGCTCGCTCCCCGTGCCCGACGGGCTCTTTGTCTTCTCCTTCTACGACGCGCCCAACCCGGAGCAGTTCTTCGACCGGCTTTACGACTGGCTGGTCCGCGACTTCGGCGTCCCAGACCGCCGCCGGACCACGGAGTCCGGCACCCGCCTCCAGGCCTCCGCCTCCCAGGTCATCGACACCCTCTCGAACCTCCGCTCCCACGTGCGGCACGCTTCCACCGTGCCTGACTTCCGCGTCCTCCTCGTCCTCGACGGCATGGAAAAGGTCCAGGACGACGGCTCCCGGGGCGGCGTGTTCGGGCACATTGAGGACGGGGGCCTTCGCGCGTTCTTGCTCCGCACGGCCGCGGGCTGGATGCCGGGCGTGTCCGTCCTGGTGACCACCCGGTTCGTGCCCGACGACCTGGAGTACGAGCGCGAGCGGGGCACGGCGCCCCTCTACGCGCCGATCGACGTAGAGAGGATTTCCGAGACCGCCTGTATCCGGCTTCTGCGCGACCGGGGCGTGCGCGGCGGGGACGGCGCCTTGCGTGGGATCGCACGCGAGTGCGGCCGACACGCGCTTACCGTGGACCTAGCGGCCACGTACCTCGTCCAGTTCTGCGACGGCGACCCGCACGCCCCGTTGGACATGCCCACGCCCGAGGAGTTGCAGCAGCTTGCCGGCCAAACGCGCGATCGCCGGCTCCGCTACGTGGCCGAGCAGTCGGCCCGATTCGCGAAGCTCGCCCAGCGCTACCGCGACGCGCTCCGCCGATCTGACCCGGCGGCCCTGGCCCTCTTGGAACGCATCTGCCTCTTCCGCCTCGGCGTAGCGGCCGACACGCTCGCCGCCGTCTTCACCGGCAGAGGTAAAGAAGAGATCTCCGGTCCGGAGCTCGCTCACCTCTCTCGCGAGGACCTCGATTTTAAGCTCGCCCTGCTCACCGATATGCGGCTCGTTGAGCGCAGCGATCCTGCATCACCTTCCGGGCCGACCGAAGCAGACTCCTCGCTCCCCAGTCCGTACTCGGGAGTCTCCTACACCGTGCACCCGGCCGTCCGCGACGGTTTCCTCGCCGGTCTCGACCCCGAGGCCGCCCGGTCGGGGCACGACGCGGCCAAGGAAGGGCTGGAGGTAGCACTCGGACGGCGCGGCGGCGTCAACCCCTCCGATCCCGCCACGCTCGACCTGTTGGAGGAGATCGTCTATCACACGGTCGAAGCCGGCCACGTGGCCGACGCGTGGGGCATCTACGAGGATCGAATAGGCCAGTACGAGAACCTCGGCTGGCGTCTGGGGGCCTACGAGCGGGGCGAGCGGATCTGCCGCGCGTTTGCCGGGGGCAAGCCCCCGGAGACCGCCCCGCTGCCCGACGGGCTCTCGAAGCACGATCAGCCGAACTTCATCAACGAGTGGGCGCTGTATCTTTCAGACCTCGGCCGACTCGCCGCCGCCGCACGCTGCTACGAGCGCCACAACGAGATCCGGATGCACCAGGAGAACTGGAGAGACGCCTCGATTGGCAGCTTAAACCTGGCCGAAACATGCCTATTGGCGGGCCGCCTCGCCCCTGGCCTGAGGGTAGCCGAAGAGGGCGTGCGACTTGCCGCGCTGGCGGACGACGCGGAGCAGCGGGGTGACTCCCACGCCTATCGCGCCCACGCGCATGCGCTGCAGGGCGACACCGGCGCCGCGCTGGCCGATTTCCGCGATGCGCTCCACTGGCAGCACGAACACCAAGGCGAGTCCGAGCGACCGCTATACAGCCTCACTGGCATTTGGCAGACGCTGCTCCTTGCTCGCCTCCGGCGGAACGAAGACGCGACGCGACTGACGGAGTGGAACAAGCGGTATCTGCTCGACACTTATGGGCCGCAAGACAACGAGGTCCCCAAGTGCGGCTTTGTCCTCGCCGATCTTGCTCGCGAGCGAGGCGATTTGTCCTCCGCGCTGGAGCTTCTGGATCAGGGCCACGCGTGGGCGCTCCAGCGGGACGCCAAGGAGCCGCTCTGCTGGGCAGCGCTCGTCCGCGCGAGGATCTGTAGGGTGCGTGAAACGCACCATATTGGTGAATCCGCACCGACGGTGACCGGTCAGCCAGAGGATGGTGCGTTTCACGCACCCTACGAGGCGGCCAGAGCGATCGAAGAGGGCTTGCGGATCGCCCGGGAGTGCGGGTTTGGGATCTTTCACGTCGATCTCTTGTTGGAGCGGGCCCGGCTGCACCTCCTCTCGGGCGACGCCGAGGCGGCCCAGGCCGACGCCCGGACCGCGCTTTTCGACGGCCACACCCCGCTCCCCGACTCCGGCCTCCCCACCCTCCTATCCGCCACGCACCCCGAGTGCGGCTACGCCTGGGGCATCGCCGCCGGCCGCCACCTGCTGGCTGAAGCGCTGCTCTCGCAGGCGGCGCAGACGCTCGGGCGAACCGAGTTCACCCCCGCGCGGTTCCACGAGCTTCCAGCCGACGTGCAGCGCCTCGTGAACGAAGCCCGCGAGGAATTGACCCAGTGTTTGGAGCTTCGCGAGCGGATTCAAGATCCCAAAGCGGCTGAGACCCAGAACGTGATCACGTCGCTGAAGGGGGGAGTGCTCACCGAGTATCCTTTGACCGTCCCGAAGCCCAAAGAGGCCGCGCCCACGCCCGGACCCGAGCTGCCACCGGGGGAACCCAAAGGAGGCGCCATGCAAAACGTCAAAATCCTCTTTCTGGCCGCCAACCCGTCCGGCACCGACCCGCTCGCGCTCGATCAGGAAGCACGGGAGATCGAAGCAAAGATCCGGGCGTCGAAGCATCGAGACAGCCTGGAGCTGATCACAAAATGGGCCGTGCGCCCGGACGACCTGCTCCAGTACTTGAACCAGCACCGGCCGCACGTGGTGCATTTCAGCGGTCACGGGAGCCCGAGCGACGAGATCATCCTCAACGACGAGCACGGTCAGCCCAAGCCGGTGTCGAAGGCCGCGCTTCAGAAGTTGTTTCGCGTGCTCAAGGACAACATCCGCGTCGTGGTGCTCAACGCGTGCTTCTCACGGCCCCAAGCCCGGGCGATCGTCGGTGAGATCGATTGTGCGATTGGCATGACGAAGGCGATCGGCGACCAAGCGGCGATCACGTTCGCCGCCTCGTTCTATCGCGCGATCGGCTTTGGCCGGTCGGTCCAAGAGGCGTTTGACCAGGGCGTGGCCGCACTGCTGCTGGAAGGAATCCCGGAGGAAAAGACACCGAAGCTTCTGGTGCGCGACGGGGTGGACGCGTCGCAGGTAGTGCTGGTGAGCGGCGAGTGAGCGGGCGTTCGACGCGTCGCTAAGCCGTGGGTCTCGCTTCGCTCGACCCACCCTACACGAAGGGCGCAGTCTCCACCGGGGCAGGTCGGCTTCAGCCGACCAATCGTCTGCCCCCAGCTTGAGCTGGGGGGAAGGGGGGCAGTCTCCCTTGGGGTGAGCCGGCTTGAGCCGGGCTTCTCGATAAGGGGGTTTCAACCCACTCCCGGCGTCTGAAGACGGCCCGAGAAGCCCGGCTGAAGCCGGCTCGGTTTATCGCATGGGCCCGCTTTCCACCAGCTAAAGCTGGTGGCAGACTGGGAGTCGGCTGAAGCCGACATGTGGGGCCCAGCCTGCGCGACCGGCCTTGAGCGGGCAGGTTGCCAGCGGGCGCGCGGTTTATTGATCCTTGCATAGCCAATGCGCGAGGCCAGCCGACGGGAGGCCGGAAGACAAGGTGCTTGGGCCCGTTGGCCCGATCATTGACTAGGCAAGGATCAATAGTAAGACTTATGGTGCGCCTCCCAGAGGCGCCCGGAAATGATGACACACGTCGGCGGATTTCGACAGAGAGGCGTACTACCATGAAAAAGATCTCGCGTCGCGGGTTTGTGAAGACGGCGGCGGCGATCCCGGCGGCTGGGTGCTTGTCGGGCGGGCTGGGGGTGAGCGGGTTTGTTGCCAACGAGCGGGCGGACGGGGAGGACGGGTATCGGTCCCCGTGGCAGCGGTTGCCCGACCGATACTGGACCGGACCGGACACTTGGGCGAACCCCTGGGAGGACTGGCAGATCCAGGGGGGCAAGCTCGTCTGCACGAAGGCTGCCCGGGGGAACCGGAACGTCCACTGCCTCACCCACCAGCTCAACGACGCAAGCGCCGAGGCCGAGATCGCCGTGACCGTCGAGTATTGCGGGGCGAAGGCGAGCGAGACGGGCGAGGGGCTGGTCGAGCAGATCGGAAAGGGCGAGGGGGACCGGGCGGTCGGCTCGGCGGGGATGGAGATCGGCATCCGGGTGAAGGACCCGATCGACGACTACCGCAGCCGCCTGCTGTTCGGCTCCGGAATGCCCGTGGGCATCACCGGGGCGGGCGAGCTGGTGATCGGCCGCCGCGCCCGGGCGGAGTCGCCCGCGTTGGCCGCCGCGCTGGCCGCCGGGAAGCCCGTGCTGCTGGTGTGCAGGATTCGTCCGGAGCCGGGCAAGGGGACGTTCGAGATCGAGCTGGAGGCGGTGGGGCACGGCACGGTGAGGCAGACGGGGATCGCCGCCGAGCAAGTGGCCGGGAACGTCGCCCTGGTAAACAACCTGCCGGAGAACGTGGCGAAGGTCAAGCCCGCCGGGCTGTTCGCCTTCTCCGACTGGACGATCGCCGGGCCGAAGATCACGGCGTCGCCGGGCCAGGGCTTCGGGCCCATCCTCTGGACGTTGTACACGCTGAGCAAGCGGGTGATGAAGATGACGGCCCAGATGCCGCCGCTCGGCCCGGCCGACCGCGACACGGCCGAGCTCCAGACGCAATCCGCCGCCGGGTGGAAGACCGTCGCCGCGGCGAAGATCGACCCGCTGGCCCACACGGCGACGTTCCGCGTGGCCGACTGGGATGACTCGAAGGACACGCCCTACCGCGTGCTTTGGACGCAGGAGTTCACCGACGGCACCGCCGAGGAGCATACCTGGTCCGGCACCGTGCGCAGGGACCCGAAGGAGAAGCCCGAGATCGTGGTGGCCGGATACTGCTGCTTCATCGACTACCTGTTCCCCAACGTCGATCTCGTCCGGCAGACAGCACAGGTCGACCCAGACGTGATGCTCTTCACCGGCGACCAGATCTACGAGGGCGTCGGCGGGTTCGGGATCATTCGCGAGGGCGACATCCACCGGATGACGGTCAACTACTTGCGAAAGGTCGCCTTGGTGGGGTGGAGCTTCCGGGAGTTTTCCAAGGACCGGCCGACCGTCTGGATGCCCGACGACCACGACGTCTACCACGGCAACCTTTGGGGCGCCGGCGGCCGGAAGATCACGCTGGAGGAATGGAACGGCAAAACCGAGTATCAAGGATCGCCGTGCACCGGCTCGAAAGGGGGCTACGTGCAGCCGGCCGAGTTCGTCAAGGCGGTCGAGCGGACGCAAACCGCCCATCTGCCCGACCCGTTCGACCCCACGCCGGTCGAGCAGGGCATCGGCGTCTACTACACGGCCATGGACTACGGCCGCGTGAGCTTTGCGATTCTCGAAGACCGCAAGTTCAAGTCCGGGCCGATGGCCGTGTTTGAGCACAAGAGCCACCGGCCCGACTGGATCACCGACCGCGCGGCCGCCCTGGCCGCCGACGTGCCCGAGGCCGTGCTGCTTGGGGACCGGCAACTGAAGTTCCTCCGCGACTGGGTGGCCGACTGGTGTGAGGTCGACTGCAAGATGGCCGTCTCCCAGACGATCTTCTCGGGCGCGGCGACCCATCACGGCGCGCCCGGCCACTTCCTGGTGGCCGACATGGACTCCAACGGTTGGCCGCAGAGCGGGCGCAAGGCGGCCCTGGACCTCATCCGCCGCGGGCACGCGCTGATGCTGGCCGGAGATCAGCACGTGCCGACGATTATCCAACACGGCATCCGCGAGCACCACGACGCCGGGTTTTCCTTCTGTGTGCCCGCCGGGGCCACCGGGTATCAGCGGTGGTGGCGGCCCGAGGAGATCGGCGAGATGGAGCGTGTCGGCGAGCGGCACGACGATCGGCCGAACACGGGCGAGTACGCCGACGGGTTCGGCAACCTGGTCGACGTCTGCGCCGTGGCCAACCCGCCGATCGAGAGGAACTGGACGACCCGGCTCGACATGGGGCAGAAGAAGTCGGCCGGGTTCGGCGTGGTCCGCGTCGACAAGAGGCAAGGGACGTTCACCCTGGAGGCGTGGCCCGTCGGCGTCGATCCGACCGGAGCCGGTGCCGAGAACGCCCAGTATCCCGGCTGGCCGATGACCGTCACGGCGGCCGACTGCGGCGGGGCCGCCAACCCGACCTTGCCGCCGGTCGTGCTCCAAGGCTGGAACCGCGAGGTGCTGCCCGTCGTCCAAGTCTGTGACGCGTCGGGCGAGCTGGTGACCATGGCTCGCATGACGGGCCGGCGGTTTTCGCCCCGCGTGTTCGATCCCGACGGCGAGTATACGGTCCGCCTGATCGTCGCCGAGGCCGCCGATCCGCGCGATCGCGTGCTGAAGACGTTCGAGAAGGTCCGCGTTGGGCCGGGCGGGGAGTTGGTGGCGCGATTCGAGGGGTGAGGCGCAGGAGCCGTCTCAAAACGGGTGAAGCCACCTCACCACGGGTTCCCGAGCTCCGTTGAGTTGGCTGCGCAATGGCAGATCGATCATGGGCCTCTGGCTTGAAGTCGGCTCAGGCGCTGAGAATCCGCACGAGCTTCGCCAGGACCTCCTCGATCTTGGCGGCGCTTATCGTCCCCGCCCGATAGAGGATGATGCTGCTCTCAGCCGTGAAGAGGCGGTTGGGGCGAATATTGCTGGCCTGCCGCAAGCCCCCGCTGGTGAAGTCGTGATCCGCCACCGGCACCGCGTAGCTGTCGGCGATCGCCTGGCTTGTGATTTGGCAGAGGATGACGTCGTCGCCGGTGAGCGTTGCCACCACCAATGCCGGTCGCTTCTTCGTTGCACTCAGATCCGAAAACGGAAACGGTGCCACGACCACATCGCCCTTTACAAATGCGCCCATGCAGCATCCTCCTCCGGGCGATCCCAATCGCGGCGAAGCACCGGTTCAGAGGCCAGCATGGTCCCACGGGCACCGCCGTCGCGCGCTGCCAGGAGATCGGCCACATCGCGCTCCAGCAAGTACGAGACGAAATCATAAACGACGGGCAGTTTTTCCGCCGGCAATTGGCGCAATCGCTCCTCGATCTCGGCAATCGTCACAGATGCCATGGTCGTCCTTCCTTCGCATCGGGCGGTAAACCGGCCAAAGGCCGGACAAAGAGGTCAGGAGTCTCTGTTTGGCCAAGGGCCTTTCTCATCGTTTATTCTACCGGGCGCTATCCCGATTCGTCAACGCTCAGCGCCGCGTGGCCCTTGTAGCGGTCGATGATCGGGCGGGAACACCTCATCGAGCTCGCTCCAGCGGCTTATCCCGCAGGTCGAACACCCAGTGTCCCTTCGGATCGCGGCGGCTGTCGAGCCGAAAGGAGCAGCCGAAGATGGCCGAGGTTTGGAAGCTGGCGGCGTCAGGCTCCTCGGGGACGTACGCCGCCTCACCCGGCTGGTGGATTCGGAAGACGACCGGGTCCTTGCGGGCGTCGGCCAGCCAGAACTCGCGGACGCCGGCCTTGAAGTAGGCCTCGGGCAACCGGCGCGTGTCCTTGCCCACCGAGCTGTCGCTGACGATCTCGACGATCAAGTCGGGCGGGCCTTCCAGCTCGATGTAGTGCCCAGGCTCGTGCGTGGCGGCGGGAATGAGCCGAACGCGCCCCGTGTCTAGCGCCTCGTGGGAGACGAAGAGCCCGTCCGGCTCGACGGACAGGTCGCCTTGGGGACAAGACACCCGGCTGCGGGCGGTGAACACGTAGCCCAGATTCCGCCGTTTCACGCACGGAGAGACCATGCCGACGATCTCGGTCTTCAGCGTTCCGTGGCAGAACAGATCCTCGGGCTGCATGTCGACCTCGATTCGCCCGGCAACGTAATCGATTCTGCCCCTTTCCGGGAAATCCTCCGAGAGTGCCCAGCGGCGGAATTCGGCGAGGGACCGAATCGTCAGAGGGATCTCCACCTGCTCTTGGAAGATCACGGAAGTCGCCATCACGGCACCTGAGGAGATGCGATTTCGGCCAACGGCAACCCCTCGTTCCCAAGTTCCAGCTTGGGAACGCACATCAAGTTGGGTTCCCAAGCTGGAGCTTGGGAACCAGAGACGCCTCGGAACACACGATTCCGGCCAACGGGAAGAGCGGTTGGCCGAATGCCCGCCCTCATCACCCATTCTACGCGCACGGCCGTGCCGGCAGCAAGAGGATTCGTGGGGAAGCCCCAGGTGGTCGCGGTCTTTGCGCCGGGGCTCACCCCGATTCCGAGGCCCGGTCTCACGCGGGCTGCTCGCTCTCGTCCGCGGCGAGCGTTAACGCGAACTCGCGGTTCTCGCGCTGGACGTTTTCCGCGAACTGATCGACCGTGACGAGGCTCTGCTTGCCCGAGTCGCGGTTGCGGACCATCAGCGCGCCGGCCTCGACCTCTTTGGCCCCGATCGTGCAGAGGTAGGGGATCTTTTGCAGCCGCCCCTCGCGGACCTTCTTGCCGATGGTCTCGTTCCGCCCGTCGAGCTCCGCGCGGACGCCGGCCCGGTGGAGCGTGGCGAGCGTCTCCCGGGCGTAGTCCAACTGGTCGTCGGTGATGGTCATCAGGCGCGCTTGGATCGGGGCGAGCCAACAGGGGAACGCCCCGGCGTAGTACTCGATCAGGAAGGCCATGGTGCGTTCCAGGCAGCCGATCGAGGCGCGATGGATGACGACGGGCCGCTTCTGGGTGCCGTCCCTGTCGGTGTAGAGCATGTCGAACCGTTCGGGCAGGGCGAAGTCGATCTGGATCGTGAAGATCGTCTCTTCCTTGCCCAGCACGTTCCGCATCTGCACGTCGAGCTTGGGTCCGTAGAAGGCGGCCTCGCCCTTGGCCACCTCGTACTTCAAGCCCGCCCTGTCCATGATCTCGACGAGGATCTTCTCCGACATTGCCCAAAACTCGGGATTGTCGACGAACTTCTCCGAGTCGTCGTCCCGAAGCGACGCCCGGTAGGAGATCACGTCCTTGATCCCCAGGCAGGTCATGATGTAGTCGACCAGGTCGATGACGCCGAGAAACTCCTCGGCGAGCTGTTCGGGCGTGCACATGATGTGCGCGTCGGCCAAATGGAACATCATCACCCGAATCAGCCCGCTCAGCTCGCCCGACTGCTCCCGCCGAAACTGCGGCGAGATCTCGGCCAGGCGCATGGGCAGCTCCCGGTACGAGCGGGGCCGGTGGTTATACATCATGAAATGATGGGGGCAGGTCATCGGCCGAAGCACGAACTCCTCGCCGGCCACGTCCATGGGCGGATACATGCTCTCCTGGTAGTGTTCCCAGTGCCCGGAAGTCTCGTAGAGCTTCTTTCGCCCAAGCGGCGGCGTGTAGACGTGGCTGTAGCCGCGGGCCAGCTCGGCGTCGACGGCGAACCGCTCCAGAACGCGCCGCAGCGTGGCGCCCTTCGGCAACAGGAGCGGCAACCCCCGGCCCACCTCTTCCGACGTGACGAACAGCTCCAGCTCGGCGCCGATTCGCCGGTGATCCCGCTTCATGGCCTCTTCGCGGGCCGCGATGTAGGCGCGTAGCTCCTTCTTGCTGGGGAACGCGAGCCCGTAGACCCGCTGCATCATCGGCCGCTTCTCGCTGCCCCGCCAGTACGCCCCGGATACGCGATCCAGGCAGAAGCCCAGACTCCTCAGGTGCAGGGACGACTCCACGTGGGGGCCGGCGCACAGATCGACGAAGTCGCCGGTATGGTAGACGGAAACCACAGGGTTGCCTTGGGCCTCCAGGTCCTCGATCAGCTCGAGCTTGAACGGCTCGCGGTCGGCGGGGAAGAGCTGCTTGGCTTCCTCGATTTCCAGCTCCTTCCGCTCAAAGGCCGCACCCTCGCCGATGATCGCCCGCATCTCGTCTTCGATCTTCGGCAACAGCTCCGCGGTGATCCCCTGAGCGTCGGGGAGCAGAAAGTCGTAGTAGAAACCGTTCTCGATGGCCGGGCCGATCCCCAACTGGACGGAGGGGATCAGCCGCTTGACGGCGGCGGCCAGCACATGGGACAAGGAATGGCGGCAAACCTGGATCTCCACGTCGATGCTCCTTGAGTAAGCTGGCCACGTGGCGCGGTTCCCGGAGTGCGACGCAAAAGACATCTTCACGAACCGGAAGCCGGCGCTTCCTGCGCGCCAATTAGCGTAAGGCCGTGGCGAAAAACCGCGCCCCGTGCCGCTGGCGTCTCGGCAGTCGGTGCCGGCACGGGCGAGATGCCCGTGGCACCCTACGCCGCGTGCTCGTGGTGCCTCCATCTCGACGGACCGCCCGCGCCGGGGGCAGGTTCTTGGGTTCCCGGCAAAAAAGCCCGCAACCGTGGCCGGGCAAACGACGCCTACGCCAGCGCCTTGCGGACCGATTCCAACCGGCCGGCCGAGCCGAGCTTGGCGTTTTTGTGGGCGATATACTCGGCGAAGGCGGGCATGAACTTCTTGCCGGGGGTCCGCGGGTCGAAGTCCTCCGGCTGGTCGCGGAACGACTCGCGGTAGACGGCGCACCAGACGAGCCGGCCGTCGGTGTCGATGTTGATCTTGCACACCCCCATTTTGGCGGCCGGCAGATACTGGTCCTCCGGCACCCCGCTGGCCCCTTTCATCGCCCCGCCGGCGCTGTTGATCCGCTCGACCCACTCTTGGGGCACGCTGCTGGAGCCGTGCATCACGAGGGGAAAATTGGCCGGCACGACCTTCTGGATCTCTTCGAGCCGGTCGAGGCGTAGTCCCTGGGAGCCACTGAACTTGTAGGCCCCGTGCGAGGTACCGATGGCGACAGCCAGCGAATCGCAGCCGCTTCCTTCGATGAATTCGGCCGCCTGATCGGGCTCCGTAAGACACACGCTGCCGACGATGTCTTCCTCGACCCCGCCAAGCTGCCCCAATTCGGCCTCCACCACGACGCCCTTCTCGTGCGCCCGGTCGACGACCCGCTTGGTAATCTCGATATTCTTTGCGAACTCCTCGTGCGAGGCATCGATCATCACCGAGCTGTAGAAGCCGCTGTCGATACAGTCGTAGCAGGCTTCCTCGGTCCCGTGATCCAGGTGCACGGCGAAAATGGCTTCCGAGAAGACCTCGTCTGCCGTGCGGATCATCGCTTCCAGGAAACGCTTGTCGGTGTAGCCTCGGGCCCCCCGAGAGATCTGAAGAATGAACGGCGCGCTCACGGCCGGGTCCGCTGGGTCGTCGTTCGATGCCGGCTTTCCCAGGTTCCCCCGGAACAGGCCCACCGTCTGCTCCAGATTGTTGATGTTGTATGCCCCCAGGGCGTAGTTTCCGTGGGCAATCCTGAAGAGGTCCTTGGTCGTAACGATCATTGATTCTTCCCCCTTCCGGTCCGCCTCGAAGCGGCCGATTCTTGAACAGGCTTAACCCACAGGCCAGTTTGGCTTTCCTTCAAAACGTGAAATTTTATCGGATCACAGGCCGGCTTGCCAGGGCATTCTTCAGGGGGGGGAGCGATCAGCGTTGCCCCGCCCGCCGGTTTCGGGTTATGATCGCCACTCGGTCGCCTGGAAACCGCCTCATAGCATCAGAAGGAGTCAGCCCCGCGATGGCCCACGAGGAGCAAGTTGAGGTTCACTGGCACGAGCACGCCGTCTCGCGCGAGGAACGAGAGGAACTGAACGGACACAGGGGATGCGTGGTTTGGTTCACCGGCCTGAGTGCCTGCGGCAAGAGCACCGTGGCCAACCTGGTGGATCACAAGCTCCACTCGATGGGGGCCCGCAGCTTCGTGCTCGACGGGGACAACATCCGCCACGGCTTGAACGCCACGCCCGACATGCTCCGCCAGCGGCATGGCGACGAGTTCGGCAAGCGGTTCGGCCTGGGATTCTCCGCCCAGGACCGGGAGGAGAACATCCGCCGGATCGGCGCGGTGGCCAAGCTGTTCTGCGATGCCGGGATCGTCGCCATCACGGCGTTTATCAGCCCCTACCGGGTTGACCGCGACCGGGTTCGCGCCTTGGTGGCCGAGGGTGACTTCATCGAGATCTTCGTGGATGCCCCGCTGGAGGTGTGCGAGAAGCGTGACCCCAAGGGGCTCTATCGCAAGGCCCGTGCGGGGGAGATCAAGGGCTTCACGGGGATCGACGACCCTTATGAAGCGCCCGAGAAGCCGGAACTCGTGCTCGACGCGGGCGCCAAGTCGCCCGAAACGCTGGCCGACGAGGTCCTCGCCTTTCTCCGATCGGCCGGCAAGGTCCGGTAGGTGCCGCTACTTGAGGACCAGCACGACGGGCTCGCTGGTCCCGGCCGCGGGCCTGTTGGCCTGCCACCCGCCAGGTGAGCTGCCACGGGTATCCGCCAGATCGAGATTGGGGGATTGGAAACCTGGGCGCGGGGCGCGAACATCGTTTCGGCCTGTGCGTACTGAACCCGGGCTCCATCGCGTGGTCTGGCCACCTGGTTGCAAATGGCATACCAGTTGCGGGCCTCTCCGCCAAATCAATCGGTTCCGCCGCAAAGGGGTTGACTCCCTCGCGGGACAAGTTGTAGACTTTGCACTTGGGATACTGTCTTCGTGCACGCCAGTCAGTAAGAAGGAAGCTTTGCTGAGGAATCGGCGATCCCAGGCGATCAGTCGGTGATAGTCTCTCGGGCAACCGCCGAAAGGGATTGGGGTTCTCGTCTGGTCTTGTCTGCTACAGGCTCGCCCGGGGGACGGTCCTGATCGTCACGTGGAAGACAAACCCGGTTCCAAGGAAGGGAGCCAACGTCTCATGGGCGAGGTGTCGGGCAAAGACGTGAAGCCGCGTGCCCAGGCCGCGCTGGCCACCAGCCCCATTCACGAACTGCGGGATTTGCGAGTTGAGCAGCAGAATGGTGCGTTGGTCATTTGCGGAACCGTTTCGAGTTTCTATCACAAGCAGTTGGCACAGGAGGTTGTCCGGGCGGTCTGCCGCGAAATCGCGTTGATCAACTCGGTACATGTCCGGTAGTCTGCCCCGCATGCCGTGTGAGGACCCGTTGCGCCCCGTTGCGCTGCGATGAGGATAGCTTGGAGAAAGGATTGGGGACACGGAAGTTCCTCGGGGTTATCGTTGTTGCCGGGAACTGAAAGGAACCAGCCGGCAACGGCGAGGAGGAAGCCATGGACGATCTCTCATACGGCGTCGCGCGCGTCTTGTCGCCGGACGATTTCCCGAACGACCCCCTGCCGGAGACGCTGGCGGAAGCCGAGAGGCTTGCCGCATTCATCGAGCGGGCGGTCTGGCGTGAAACCGGCGGTGGAGTGCGGGACCTCCGCGTGGAAATTAGCCGGGAAGGCGTGCTTATCGCCGGACGCTGCGACACGTACTACACCAAGCAGAAGGCCCAGCACGCCGCCATGGGCGTGCCCGGCGGAGGCCAGTTGACCAACCGAATCGTGGTCACCTGACCGGCGGGCAGTCAGCCGCTCCCCGCAGCCACGTCTGCCTCCTGTTGATGCTAGCTTTGCCAGCATCATCTTAAGGACAGAGCATACCTCGCCCGGCCTCTTGGAGCTTCGCTGGCAGCGTGAATCGCCCGCAGTGCCCCCACGAGTCGGGTCCAGAATGCCCTCGCACCTGAATTCGTTTGCGCCTTGGCGCCTTTGCGAGAGACAATCCGCGCCAATACCAGCGGATCCCCATCAGCGGCTCCCCTTGCCACGCAGCAATTGGTCCGCCCAGGCGGCGTCGGCGGCGTCGAGCGGAGGGGTCGGATCGGCCTTGTAGTCGAGGTCGTCGTAGCGGCCGTTCTGGTACGACAGGTCGACCAGGGCCTGAAGATCCAGCGGGGCGTCGGGATCGGTCTGGCGGAGAGGAATCCCGATCACGGGAAGTCGCTCCGCGAGCGGGGCGCGATAGATCTCGAACCGGTCCAACTCCCAGCCGCGACGCACGCAAATCTGGTACGTCGTGCGATGCGACGGCGGAATCCGCCCCGGGGGACACGAGAACACGCGGTGTCCGGTCCGCGTCAGGTCGATTTCCACCAGGCTCACACGCGCGGCCCGGGCCTCGCGCCGCTTCCTGAGGTAGAGATCCTGGCCGTCGCCCGGGAGCTTGTTGGCCGGGCTCAACAACTCGATCAGCGTGATCACGCGATTGCCCGAGGCGGCGTTGACGATCTCGATGCAGCCTTGGGATATGGGCTCGTCGGGCAGGTGAATCACCAGGGGCTCCGCGACCGCCGGATCGCTGACCGCGGCAACACCCGACCGTTGCGCCCGGCCGTGCTCCACGACGTGCACGTCGGGATAGATGCTCCGCACCTCCCCCTCCGGAGCCTCGACAAACACCCGCTCCTCCACGCGAGCCCGCAGATCGGGCGGCAAGCGGGGTTGGAGCTGATCCCGGGCGTACACGATCAGACTCTCATGCACGTCGCTCCAATGCTGCTCCAGGTACGGGTCCATGCCGGGAAACGGGCTTTTCATCGATACGCCTCCCCATGATGGCTTCGCGTCCAACCTGCCGATCGGTCCGTGGACCGGCCCGGTTGCCGGAACTCACTCGGCCGGCGCCCATTCTATCAGCCCCCGGCCTCCTTCGACCAAACGCCCGCGATTCTCGTCCCGCACGCCTTGCACTTGCCGCCGTCGAGGTTGATCGTGTCGACGGAGTACCCGTCGCGTTGGACGACCTTCTCCCGGCAGTTCGGGCAGAACGTCGTCTCCGCGTCTTCCACCCCGCGGACGTTGCCGATGTACACGTAACGAAGGCCGCACTCCCGGGCGATCGCCCGGGCCTCGACGAGCACTTCGATCGGCGTGGGGGGCAAATGCGTCAGCTTGTGCTGCGGGTGGAAGCGGGAGAAGTGCAACGGATAGTCCGGACCCAGGTTTTCGAGCAGCCAATCGCACATCCGGCGGATCATGTCCATCTTGTCGGTGTACGTGGGGACGATCAGGTTGGTCACCTCGAACCAGACGCCCCGCCGCTTGAGCGTCACGAGCGTGTCGAGGATCGGCTGGAGCTTCCCCGAGTTGAGCGTCGCGTAGATCTCCTCGCTGAAGCTCTTCAGATCCACGTTCGCCGCGTCGAGCACCCCGGCAAGCTCCTCCAGGGCCTCCGGCCGGATGTAGCCGCAGGTGACCCAGACGTTCTTGATGCCTTTGGCCCGGGCCAGCTTGGCCGTGTCGTACATGTACTCGTACCAGACGGTCGGCTCGGAGTACGTGTAGGCGATCGACGGGCTTCCCAAACGCTGGGAGAGCGCGACCACGTCTTCCGGGAACATGCTCAGGCGGTCCATGTCGGCGCGGGTCAGCGAAGTCAACTCCTCCGGATTGAGCCGGATCGACTCGCCGCGGGGGTCCTTGCTCTCCTCCGGCTTCCGTTGCGAGATGTCCCAATTCTGGCAGTTCAAGCACCGGAACCCGCACCCGGACGAGGCAAACGAGAAGACGTCGGTGCCGGGCAGGAAGTGCAAGAGCGGTTTCTTTTCGATGGGGTCCAGGCCGAGCGAGCAGGCGTTGCCGTACGAGAGCGTATACAGCGTGCCGTCCTTGTTCACCCGGTTGCGGCAGCGGCTGCGGTCTTCCGGCTCCAACAGGCAGTCGTTGGGACAGAGCTTGCACTGGACGTTGCGCCCCAGCTTGAGGTAGTGCCGCGCCTCCCGGACCCAGCCCCGCTTCTGCCACAGCTCCCAGAGCCGGCCTCGGGGGGCGTCGTTCTTGAATACGTCGGTCGTGGCCAGGCTCGTGGTCACCGACTGCACGGCGCTCATCACACCCGCGACCGGACCGCCTCCCCGCTTGACCAGATAGTACGCTCCCGCACCGCCCGCCCCCACACACGCCAGCCCGAAAACGCCGTACTTGAGAAACCGCCGGCGCGAAGCGCGCCCGACGGGCGGCGCTTCGACCTCCTCGGCGCTGGCCGGGCGGTTCACGTCTTGGCTCGCTTCTTGATCCATCCCCATCTCCTCAGAGCGAAGTAGATGGTGGTCGAGCTGTGGGCCAGGAAGATGACGATCAGCGGCCATTCAAAAATCTTGTGGACGTCGAGCGCCGCCTGGGGGCTGATCACCTTGCTGAAGCCGTACTCTCCGCAGAGGGCAAACCCTGTCAAAATGTATAGTATCACCAGCGGCAGCAAGAGCCAACCGCTCACGCGGACGGTCTTCATCAGCCAATAGTTGACCTTCCCTCTTGCCATGGGCACGCTTCCTCCGTCTACCGCCGCGACCTGCACGGCACAACTCACCTCGGCGACGTCCACAGGACCACCACGCCGCTAAGCACGTTCAACCCGGCCACGAACAGACAAACGGCAACCACCCCCATCACGGGGATCAGAAGCGTGCTGACCAACAGCGCCCCCAGGGCCGCGCCGAGATAGTCGGCCGTATACAGCCGCGCGGCCGTCGAGGAGACCGTGTGGAAGTCGGCCTTGCCTGCCAGGGGGAACTCCAATCCTACCAGCACCGCCAGCACCAGGGCCAGAAGGGGCACCGCCACCTGCGAGGCCACGGCCGCGGCCGCCGCGCTGCCGATCCGCCCCAACAGAATCAACACCAGCGGCAAGCAAGCCGCGTAGGCGGCCACCGCAAACTCCAGCCCGGCCAGGTCCCGGCGCGACCTTCGGGCAAGCATCCGGTTCATCATCGCCGAGCCGATCCCCAGCCCAAGCATGAACATGGTGACGATCAATCCCACGCGATGGTACACGCAACCATACAGAATCTGGAACGCCACCAACAGCACGACCTCCAGGGCCGAGGCCGCCAGCCCGGTGGTGAAGAGGGCAAACGAGACGGGCCGGGCGCGCACCAAGGCGATCACGAGGATCAGCAGCAGT
Organism: Thermoguttaceae bacterium; assembly: GCA_035528065.1. Lineage (GTDB taxonomy): Bacteria > Planctomycetota > Planctomycetia > Pirellulales > Thermoguttaceae > DATKZH01. The sequence continues at coordinate 55,091 of DATKZH010000661.1, read as the reverse complement.
CCGCCCTCCAGCAGCCCGAAGCGTACGCGGAACTGGCTGATCCAGTAGCGGAGGTGGTAGTAGTAGAGAATGGGGCTGAAATCCTCGTTCACCGGGGCGTCTTCGGAGATCGCCCTGCGCACCCCCTCCAGGCGAAGCGGCCGGAGCACGTCGCCCTCGAGATAGGGCCGCTTGACCCACTCCGCGAGAATCCCCTTTTCCTCGAGGCGCGTGGCGATCTCGGTGGTCAGCGGTCCGTCGGAGGCCAGAAAGTAGATCCGGCCGGCCGGAAGGATGAGCACGTTCTGGAACACGTCGCCGAGCGTCCGGTGGGCCACGGCAATCAGGTTCGCCAGTTCCTCGCTCAAGTAGTTCTCATATTGCCCCAGCGAGATCGAGATCACTCCGTCGCTCGCCAGGCGCCGGCTCACTTCCTCGAAGAACTCCCGGGTGTAGAAGCGGTTGATCTGGGACGTGGAGGGGTCGGGAACGTCGACGATCACCACGTCGTACCGGTAGGGCTCCGCCGCCTGCCGGACGAAGAGCCGCCCGTCGGTCGTGAACACGCGGATCCGCCCGAGCGGATCGGCCAGGCTCTCGGGCAGGTACCTCTCGGCGACGCGGATGATTTCCGGATCGAGCTCGACGTAGTCCACTCCGACGTTGCCCTCGCCGCCCTCGGCCTCGCCGCGGCCGTCCTCCCAATACTTGAGGATCTCCTGGGCCGTGCCGGACACGCCGCCCGAAATGAGAAGCACCCGCTCGGCGTCGGGCCGCTGCGACATGGCGTAGTGGACGGTTTCCTCCACCTCCTTGTCCGCGTAGTGGATCGCCTCGTTGCCGCCCGCCGCCTGGGCGGAGAACAGGGCCACCCCGTTGTGGATGAAGTTGTACTGACCCGACGACTCGGTGACGATCAGGCGGCCATAGGGTGAATTGCCTTGGTAAAGGATCGCTTGCCCGGGGTGCTGAATTCGGGTGGAGAGGTCGTCCAGATCGTACGTCGCAACGAGCCCAACCATCGCCACGGTAGCGACGCCCGCGATCCCGAGCAGTATCCGCCGGCCGAACCGCAGGGCGACCAGGCCCGCGAACAGGAGGTTCAAGACGGCCGGGAAGTAGAGGATCCGGAAATGGTCGAACCAGTAGACGAGCACGAAGCTGAACAGCAGCCCGCCGACGACATCGCCCACGTTGTCCAGGAAATAGACCTGGCCGATGCTCGAAGAGTCCTCTTTCGAAGCGAGGATCAACGAGCAGAGCGTGAGCAGGAAGCCGGCGATCAGGCAATACGGCGCCAAGAGCACGAAGCAACTGAGCACCGTCTCCGTCACCCCGACTTCCGCGCCCCGGACGAAGACCAGGTCGCGCACGGAGCGCAACAGCCACACGTCGCCGATCGGCAGCACGGCCACGAGGATCTGGGCGACGATGAGAACGGCGATCGGGTCCCTGAGCCTGGGGGCGATCTTGCCCAGGTACGAGCCCGCCCCCGTCAGCAGGAGCCAGTTCCCCAAGACGATCCCGAAGATCAGCTCATTGCCCGAAAAGACGCCGAGAAGCTCCCGCATCAGCACGAGCTGGGTGACGAACGCGGAGACGCCCAGGGCGCAAATCGCCAGGAACAAGACCAAACGGTTCCGCTGGGTGGGCATGGGGAACGAAGAGATCGCCTGGGGCTACTCCTCCGATTGCTCGAAGGCTTGCACTTGATACGTCAGGACCATGGCCTCAGGGCTTTTCCAGCCGTCGGGGGGGAGTCCCGCCTTCTGGGAGAGGTGGCGCATGAACTCCTCCGGATCGGGCAGTTGCTCCCACACCTGGGGCAGATACGTTGCTTGCCGCCCTCCGACTTGGAGCACAACGCCGTCGACCTTCGGACGCAGCTTCGCGAGGAGATCCTCGGGCGATTCGTGCTCCAGGCGCTGGGGGATCGTCAGCACGCTGACTTCGATCTCCAGGTCGTCCAGCTCCTCCGGCTTCACCGGTGGAAACCGCGGGTCCTCGGTGGCGGCGCTTCTGGCCCGCTCGATCACCGCCCGGCGTAGCTCCTCCTGGGGAAAGATGCTCCCGATGCAGCCCCGAAGCTCGCCCTTCTTGGTCAAGGTGACGAAGCACGCCCGCCGCTGAGTGAGGCCGTCGGTCATCTCGGCCGCGTCGACCGAAGGCAGCGGCCCGCGCGTGACCACCTCGGTGACCGTCTTCTCCGCCAGCTCCAGGAGGATCTTCCCGTCATCCGGCGAAAGCTCAGACGCCGCTTCGTCCGAAAAACCGAAGGTCGGCGGCTCCTCGGGCGGCTCACCTTCGCCCGGCTCGAAGAAGGCAATCGCCGCATAGCCTACCACGCGCGACTTGTCGCCCGATATGTCGCCGCTGTTGCGACAGTCGAGCAGCTTCGCCCGCCAACCGTGCTTCTTGGCCAAATAGATGAGGGTCAGGATCGGCCCTTTGCCGCAGGCGTCCGCGCGTTGCATCCGGTCGACGTCCAAGTCGCAGATCGCCCGGATGCAGGAGGAATCCGACTGCTGGGCGGCCTCGTACGGGAGGTAGTGGCTCAGGTCGGAGCTGGCCACGAGGATCGTCTGGTCGTTGAGGACGCCTTCCATCGCCTCGGCGACCTTTTCCGGCTCCACGCGGCCAAACACGATGGGCACGATCGTGAAATCCTTGAGCGTCCTCTGGAGGAAAGGCAACTGGACCTCCAACGAATGCTCCCACGTGTGGGGCGTGTCCTCGCCGAACGGCGGCAGCTCCTTGGGCGCCTGGCGCCACCAGTCCGGCCGGTTCACCTCGCATTTCGGATTGGTGACCAGCGGCCGTCGCTTGGCAAGCTCCACCGCGCGTGGCGAGAGCCGGAGCAAGCCGAGCGGCGTCTCGTAGGCGTCGACCTCGGGGACGCTCGCCCCTTCGAAGTCGGCGTAGTGGCTGGGGGCCATCACGATCACCGTGTCGACGTCGCGGCCCTCGAGCTGCTTGTAGGCCACGGCGGCGACCGGCCCCGAGTAGTCGTAGCCCGCGTGCGGACAGACCAGCCCACGAAGCTTCTTCACCGGGGCCGGCTTCACTTCCGCGAGATACTTGTCGACCTCTTGCGCCAGCTCCTCCCGCCGCCGCGGGTAGAAGAGCCCTGCGACGGCCGGCCCGCGGACCTTCTCGATGGTTGCCGACGTCCCCGGCGGCCCCGAGCCGCCATCGCCGGCCCGGCCCGTCACGGGTGCAGCCAGGTCGCAGCCGCCGAAGCCGCCGACGGTCACCAACACGACGATCAGCCAGCCGGTCCGAGTCATGATTTCCCCCTCCACCTGATGGAGCCGACCCAACCGCCATCTTACCTCGGGCGTCGATCGTTGGGGAGAGCGGCCGGGGCTGCCGATCCGTGGCTCTCGCCTCGTGCCCAGGCAGAACCCAACAACGCGGCGTGAGCGGTTCGCGGCAGCCGGTGTGGTGCGCGACTAGTGGTCTGTCCACTTCGACTTTGCACGTTGGGTGCCACTGCTGGCTTGGCCAGCAGCGCCGGAAGCACGGTTGGACAAGCCAACCGTGGCACCCGTAGATCCAGACCACTAGTGGTCTGTCCAATTCGAGTTTACGGGTGCCACGGGCATCTTGCCCGTGCTCTCGTAGCTGCACTGGCGAGACGCCAGTGGCACCCGACCGGCAAAGTCAATCTGGCCAGACCACTAGAGCGCCGCAGGCGTTATGGCGACCCGTCGCGAGTCGGACGACCGCTCACACGCTCGATCTGAGGCTCTCGGCCAATCGCTGGAGGACCTTGCTGCAATCGCTCGGATCGAGGTGGACCTGGATCAGGCTCATTGCGCGGGTGTCGGCCTGGGCGGAACGGAGTGCGCGGTCGAACTCCCCTTCGGTGCGCACCTCGTAGCCGGTTCCGCCACCGAGCACCTCCGGCAGCTTGTGGTACTGCCAGGGATGGATTTCGTTGAACTCGTGGTCGCCCGCGTGCAGAAGACGCTCGGTGCCGTAGCCCTGGTTGTCGAGGACGATGACGATCGGACTGAAGCCGTGGCGCACGATGGTCGACAGCTCCATGCCCGTCATCTGAAACGCCCCGTCGCCCACCAGCACCACGGGGCGCAAGTCGGGCCGGGCGACCATGACCCCGAGCGCGGCGGGGACGGCGAAGCCCATCGACGCGTAGTAGGCCGGGCTGAGGAACTCCGTCTGGCGATGGATCACCAGCTCCGTCGAGGCGAACAGCGCGTCGCCCACGTCGGCGATCACCACCGTCGAATCGTCCAGGGCCAGGTTCAGCCGGGCGATCAGCCGCTGGATCGTAATCGGCTCGTCGGGACAGAGCTGGAAAGCCGCGCCGTTGGAGTTCGGATTCATAGCGGGGAAGTGCTCGGGCGCTTTCAGTCCGGCGGCCACCAGCCCTTCGAGGAAGTCGGCCAGCAGGACGCCGTGAAAGTGGTGGTGGCTGATGCGGAGCGTCTCGCTGGTGGCATAAATACACCGTAAGGGGTCCAGCTTGGCCGTGTAGATCCCCATGTCGATGTCGGTCAGAAACGCGCCCAGGACGATCACGCAGTCGCTCTCTTCGACCAGCTCGGTGACGTCCTCGCGGCCCATGGCCCCTGCGTAGATGCCGGCAAACCGCGGATGGGTCTCGCTGACCACGCTCTTGCCCAGAATGGTGGTCGTGATCGGTATTCCCGCGCCTTCGGCCAGGGCCAGCAGTTGGTCCTGGAGGCCGAGCCGGTGAATCTCCACGCCTGCCAGGATCACCGGCCGTCGGCTCTTGGAGATCCGCCGCGTGGCTTCGGCCAGGGCTTCGGCCAGCGCGTCGGGCTCGCTCTCCTGCTCGGTGAACGCCGGGGTATGGGGTCCCTCGGGCACCACGTGGACCATGTCGCGGGGCAGCTCGATGTAGCCGGGCCGACGTCTGCGGACCACCGCGTCGAACACGCGGTCGATCTCGCGGAACGCCGTGTCCGGGTGGTGCAACTCGGCCGTGGCGCCGCAGAGGCAACGAAAGACCTCAAACTGGGTGCGGAACTTGCCCACGCGATGGTGCAAGAGCGGATTTCCGTATCGCTCGCGCAGGCCCGGCGAGCCGCTCACGAGCACGACGGGCGACTTCTCGGCATAGGCCCCGGCAATCGAGTTGCACACGCTCAGCCCGCCGACCGTGTACGTCACGCAGACTGCCCCGATGTCGTTCACGCGGGCGTAGGCGTCGGCGGCGAAGCCGGCGCAGTCCTCGCGGGTGCATCCGACCGTGTTGATGGGGCTCTTTTCGAGCATGGCGTAGAAGGCGAGCACGTAGTCGCCCGGGATGCCGAAAATATCCCGCACGCCGTAGTCCTGAAGCCGCTCGATCAGGTACTGGCCGATCGACAGCCCCGACACGGCCGCCCGGCGAGGCGGCGTGCCCCGCCGGCCCTTCGCTGGGGGCGTTTCTTTCTCCGCCATCGGTTCCCCTTCTGCTGTGCGTGGGGAGTGCGCCGACGGATGCCGAGGCGCCGCTTCAAGGCTGCTCGGCTCGAGCCATCTCCATCGCGGCGGCCTCATCCTCGGCGACGTAGAGGGCCAAATCCAGGCGCATCATTTGCAGAAGCTCGAGGATCGCCGGGGTGACCGAATGCAGGACCATTTTGCCACCCCCCTGACAGAACCGCTTGTGGCACAGAACCAGCCAGCTCAGGCCGGCGGAGTCGATGAAACGGGTTTCCGCCAGGCTCAGCAGCATGCGCCGCCCGTAGCGTTGGGGGCCCAGCAGTGGCTCGAGCGACTCGAACCGCGGCGGCGACTCGCTCTGGACGTTCCTCGCCACGACCTGCAAGTGGAGCACGTTCCCATCATCAGACAGCACTCTCAAATCCATGTTCTGACGCTCCGGATCAGGTCAGCCGGTCCTCAATCCCGGCGCATTATTGCAGATTCCCGCGTCCGTGCCAGGGGCGGAATTCAAGGGGGGGCCGCATCCCCTTGCGATGGGCATTCCCGGACTCCCCGAGCGAAGGGTGCGCGAAAGGCTTTCCCCCTTGCGGAGAGGCTGGGGCACTTGGCTTCGGACGTTTGCTGCAAATGAGTCAAGTTCTTGGGGTTCAGGGCTCAGGACTTGGAGTTCCACGTATACATGTAAATCCTGAGCCCTGAACCCTGACCTCTCGCCTCGGTCTGAGGCCCCGCCTCGCTAGCCCCAAAGCAAGCGACCTTTTGGAGTGCGGCGACTTGTCGCCGCTTTTCGAGCGGCCGGAAAACGTAGGCAGACGACTTTCAGGTGACCTTCGACATCGCTCGCCGGTTGCGCAGGACGCCCAAGAAAGCGGCGACAAGTCGCCGCACTCCAAAGGAACCTCGCTTGTTTCAGTTCTAGGTGAGGTCGACGAAGCTCGGCAACAGGACTACGCTTCGGATGCCCCCAGGATGAGGGCGACCGAATGGCCGACGCGGGAGTGATTCAGCACGAGGGCCGTGGGCTGCGAGACCTCCATCGGCTTCCCGTGGATCACGTTGACCGGGCAGTTGGGGTCGGGGTGCTCGTAGTTGAGCGTCGGGGGGACCAGGCCCTTCTCCAGGGCCAGGACGCTCACCGCCATTTCCACGGCCCCGCCCCCGGCCGCCAGGTTTCCGAAGAAGCTTTTGGGCGCCGTGACGGGCACGTCGCCCAGCGTGTCGTGGATCGCCTGGGCTTCCAGCTCGTCGTCGATCTTGGTGCTCAGTCCGTGGGCGTTGACGTGCCCGACGTCGCGGGGCTCGAGTCCGGCGTCTCGCAGGGCACCCCGGATCGACGCACGGATGGCCCGGCCTTCGAGCGGCTTGTCGCGGCCACGGGGCTCGAACGCGCTGGCCTGGCCCAGGATGCGGGCCAAGACTTTGGCCCCGCGGGCTTCGGCGTGGCTGCGCTCTTCCAAGACGAAAGCCCCGGCACCTTCCCCGTGGACCATGCCGTCGCGCTCGGCGTCGAACGGGCGGCTGGCGCGGGTCGGATCATCGCGGCGTTGGGAGGGGTGATAGACTTCGTGACGGCTCCAGATGACGGGATGGATGCGGCAGCCCGTTCCCCCGGCGATCATCGCATCGGCCTGGCCTCGCTCGATCACCCGCTTCGCCTCGGCGATCGCCGCAAGGCTGGACACTTCGCCGAGCGTGAGCGAATTATTGGGGCCCCGGGCGTCGCGGGCGATTCCGACGTGGCAGGCCGCCATGTTGGGCAGGTACTTGAGCATCCAGAGGGGAAACATTTCGGCCAGGGCCTTCTTGCCCCAAAGCCGGAAGTCGAACTTCCCGGCCGGCATGCAGCCTCGATAGGCGGCGACAATCTCCTTCAGGTCGCAGGGAATCATGTCGGCACCAAACAGAACGCCCAGCCGTTCCGGGTGCACGGGCTGGGAATCCAGCCCCGCGTCGATGCACGCCAGGTCGGCGGCAACAACGCCCAACTGGATATCCCAGGACATTACCTTCAGCGCCTTGCGAGGCCGGACGTGGCGTTCCGGATGCAGGTCGACCACTTGGCCGGCGATGGTCGCCGGCAGATCGCGGTTGGCATACCACCCCAGCGATCGGACGCCGCTGCGACCCTCACGGAGCGAGGCCCAGAACGGCTCGCGCCCAATCCCGATCGGGCTAGCGACCCCCAATCCCGTGATGACAATTTCCCGCGCCGATGCCATGTCTTTCCTGCCAACAGTCCCTATCCGGCGAAGTCCGCCGCCAAATCGAGCCAAATAACCACTCGCACGGGGGGCCCTTCCGTCCTGCCGGTCGCGCCTGCCGTGCTATGAATGAGATCGGATCGACCCCCTACGCACCCCAACATCCTTCACACGTTTGCATTATCCGCCGCCGGCAAGCCCGGCCGGGCTTACCTTAGCCGCGTTGCCTATCTTAAAACAGGGCCCAAGATAGGAGAAGAGCAGGCTCAGGCGGCTGGGCACGCGAGTTCCACCCGGCCAGAAGGGGGCACAGGCCCCCTGTTTGCGGCGGGATGCCCCGAGTCAACTACCCCCCGTGGTTCGCGGCAGCGGGCCCACGACCTGCGGCCCGAACGGACCTCCGGAGCGTTCGCGGTCGAGCGAAACCTCTTATTCGCCGCTTACCCTGTCACTCTTCGCCGAAGTCGTACACGCGATAGGTCTTCGCCCGTTTCGCGCCGGCCTTGGCGAGGCTCCGCCACGAGAGGGTGTTGGATTCGAGGATCCAGGAGAACTCCATCTCTTGGAGCCCCCACTCGAGCCCTTTGGGAAGCAGCCCGTGCATCAACGCCAGTCCCAGCCCCATGCGCTGGTACTCGGGGATCACGTTCGCGCTGATCGTGCGGACCTTCTTGATGCGGTCCTTCCTGCGAAGCAGTCGAATGAAGCCGAACGGGAAGAGCCGCCCGTCGATCGCCTTGATCCGCGGGTTGTAGTCCGGCAGGCAGAACGTCGCCCCGACCAGCCGCCCGTCGATCTCCGCCGCCACGGCCAGCTCCGGGACGATCAGGTGCCGCAACGATCGGGCCATGTGCCGCACTTCGTCGTTCGACATGGGCACGAATCCCCAGGTGCTCACCAGCGATCGATTGTAGACCGTGAGAAATGCCTCCACGTCCTCGACGAACCGCGACGTGTCCAGCGGTCGCAAACGGACGTCGTAATGCTCGATGATCTGCTCGACCACGGGCCGCCACCTCGCTTGCACCCCGGGCAGCATCTCCACGTGGCCCCGGTAGGCGTAGACGTCCTGCGTCTTGCGAAACCCATAGGCCTCGATGAGCCGGGCGTAGTACGCGGGGTTGTAGGTCATCATGAACGTGGGGGGCGAATCGAAACCGTCGATCAACAACCCCAGGGTATAGTTCAACGAGGGGTTGGTCGGTCCGCGCAACCGGTGGACGTCTTGCCCGGCGAACCATTCCCGGACGGCGTCGAACAGAGCGGCGGCCGCCTCCTCGTCGTCGACGCACTCGAAAAACCCGAAGAACCCCCGTCGCTCCGAGTAATGCTCGTTATGGTCCCGGTTGAGGATCGCCGCGATCCGGCCGCACACCTCGCCCGATCGGTACGCCAGGAACGTCTGAACCGCGTTGTGCTGGTAGAAGGGATGAGGCCGATAGCCTACCATCTCCTTCTGGTCGACCCTGAGGGGCGGGATCCAGTGGGGGTCGCCGCGATACAACCGCCAAGGGAACTCCAGGAAGGCCTTCTTCTCGCGGCGTGAAGCGACCGGACGGACGACCAGATCAGACATGAAAGCTCGCTCGCAATCTGCCCACCTTGGCAAACCCGCACATGTTAGCTAGGACCGGGCCCGGCTGTCAAGGGGGCGCAAACGGACCCTGAGGGTGGTAGCCCGAATCCACAACATACCCCAACCGATAACAAGAACCGTTGGCAGACTGCCCACCACGGAATCGGATCATGTCGCGAGTGTTGGTCACCGGCGCGAGCGGATTCATCGGCCCTCATCTGGTCGAGGCGCTCGTCGCGCGCGGCGACGAGGTCACCGCGCTGGTTCGCAAGACCTCGCAGACCGACGGGCTTGAATCCCTCGGCGTGGCCCTCGCCCGTGGCGACGTCACCGACCTGGAGAGCCTCCGCGCCGCGGCGGCCGGCAAGTCGACCGTCTATCACCTGGCGGGGCTCACCCGCGCACTTCGCGCCAGGCAATTCTACGAGGTCAACGAGCAGGGCATCCGCAACGCGGCGCAAACCTGCGCCGACCGGCCCGATCCGCCGGTGCTGGTCGTGGTCTCGTCGCTGGCCGCGGCCGGCCCCTCGCCTTGCGGCCGCCTCCGCACGGAAAGCGATCCGCCCGGGCCGGTCTCGCACTACGGCCGCAGCAAGCGCGCGGGGGAGAAGGCGGCCGAGGAATTCGCCGATCGGGCGCCCATCACGGTCGTCCGACCGCCGATCGTCTTCGGCGAGGGCGATACGGCGACCCTCCAGATGTTCAAGGCCGTGGCCCGGTCGCGGATGCACCTCGTGCCGGGATACGCGCCCCATCGGTTCTCCATGATCCACGCCGCCGATTTGGCCAGACTGTTGATCCTGGCCGCCGAGCGAGGATCGCGACTGCCGCCGCCCGGACGGGAGGACGAAGATCCCAACGCTTCGGGCTACTACTTCGCTGCCTGCGACGAACACCCCACGTACTACCAGCTCGGCCGGATGATCGGCAAGGCCCTGGGACGCCGTCGGACCTTGACGATTCCCTTTGGCACACCGGTCGTGCGGCTTGTCGGGGCCGTCGGCGATCTCGTCGGGAGAGCGAAGGGGCGCCAGGTCGTTCTGAATCTCGACAAAGCCCGGGAAGCCACCGCCGGCTCGTGGGCCTGCTCGCCGGAAAAGGCCCGCGACGAATTAGGGTTCGCCGTCCAGGTTCCTCTGTCCGACCGCCTGCGTCAGTCGGCCGAGTGGTATCGCGAGCAGGGCTGGTTGTGAAGCCGCTTCTCTGGTTCCCAAGCTCCGGCTTGAAAACGAGGGGAAAGCCGCTTGCGGCTTCCCAATCCCACTACAGCACCCCCCGGCGGGCCCTATGCGCCCCAAGAACTCCGCACGGCCAGATACTCCGCCAGGCCCTCCTCCCAGCGCGGCATCGGCGGAGCGCCGCAGAGCGCGTGGTACTTGCGCGTGTCGAGCACGCTGTAGCCGGGGCGCGGGGCCGCTGCGCCGTACTCCGAGGTCGTGATCGGCTCCAGCCGAACGTCCAACCCTGCCTGGCGGAATAGTTCCACGGCGAAGTCGTGCCAGGTCGTCTCGCCCGTGTTGACCACGTGGTACGTGCCGAAGGCGTCGGTGCCCACCAGGAATCGAACGGCCCGGGCCACGTGCGGCACGTAGCTGGGCGTGCAGTGCTGGTCGCGCACGACGCGAAGCCGCTTTCCTTCGGCGCCCCGCCGCAACATCGTTTCCACGAAGTTGCCGCCGGAGCGCGGGCCCGGACGGCCGTACAGACCACAGGTCCGAACGATGCAGTGCTTATGCAACTGCGCCGCGTGCCGCTCGCCTTCGAGCTTCGAGCGGCCGTACACGCCCAGCGGACGGGGCTCGTCCGTCTCCCGATAGGGCACCCGGCGGTCGGCCTCGCCGCCGAACACGTAGTCGGTGCTGATTTCGACCAACGGGCAATCCAGCCTGCGGCACACCTCCGCCAAGTGGGCCGCACCCCGGACGTTGACGGCCCGACATAGCTCGACCTGCTGCTCCGCCTTGTCCACCTGGGTGAATCCCGCCGTGTTGATCACTGCTTGCGGCGCGATCTCGGCGAGCGTGCGGACGACCCAATCGCGGTCGGTCAGGTCGAAGTCGGGCAGATCGAGCGCCACGGCGTCGCTGCCGAGTTGCCGGCACAACTCGCTTCCCAGTTGACCTCCCGAGCCGGTGACGACGATTCTCATGGGTACTTGCGACATCAGTCCAACACGAACGGGCTGCCCGGCCGGTCTTCGTGACGGATCTCGTCGACCGGCTCCTTCCTGCCCTCTCCACGGTACAGCCGATTGGGGGCGTTGAACACCAGTCCGGCGACTTCGCTCACATTCTTGTACGCGTGGACCACGCCGGGGGGAACGAGGACCAACTGCCGGCTCGACTGGCCGGCCAGGAGCGTCTGCCGGTTGCCCGAAGTGGGCGAGTCCGCCCGGGTATCCCACAGGTAAAGCTTGAAATCCCCCGGCCCGACGAACGCGAAGCAGTCGGTCTGCTCGCGGTGCTCGTGGGGGCCTCGGACGACGCCGGGAAGCGTCTGACTGACGTAGGCCATCGCCGGCTGCACCGCGGGCGACAGCTCGTCCTGGCGGTACAGCTCGATCAGCCAGCCCCGGGCGTCCTCCCATCGCTCCAGCGGCTTGACGACGAGCCCGTCGATCGGTCCCTGGTGAAACATCGCTCCTCATCCCTCGATCCGATTCATCTGGCAACGTCGTCCGGCCTGGAGAGCACGTCCCGTAAGTACTGTCCGTAGCTGTTGTCTTGGGACCCGGCGAGCGTTTCGAGCTGCCCGCGGGAGATGAATCCTCGGAGGAAGGCGATCTCTTCGATGCAGGCGATCTTCAACCCCTGACGCTTCTCGATCGTCTCCACGAAGTTGGCGGCGTCGAGCAGCGACTCATGGGTGCCGGTATCGAGCCAGGCGAAGCCGCGGCCGAGCACTTGCACGCGGAGCCGGCCGCGGTCGAGATAGGCCCGGTTGACGTCCGTGATCTCCAGCTCGCCTCGCGCCGAAGGGCGGAGCCCCGCCGCGATGTCCAGCACCTGGTTGTCATAGAAGTAAAGGCCGGTAACCGCGTAGCTCGACCTCGGCTGGGTGGGCTTCTCCACGATCGACGTCGGGCTCCCGGCGGCGTCCAGCTCGATCACCCCATAGCGCTGGGGATCCTTGACCATGTAGGCGAAGATCGTGGCCCCGGAAGGCCGGCTCGCCGCCTGGCGAAGCATGTTCTGAAACCCCTGGCCGTAGAAGATGTTGTCGCCCAGCACCAGGGCCACGTGGTCGCCGCCGACGAACTCGCGGCCGAGGAGGAAGGCCTGGGCCAATCCGCCCGGCTCCGGCTGCTCGCAGTAGCGGACGGAGATACCCACGTGGCTGCCGTCGCCCAGCAGCCGCTCGTAGGAGCCGACGTCCTGCGGCGTGGAGATCAGCAGGACGTCGCGGATGCCGGCGAGCATCAGCACGGAGAGCGGGTAGTAGACCATCGGCTTGTCATAGACCGGCAGCAACTGCTTGCTCACCGCCCGCGTGGCCGGGAACAGCCGCGTGCCCGCCCCGCCCGCCAGGATGATGCCCTTCTTGCAGTGAATCGTGGTATTCATCGCACTCCCCGCCGAACCTCGAGTGAGCGGGTGACGAGATGATCCGTCAGCGCCGAAAGCGCAATCACCCCCTCACCCCCTCACCCCGTCACCTTGTCACCCCATCCTTCGTCATTCCGCCCAATCCGAGGCGCTCCCGCTGGTCTTCTCCGGAAGCGATCCGTTCAACCCACGTCCGATTGTCGAGGTACCAGCGGACCGTCTGCTCCAACCCGGACGGGAAATCGACCTGCGGCTCCCAGCCCAGCTCGCGGCGGAGCTTGCCGGCGTCGACGGCGTACCGGCGGTCGTGCCCGGGACGGTCGGTCACGAACTGCACGAGCGAGGAGCACGGCCGGTGCGCAAGATCGGGGCAGAGCCGGTCGACGACTCCGGCGATCATCTCGACCACCTCCCGGTTCGTCCGCCGGCAACCCGCGCCGATATTGTACACCTCGCCGGGCGTCCCGCGAGCAAGCACCGTGCGAATCGCGCGGCAGTGGTCCTCCACGTGCAGCCAGTCGCGGACGTGCTGCCCGTCGCCGTAGACCGGCAGCGGCTTGCCCTCCACCGCGTTGAGGATCATCAGGGGGATCAGCTTCTCGGGGAACTGATAGGGGCCGTAGTTGTTCGAGCAGTTGGTCACCAGCACGGGCAGGCCGTACGTGCGGTGATACGCTCGGGCGAAATGGTCGCCCGCCGCCTTCGACGCCGAGTAGGGCGAGTTGGGGGCGAACGGGCTATCCTCCGTGAAAACGCCGGTGGGGCCCAGAGAGCCGTAGACCTCGTCGGTCGAAACGTGCAGGAAGCGGAACGCGGACCGCTCGGGCTCGCCGAGCTCGCTCCAGTGCTGCTGGGCGGCCTCCAGCAGGCGGAACGTGCCCACCACGTTGGTCTCGACGAACTCCGCCGGACGGTCGATCGATCGATCCACGTGCGACTCGGCCGCCAGGTGGACCACCGCGCGCACGCGATGCTCGGCCAAGAGCCGGCTCACGAGGGGGCCGTCGCAGACGTCGCCCTCGACGAACACGTGGAGCGGGTCGTCCATCACGTCGGCCAGCGAATCGAGGTTGCCCGCGTAGGTCAGCTTGTCCAGGTTGACCACCGCGATTCGCTGTTCCTCGATCCACTGCCGCACGAAGTTCGAGCCGATGAACCCGGCGCCGCCGGTGACCAAAATCGCCGTCATGTCCTCACCACTCACCACTCTTCACTCACCACTCGCCACTCACCCGTCCATCTTCCGCAGCAAAAATCGCTCGACGGGCCGCTTGAGCCGGGTGAACCAGGGCTCTTCCTCGGGCCGGATGGGGCGGACGAGGATGCTTGTCAGCCCGGCCAGCCGCCCGGCGATCACGTCGGCAAAGAGTTGGTCGCCGACCATCGCCGTGCGCTGGGCGTCGAAGCCCGTCTTGCGCAAGGCGGCGCGAATCCCGAACGGAAACGGCTTGGCCGCCTTGGCCACGAAGGGGACATCGATCTCTTCGGCGAGCCGCCGGACTCGTCGTCCCAATCCGTTGGAGACCAGACACACGCCGATGCCCGCGGCACGAAGCTCACCGAGCCAAGCGTTGACCTCCTCGCTGACCTTCTCGGTGCGATAGCTCTTCAGCGTGCAGTCGACGTCCAGCAGCAGCGCCTCCAGCCGCAGATCGCGAAGCCGGTCGACGCCGAGGTCCAACACGCTCTCTACTCGAAGATGGGGAACTACGATTTGAAACATGATCCGTTGTGCGGCTAAGCGATGCCGTAGAGTCTCTTGAACCAAGCAACGAACGCGACCGCTGCGGGACTGTCGTGGCGGAAGTACTTCGCGCGGATGGCCGTGCCGTAGGGGCGTCCCGGCTCCTCTTGCCACGCCAACCACGTGTGAATGACTGCCTTGATACGGTCCACCTCGGCGAATGTCGCCCCCAGTTCCTCCGCCGTGCTCGTCGCGGCCGTAGCGTGATCGATCAGCGCATCCTGCTCGTCGATCAGAGTCTGAAGGAACGTTTCGAGCTTGCCATCGTGTTGATTGTCCGGCATGAGCCAGACGCCGACCTTTGACCGGTACGTAGAAGAATGGCCGATGAATCCTTCAGGTGGCGGCTGGTTCGGCGTGTCGATTGCCGCTCTCCGAAGTCGATCGCAAACGGCCTGCCAGCGGGCAAGGAGGGGGGAGTCCGCGTCCAGCACGAATCCGATCGCTCTGCCGGTGCTCAGCCTAACCGCCGTCTCCATGCCATCAAGAAGGCCGTCAACGTTCCCGATCGGCTTGAACTCCGGGAACGCTGCCGGCCAAGGCTTGGAGTCGTAGTCGATGCCGTGACGGATGAGGAGGTGGACCATGGAGTGCTGGTCGTCGTCGCCTTCGACGTGAAGGCTCGATCGTTCCATCGAACCGGGCATCAGCGGACCTCCATGCCCTGATTGACGGCGAGCACTATCTCCTCGCCGTGCAGGGCGACTGCTTCCTCCAACTCGCAATCGATCTTCTGGAGGGAGACGTCTTTCGCCAGGTCAGGATGATTCTCGCAGAGCCAGGCGAGGCCGCGCACGCAGTCGGAGCTGTGCGTGGTGGCAAAAACCTGGACGTTGCTTCGCCTCGCCGCTTCCGTAACCAGACGCCACATGTCGCCCATGATCGAGTAGTGCAGGCCGGTGTCGATTTCGTCCACAAGAAGCACGCCGCCCTCCGCCTGAGTTAGGGAAAGGGAGAGTGCCAGCAGACGGCGCATTCCGTCGCCGTGGCTGCCGAGAGGGTGGCGGTGCTGGGTACCTTCGAACGCAGCAAGGATGCCGGCATGACCTCCGTGCCGATATGCGTTTTCCCCGCTCAAGAAGAAGATGTCCGTGAGGTCGGGCGCGAGGATCCTCATCGCGCGGATCACTTCGGACTCCCTTCTCTCGCTAATCACCCTATTCCACATCGCGCCCATGGAACGAGGTTCCAGCGAATCGGGCGCAATGAACAGGACTCTCGCGACTTCGCGACGCTCGCTCGGTGAGACCCGGCCAGGGCCATACACTACACCAGGAAGAAACACGCCCTCCGCCGACACCGGCAACCCCTGGGACTCCCCTGCTACGAAAGCGGCGCTTCCTTCGAAGCGAATCCCCAAACTCGTGTCCAGCGTATCCAGTCCTTGGTTACGGTACGCGCGTTCAAGGATTTCATCAGGAACATACACCTCAACAACACGCACAGTGACTTCGCCAAAACCATCGCTACTTCGCACAGCGAAGTACGCGCCCACCCTCAATTCGTGACCGTGGAAGAAGTGCGATACACAAGGAAACCCTTCCTGTCGGTATTCCTCGCGACCACCGGCTGTGTAAACGACCTCGCCGCGGTGCCACGCCGTGCTGTTCAGCACGCGCGGATCTCCTCCGGAGACGATGAGGTGAACCGCCTCGAGTAGGGAAGTCTTCCCGCAGTTATTCTTCCCCACGAGCAGATTGACCCGCGTAAGGCCGCTGAGCCGATATCGCTCGAAGCCGCGATACCGCTCGAGTTCGAGTGTGGTCAGCATCGCATCGTCCCTCCACGTCCTTCAACGTAACCGAAACCGGCACGGCCGGTCAATCCATCTTCCAGTACCGCAGAATGCACCACAGCGCCCGGAACGCGTCGCGGAGGCCGATCTTCTTGCCTTCGCCGTAGGTGCGGCCGAAGTAGGTGATGCCCACCTCGTAGATGCGATACCCGCGGCGGGCCACCTTGGCGGTCAGCTCCGGCTCGATGCCGAAGCGCTTCTCCTTGAGCGTGGGGCCGATCTCTTGGATCACCTCGCGGCGGAACGCCTTGTAGCAGGTCTCCATGTCGGTCAGGTTCAGGTCCGTGAACGTGTTGGAGAGCGTGGTCAAGAAACGGTTGGCCACGTAGTGCCAGAAGTAGAGCACGCGGTGCGGGCCGGTGGCGATGAAACGCGATCCGTAGACCACGTCGGCCACGCCCTCGACAATCGGCTGGATGAGCAGCGGATAATGGATCGGGTCGTATTCCAGGTCGGCGTCCTGGATGACGACGACCTCGCCCGTGGCGTGGCTGAACCCCGTCTTCAGCGCCGCCCCTTTTCCCTGGTTGCGCTCGTGGCAGAAGACGCGGAGATCGGGCTGGCCCTCCATCTCGGCCAACAGCTCCCGCGTGCCGTCCGTGCTGCCGTCGTCGACCAGGATGATCTCCTTGGGGATGGAGACCGCCCGAACCCGCCGAACGATCTCCTCCAGGGTCGACTTCTCGTTGTAGACCGGGACGATCACCGAAACACGCAGATCCGGCGGGAAGGGGTACAGCCCCAGCCGTCGCGAGAGCTCGGGCCCCAGCCACTCGCGGAGTTGCCCCGGCGCGGGGAGGGCCGGTGGCACCCCGGCCGTACCACACAGGGGGCAGGTCGCGGGCGATTCGTCAGGTTGCGAGTCGTTTGAGTGGGCGTCGTCGCTCATCGATCCCGGTCGGTGAAGAGAAAGCTTGGTTGTCGGGGGCCGCTTGATCCCCGCTTTGGTGAAGCGGAGCATCGAGCACGCGGGGGTAACGCGATCTCGCGCAAGTCTTTTCCAAGTATAGGGCTACAGCGATCGCCGTGCCGGCAGGCACTGCCACGCGACCGGACTACCCGACCGCGGCCCGTGATCGTAACCTCTTTGAGATTAACATCTTATCCCCCCGCCGCAAGGCCAGTTCCTGGGCCACGCGCCCCGGCCAAATGTTCGCCTACCCTCCGGCCTACACTTCCGATAGACTCAGCTCGTCTTCTGCCCCGCGTGTTGGTGCAGTCCCAAGGGGTCCGCGAAGTGGGGAGTTGCCATGCCGATCGACATCGCCGTCGTGCCCGTGGCCGGCCGGGGTACCCGGCTGTTGCCGCTCACGAAGAGTCAACCCAAAGAGATGCTCCCCGTGGGCCGCAAGCCGGTGGTCCAGTACGTGGTCGAGGAGTTGGCCCGGTGCGGCGTGGGGCGGCTTCTGTTCGTCACCGGGCCGGGCAAGACGGCCATTGAGAACCATTTCGACATCGACGCCGAGCTGATCGCCAGCCTGCGGGAGACGGGCAAGGAGGAGCTGCTCGCGGAACTGGCCTTCGAGCGCGAGGATCTGGAGTACTTCTACACCCGACAGCGCCGGCAGCTCGGCCTGGGACACGCCGTGCTCTGTGCCCAACCCGTCGTCGGTCGGGAGGCGTTCGTCGTGGCGTTGGGCGACTCGATCATCGGGCTCAACGCCGAGTCGCGGGTCGTCCGCCTGATGATCGACGAGTTCGAGCGCCGCGGCGCGGCGGCGGTGATCGCCTTCGAGGAGGTGCGGCGGGAGGACGTGTCTCAGTACGGGATTGCCAAGCCGCGAGGGGCGGTCGACGACGTGTTCGAGCTGGAAGACCTGATCGAAAAGCCCGACGTGGCCGAGGCCCCCAGCAACCTGGCCGTCGCGGCACGCTACGTGCTGAGCTCGCAGGTCTTCGACTATCTCAAGATGACGCCGCCCGGCAAGGGCGACGAGATCCAGCTCACCGACGCCATCCGGATGATGATCCGCGACGGGGCCAAGGCGTTTGGCGTGCGTCTGCCTGCGGGCGAACGCCGGTTCGACATCGGCAATTTCGAGAGCTACTTCCGGGCGTTCGCGGAGTTCGCCTTGGCCGATCCCGACTACGGGCCGGCGCTGCGGTCGTACGTGGCGAGCCTGGGAAGCGGGCCGGCGGAGAGGTAACCATGCTCTTGATTCGGAAGAAGGCGTACGCCCGCGCCGGCCTGATCGGCAACCCTTCGGACGGCTACCACGGCAAGACGATCTCGGTCATCGTGCCGGACTTCCAGGCCGAGGTGACGCTCTACGAGTGGGACGACCTGGAGATCGTCTGGAGCCAGGAAGACCAGAGCCGCTTCCGCTCGGTCCGGGAGCTGGCCCGCGACGTGAAGCTGCACGGCTACTACGGCGGGGTCCGGCTGGTCAAGGCGACGATCAAGAAGTTCGTCGAGTACTGCGAGGCCCGGGAAGAGCGGCTTCACGAGCGGAATTTCTCCGTCCGCTACCAGACCAACATCCCCCGGCAGGTCGGGCTGGCCGGCTCCAGCGCGATCATCGTGGCCACGCTCCGCTGCCTGATGGAGTTCTACCGCGTCGAGATCCCGAAGCGGGTGCAGCCTTCGCTGGTGCTGTCGGTGGAGCGAGAGGAGCTGGGGATCGCGGCCGGCTTGCAGGACCGCGTGATCCAAGTGTATGAAGGCCTGGTGTACATGGACTTCGACCGCGAGCGGATGGAGCCGTGCTGCGGCTTCCCGTGCGGAGTGTACGAGCCGCTCGACGCCTCACTCTTGCCGCCGCTCTACGTTGCTTACAGCACCGACGTGAGCGAGCCGACCGAGGTGGTCCACAACGACCTCCGCGCCCGCTACGAGCGGGGAGATCCGGAGGTGGTGGAGGCGATGACCCGATTCGCCCAGTTGACCGTCGAGGCCCGGACGGCGATCCTCGCCCGCGACACCGCCCGGCTGGGCGAGCTGGTCGACGCCAACTTCGATCTCCGCCGCTCGATCTGCCGGATCGCCGAACAGCACGAGCAGATGGTCGAGCGTGCCCGGCGTGCCGGCGCGCCGGCCAAGTTCGCCGGCTCGGGCGGGGCGATCATCGGCATCTGCCCGGACCAGGCGACGTTCGAGCGGCTCAAGGCGGAGCTGGAGGCGATCCGCTGCGAGGTGATCCGGTTGGTGCTGTAGACGCTTCGGCCACGGCCAGCCGCCCAGATCGGACTGCCGGCGAACCTCGACCGGGTCGATCCGCGAGAGCGGCGTTTCGTGCGGCGGGAAGTGTCGACGCACGCGAACGGCCCGGTGACGCAGCCACAACGCGTCCAGGCTCCACGCCGGCTGCACCCGGTGATACCGGTTGGCCGGGTTCTCAGGGGCCCCGTAGGAGCTGGCCTGAAATCGCTCGGACGAGCTGGTCGCCGGGCGGTTGTCTGCGACGGACACGGTCCGTACCCTATATTTGATATATTTGGGATGGGAAACGACGCGAAACGTCACGATGGGACGTGCTCGGGGGGGGCCGGAAGCCTCCGCGTTGGACGTGCCTGGAGCGATGCACAAAACGAACGGAGCCCAAGATATGCAGAAGTCGATGGACGAGAAGCTCGCCCGGATTCACGCGGACCCCGCCTGCCGGGACTTCATCCTGGCCGACGCCAAGGACGCCGACATGGCGTTCGGGATGGCGGCCCCGGGGAAGAGCCCCGAGCACCATGCCCACGAGGCGAAGTTCCGCACGCTGGACGAGTACCGCCAGTTGATGCGGGAGATCGTGCACCAGGGGCTGGTCGACATCATGTTGATGAGCGCGAGCTCGAACGAGGTGCTCGCGATCCAGGAGCGGCTTTTCGACTCCAGCCACGTCACGCCGGCGGTGCGGGCGAACGACACGACCGACATCTGGCTGGCGGCGGGCACGGGGCGCTACCCGAGCGACCCTTCCCGGCCCTTCCGCTCGGCCACCATCGATCACATCATGTGCGGCAAGCAGGACTGCTCGCCGGAAGAGCGTCGCCTGGGGGCCGACCTGGGGCTCTATTCGGTCACCTTCAACAACGACACGGAGCGGGACCTGGAGACGCTCGACGCCTACAAGCAGTTCCGGCTGGAAGCCGAGCAGAAGGGGTTCCGTTACTTCCTAGAGGTGTTCAACCCCAACGCCTGCGGCGACTCCCCCCCGGCCGACCTCGGCCGCTTCATCAACGACCACATCGTCCGCGCGTTGGCCGGCGTGACCGGCGCGGGCCGGCCCCAGTTTCTCAAGGTGGCCTACAACGGGCCGGCCGCCATGGAGGCCCTGGCCGGCTACGACCGGTCGCTGGTGGTGGGGATCATGGGCGGGTCGTCGGGCACGACCTTCGACGCCTTCCACATGCTCGCCGAAGCGAAGAAGCACGGGGCGCGCGTGGCCCTCTACGGGCGGAAGATCAACAACTCGGAGCACCAGTTGACGTTCGTCAAGTATCTGCGTGCGGTGGCCGACGAGGCGATCGCGCCGGAGGAGGCCGTCCGCGCCTATCACGGCGATCTGAAGAAGCTGGGGCTTCAGCCGTACCGTGCGCTGGAGGAGGATCTCCAGCTCACCTACACGGAGTCGAGCTACGCCGGCACGAGCTCACCCCGCCCGGCGGGCCCCACGGCATCCCGCCCGACGAGCCCCGCCCCGAGTCGCCCGACCGCTCCCTCCTCCGACGAGCCCGATTTCAGCAAGATGACGCCGGCCGAGAAGGCCCGGTGGAACATCGAGCGTTGGAAGCGGATCCTAGGCTAATCTTGCCCTGGTTGGGGGGCGGGGTCCCGCCGCAGCGCCTTTGTTGATGTTTGCATTGCCAATAATCACCCGACGTGGACCGGACCCTTCGGTCCCGGGCTTCCGGTGGAAGCCCTCCGTTCATTGACTATGCAAGGCTCAATAGGGTCCGCGCACAGACGGCTCGTGCGATTCTGTAGCCCGGGTCCTCGTCCGACGCATCCTCGCACGGCGTCAGGTGGAAGGCTCATCCGGGGGAAGCAACCGGCCGGTGAACTGGCAGCCGACGAGATGGCCGGCACCGCCATGGTTTGGCACGGTGTGTATGACGCGAGCGGTGGCGTAGATGACGTGCGTATCGTTTCCGAGCCTGACGACGACCTGCTCGAAGTCAGGCGGTTGCGGCGATAGGAAGGCGAAGCCGCCGGTCGAGATGTCACGGCACCGGACCTCACGGAACTCGGAGCGATCGGGCAGGGCGCCGCCGGAGCAGGGAGCTATCCATTGGGTCGTTTCGTAGGGATATCGCTTGCTGCGGTAGCGCGGGACTCGGTCGGCAGTCCCGAGGTGGTCGACGTCCTCGAGGTACTGTCGGATCCGTTCCGCGATGTTGGTTGTTGCACTCGACCCGTCTTGTTTTCCCGGCATGGCGATGCCCATTGGATGCTGGTGACGTTCTGTTACGCGGTCAAGGCGGACAAAGGATACTCTTTCGGACGGCGGGGGGCGCTCAGGTGTAGCTTGATTCCTTCAATCGGGGGGAATCTTCATCCGTTTTGTCGGCGGGAACAAGGATCTTGATCGGCCCCTGGATTCCGACGGATTTCGCATAGGCATTGAGTCGCTGGCGCAGGGACGGCGTCACTTCCAGGCCTTTGGCGTTGAGAATCGTGCCGGCCCGGCTCCTGATTTCCTCGGCCACGATCGCGTGATCGGGGAGGTCTTGTACCTCGACCTCGGCGAGGACGTATTGCGTCTTGGTCTTCCGCACGCGCTTTAGCGCTTCGACGATCTGCGGGTCGTACCAGCCTTCCC
Organism: Thermoguttaceae bacterium; assembly: GCA_035528065.1. Classification (GTDB taxonomy): domain Bacteria; phylum Planctomycetota; class Planctomycetia; order Pirellulales; family Thermoguttaceae; genus DATKZH01. The sequence goes on along the minus strand of DATKZH010000661.1, from coordinate 33,080 downwards.
TTCCCTGTATTTCGCGGATCGCTTGTTCCTCATTCAGACCGCTGGAGATGAGCGTGTCGAAATCAACGGCCAACTTGAGGATTCGAGCGCCGAGGGGGATCATTTCGCCGGTCGTCGAGTCCTCGGGAACGCCCGAGCCGTCGAAGTGCTTCCCCTGATAGCCGACAATCTCGGCAACCTTGTCGAGGCGGGGAATGGTGGCGATCAGCTTGCGGGCCACCTGAGGGTGGTTCTCGAGCGTCTGGCGCTCGAGCTCGGACAGTTTTTGACCGTTGTACGCCTTGGAGAGCGTCTCCTCGGAGACGGCCATGCAGCCGATCTGACACAGCAGGGCCGCAAGCTCGCACTGCCAGGCCTCGTCGACTTCCAGCTCTTCGACCAGCTCGCGTACGAGCCGCCGCACGCGTGCAGTGCGGCCGAAGGCCGCGGGATTGACGATCGCGAGCACGTCGGTGAGGACCTTGACGCTGCCGCTGAGCGTCTTGGAGAGCAGCTCCCGCTCCGCCGTGACCAGCCGGTACTGACCGAGGCCCGCGTCGATCGCCTTGATGAGCGTCGGCCGGGGACACGGCTTGGTGAGGAACCGGAAGATGTTACCCTCGTTCACGGCCTCGATGGCCGACTCGACGTCGGCATAGCCGGAGAGCATCATTCGAACGGTGTCGGGGGCGATCTCTCGCACCTTCGCCAGGAACTGGATCCCGTTCATGCCCGGCATTCGCATGTCGGAGACGATCACGGCGAACGGGCCGCGCTCGGCAACGGCGGCAAGGCCCTCTTCCGCTCCCAGCGCCATCTCCACTCGGTAGAACTTGCGCAACTGCCGCTGATAGGTTTCGAGGAGCATTTGATCGTCGTCAACGAACAGGATTCTCGCAGACATTCGGCTGCTCCTCCGAGAGTGAGTCTGGGATCAGTTCTCGCCACGTGTCGATACGATCGGCCAGGCCGATTCCCGTCAGGTACTCGACGTCGAGGTCGGCGGATCCGGCGTCCGGGGAACTCTGCTCCGCCTCCAGGGCATCTGCCGCGTGGACGACGGAAAGGGGGTCGAAGGCTTGCCCTGGGCACTGGCTCGGGCAATGATGGAAGGCGACCGCCTCGACGATGATATCGGTAAACCCCCACAGCCCCAGCAGGTACGCGCCGACGTCGGCATGGGCTGCTCCGAAGGCCTCCTTCTCGAGCATCCAGAGCGGTTTTTCCTGGCGATCGGCCCATTCCCAGAGCACGGCGTATTCGTCGGGGAAGCTATCGAGGAGGACGAGCTTGCCGACGTCGTGAACCAGAGCCGCCACGAAGATCTGCTCCTTCAACTGCTTGTCCGCTCTCTCCGCTTCGGCGATCCGCCTTGCCAGGGCACTGACCCGATAGCTGTGATTGGCCAGCCGCTCGACGAGGGGGCGGCTGGTGCCGGTTCGGGGCTTCTGGCTGAAGACCCCCACGGAGAGCACCAGCGACCTCATCGTATCGACCCCCAGGAGGACGGCGGCCGCGGCGGGGGTCGAAACGCGCTGTCGGAGGCCGAAATAGGAGGAGTTGACCACTTGCAGGACCTTGGTCGTCATCGCCACGTCCCGGGAGATGAGTTCCCCCAAGCGGGAGACCGACGTGTCCGGGTCCTGTAATTCGCTGAGCATCTTCGAGCAGAAGGCCGATGGGCTGGGGAGCGACGTCAATCCGGAGATCGTTTTCTGAAGGTTTTCGTCGGCCAGGTGCTCTCGGAGCGCGCAGGCTCGCCTGATCGTGGACTGAACCGTCTCCGCATCGCACGGCTTCGACAGAAATTGGTGCGTTGGCCCTACCGCCTTGATGAGCGTCTCTTGATCCGATTGCCCCGAGAGCGCGATACGTACGGTCTTGGGGTACTGCCGCCGCACCCGGTTCAGCAACGCCATCCCGTCCATGCCGGGCATGCGGACGTCGGTCACCAGCACGTCGAATGGTTTCTCGGCCATCTGATCGAGGGCCTCCTGCCCGCTTCCGGCGAAGACCATCTTCCACTCGTCGCGCAGGCCGCGGAGCATTCGGCACAGTCCCTGGAGGACGTACGGTTCATCGTCAACAAACAGAATACGCGTCTTCAAGGTCTTGCTCCTCGTCGGCCGGCGGTTCGGGCTCCATGGGCAGACGAATGATGAACGTCGTTCCGCGGCCCGTCTCGGTCTCGAACGCGATCGTGCCTTGATGTTGTCCAACCACGACCGAGTGGGCCACGGCGAGGCCCTGTCCCGTTCCTTTGCCGACCTCCTTGGTCGTGAAGAACGGATTGAAGATCTTGGAGCGGGACTCCTCGGAGATCCCCGCCCCCGTGTCGCGGATGCGAATTTCGGCCCAGTCGCCGTCTCGCCGGGTGCTTACGGTGATCGTCCCCTTCTCCTCCGTCCCGTCGCCGACGGCGTCGCCGATGGCATGGGCCGCATTCACCAGGATGTTGAGAATCGTCTGGTTCAGCTCGCCCGGAAAACAAGGGACCGGCGGCAACGACTCGTCGAAGTCGGTGACCACGTCGGCGACGTACTTCCACTCGTTGCGGGCGATGGTGATCGTGTTCTGAATCGCCCGCGAAAGATCGGTGGCTACTTTCGTCCCGACGGCGGGGTGCGAGAACTCCTTCATCGCGCGGACGATTTGTGCGACCCGGTCGATCCCTTCCAGCGACTGCTTGATGGAGATCGGGATTTCTTGGGTCAAGTACTCCAGATCGGCCGCTTCGGCCGCCGCCGCCGTCTCGCTCACCAGTGCCTCGGTGACGGAATTCTCTTGCACGGCAGCCAGCAAAGCCTGGCTCGCGCTCAGGGCACGAAAGACGTCGGCGAAGGAGTCTTCGAGGAACCGCGTGTTGTCGCCCACGAATTGAATCGGAGTGTTGATTTCGTGCGCGATCCCCGCGGCCAACTGCCCGATCGATTCCAGCTTCTGCGCTTGTATCAACTGGCGATGAAGGGCATTCTGTTCGCTGACGTCTCGAAAGGTGACCACCGCACCGATTCTCTCGCCCTCTTCTTGGACGGGCGTGCCGGTGTACTCGACCGGGAAGCTGCTCCGGTCCTTCCTCCAGAAGACGTCGTTCTTGGAGCGATACGGCCGGCCTTCCGCGAGCGCCGTGCACAAGGGGCAGGTTTCGCGGGGGTTGGGCGTCTGGTCGGCGTTGGAGTGCCGGAGCGTATCGTGGTGGGACTTGCCGACGAGCTGTTCCGCCTCCCAGCCGAACATCTCCGCCGCCGCGGGATTGACGAAGGTGATTCTCCCCTCCCGATCCACGCCGTAGATCCCTTCCGCCGCCGCCTTGAGTATCAGGTCGTTCCGGTGGGCGAGTCGCTCCAGCTCATGGGACGTGCGTTTGAGCTCCGTCACGTCGGTTCCGATGATGATGAAGTCTCGGACCGCGCCGGTTCGGTCGTACGCGGGCCGGTAGTCGATCATCAGCCATCGCTTCTGGCCGGACTTCGTCGAGATCGCCACCTCGCCCTTGAACCCTTTGCCTTCGACAATCCGGCTAGCCCATTCCGCGGCGGCGTGGTCCTCATCGCCGCAGGTCAGCAGCGATTCCGGCTTCCGGCCGAGGCCCTCCTCGGAAGCGTACCCGGTCACGCGCGTGAAGGATTCGTTCACCCACTGGATCCGATGCTCCCGGTCGGCGATGATCACGACGTTGTCCGTCTCCATGGCAACCAGAGCGAGGCTCTGGCACTGGGCCTCCTTCTCGCGAAGCGTCGTGGCCATGTGGCTGGCAACCGCCTTGGCCTCCCGGACGTCGTGGGCCAACATCCGTTCCTTCAGCAGCAGGCTCCTCGTCAATCGGTTCGCCCGACGAAACGCCAACAACCCTTGGGCCACGAGGACCAGCAGGGTGATCGACACCAGCAGCAAGCCGGTCCGGGCGAGGAGGCGTTCCCGCGCGGCAACCTGCATGCTCCACCGGTTGGCGACGCGGGCCAGCCCCTGCGAGAACCGTTCCGCCCGCTCGACCGTTCGAGTCACCAGCCGTTGGAGCTTGGTGTGGTCGGGTTGCTCACGGCGTGGGCTCTGGAGGCCACGAAGCAGGGCATGGGCCGCGTCGACCGTCGCTTGGTAGTCGGGCTCGCCCCTGCGGATTGCCGCCATCACGTCCGCGGGTGCGCCGGCTCGGCCCAGCAGCGATTGGAGGGATTCATGGGATCGCGACCAACCGTCGATTGCCTCGCTGAGATGGCCCGATCGGTGGGCGGCGTTTCCGTCCTCAACGGCCACCCGGACCGCCCCGGCGGCGCTGATCAGCCGCTGGGCGTTGAGCCGTTCGTTGCCCACGGCGTCGATCACGGCGTTCTCACACTGCTTCAGCTCCAGCGACTGCCTGAGCAGCAGTTGGTTCACGATGGTCAGACAGGCCACGAGCCCCAACGCCGCGGCGTACTGCGTTTGCAGCGATCGTGGGGCGTCTTTCCTTTCGGCCGACCGGCCGGGCAGGAGCCTTCCAACCAGGAAGCGAGGGCTCGTCATTCTGTTCCCCTCTCACACCGCCGTTCGGGAGGACTGCACCGAGCGGGCAAACCCCAAACGTCCTGCGCGTCGCTGGAATGTCGAGTATCACGGTCAGAACGGCCGGGAATCTGCGACACGATGGGTTGTAGCCCTGGACTGCCGACGTCTTGCCCCATCAACTCGTGGAATGGAAGCATCGCCATAACGGTCGTGGTCTTCACGTGCCATCGAACCGACAGAAAAGGCACAATCGAAGCTGCCCTCCCCCGTATCCAGGGGGGCAACCTCCATTGTGCCTTCAAGTGGCGGATCCCAGACCCGACAACTAAGGCCACCCACCCTGCGCGGGTGGGCCCGTTATGTTCCCGTGTGTTTCCTCCGGAAACCGGGTTCTGAAGAAACATAGCATAGGGGGTAGGCGGTGTTGGAGGATTTCTTGCGATCCACCCAGGAGCCGTCCGATTAGGGGGGTTCTTTCGGCCTATTGCCGGAGACGTCTTGCGCGCGGTCAATCAAACCTGTGGCACAAAAAGGGTTGCACGGTCGTTGCCGGAGGCCGCGAAGCTTGACAACCGCCCGGCGGGCCCCCTAAAGTACGTGTACGCAGGGCGGGCGGACTTCCCAACGGAATCGCGCGTGCTCCGAACCCAGGCGCGCGACAGTCCTAAGCTTCCGTGAGTCGAGAGGAGACCTCCATGAGCCCACTGGCACCAAAGCGAGCCGGCTTTCGACCCCGTCTTCTCGGGGCCGCCTTGCCCGCGGGCCTGGCCGTGGCCCTGGTCCTTACTGCCCGAGCGAGCGGCGCCCCGCCGTCGGGCGACGAGGCAGCGACCGTCCGCGACAGGCTCTGGATCTGGACCGTCTACGCGGGGGGCGACAACGAAGGCTGGGGACTGCCGGCCCCTTCGCGGATGACCCAGGCCGAAGGGGCGTTCTACCTGGGAGTGCCCAACCTGTTCATGATCCGCAGTCGCGATCGGCCCCCGATGCCGTTCGATCAGGCGGCGATTCCGCTGCGGCCCCTGAAACGCGTCTGCTGGTCGCTGACCGGGGCCGGGGGCAAGACGAGCGAGGAGGAACGGGAGCACGCCCTCGAACTCGCCCGGCGCTTCCCCAACATCGCCGGCTTCATCATGGACGACTTCTTCCATGGCGACGGCTCCGGCTCCCTCTCGCCGGAGGAGCTACAGCAGTTGCGAAGGCGCTTGGAGATCGACGGCAGAAAGCGGGACTTGTACGTGGTCGTCTATCAGCGCCAGTTGGAGCTTCCCATCCGGGAGCATCTCGATCACTGCGACAAAATCACCTTCTGGACCTGGAAGTCGGAGAACCTCGACCGGTTGGAAGAGCGTTTCACCCTCTTGGAGAAGATCGCTCCCCGTCACGGCAAGCTGCTGGGATGCTACATGTGGGACTACGGCAACAAGCGCCCCATGCCGGTCGACCGGATGAAGAAGCAGTGCGAGATTGGCCTTCGCTGGCTCAGGCAAGGACGGATCGACGGGATGATCTTCCTGGCCAACACCGTGTGCGACTTGGAGCTGGACGCCGTGGAGTGGACGCGCGCGTGGATTGCCGAGGTGGGCGACCGCCCGCTCTAACAGCCCGTTGAAGAAGTAGTCCCTCGCCGACTTGGGTGCGACTGCTGGCTTGCCCAGCAGTGATTTTCGTGCGAATTTGTAGAGCACTGCTGGGCAAGCCAGCAGTGGCACCCTTTTTCAGCGGGCTGCTAACCGGCAGAAGACACCGCGCCGAGGTTCGAACCGCGTGCTGTGCGACGGGCTGCGGACGCCGCACAGGGCTCCGACCGGAGGTCTTCGAGGCGGGGAGGGCATGTGGTCGGAGCGTCGACGAGTGGAGGTTTTGGTTTTCCAGGAAAACGACAGCACGTGTTCGAGGAGACTCTGAAGATGGCCCACGTAGATCGCCGCAACTTTCTCACGACCGCCGCTCGTTCGGCGGCAGCCTTGGGCCTCGGCGGACTGGCCTCCGCTGCCCAGACGTCCGCGCCGCGTCCTTGTCTGCCGAGTGCCTGGGAGAAGCGGGGGGTGGTTCTCGCCTCGGACGACGAGTCGGGCCGCGGGAGGGTGCAGAGCTTCACCTGCCCGGCCGAGCCGCTCGAGGACGGCCGCTGGCGGATCTGGTACTCGGCCTACGGGCCGGGGATTCCGTTCAACGTGGCCAGCGCCGAAGGGGTCTTGGGCAAGCCTCTCGAGCGACACCCGGCCGTCCTCTCCAGCGGCGAACCGGCCGACGCGCCGTTCGCGATCGGCAATCTGCCCGACGGGTGGCGCCCGGTGCAAGCCGTGCACCTCCGGTTGCATGGCGGCAAGCACCGCATCTACTTTTGGGCGCACGGGCCGGGGGTCGTCCGCTATCTGGCGGCCGAGAGCGACGACGGCCGCCGGTACCGCGTGTCGGATCCGCAACGGCCGTGTCTGTATCATCCGTTCGACCGTGCGGTGCCGGGCGAGGTGGCCGCGGCCGCGGGCCTCGAGCGCCTCGCCAAGCGGGCCCCCACCCGGCCGTCCGGCGAGCCGGTCGCGCCCGCCCGGCTGATCTCCAACGATGCGACCAACGTCTACCAGCTCTCCGACGGCAGCTTCGAGATGTACTCGGTCGCCCTGGTCGAAGTGGCCAAGGACGACCCGGCCTACATCGCCCACGACAACGCGGCCGGTTGGATCCGGGTGATCGATCGATACGCGAGCGAAGACGGCCTCCACTGGACGGACCGGCGGCGGGTGATCGAGCGCGACGGGCAGGACCCGGCGGATCAGCAGTTCTACTACCTCGCCGTGACACACACGCCCGAGGGGCGGGTCGGGATGCTCGGACACTACCGGGTCGAAGCGCAGACGATGGACCTGGAGTGGTGCTTCTCCTCGGACGGCGTCACCTGGGAGCGTCCTCTGCGCAAGGCCTGGATCGAGCGCAGTGAGCCGGGCGAGCCGGATTGCTACGGGATCTACGCACCCCACGCGCTCGTTCACCACGAAGACCGGTGGCACCTGCTCTACACGGGGGTCAACGCTGCCCACAACAACAAGCATTCGCACGGCGATCCCACTGCGGTGATCATGCACGCGACGTGTGATTCGATCTGGTCGTGAGGCCTCGTTCCCACGCTTCGCGGCCTCGTTCCCATGCTTCGCGTGGGAACGTACGTGGTGGGACGCTTCGCGTCCCGTGCGCGCAACTGTCTGTGGGGCAACCGCCTTCCTGGGCATACGGACGCAAAGCGTTCCGGAGTACGTTACGACGCGAAGCGTCGTAACGAGGTGTCCAAGACACTTCAAGCACGCTCTCACACGCGCAGCACGTCGAGCGGCTCGTACTTCTCGCCGAGGACGGTCTGGCTATCCAGTCCGAGCCAGCGGTCGAGCACGGTGGCGTAGACGCGGCGGAAGTCGGTGTGGAACTTCTGAGCGCCGTTGTCCAGGTCGGTGAGGCTGGGGTGCGGGCCGATGAGGCCGCTCTTCAGGCGACCTCCGGCCAGGAACACGGGCGCGGCGGCGCCGTGATCGGTGCCGCGTCGTCCGTTTTCGGCCACGGTGCGGCCGAACTCGGAGAAGGTCATCAGGAGGACGCGATCCGCCAGCTTGTCCCGCACCAGGTCGTCCACAAACGCGGCCACGGACTCGGAGAGCTGGTGCAATACGGCACAATGATTGCCGAGCTGGTTGGCGTGGTTGTCAAAGCCGCCGATCCCCCCGCCGCCCAGCTCGGTGAAGTAGACGCGGATGCCCACGTCGGCACGGATCAGTTGAGCCACGGTGTGGAAGTCCCGGGCGAGGGAGAAGCCGGGATACCCGGCGGCTTCCGCGGAGGTTCCGGCCCGCGCGACGGTTTCGATCTGCTCGCTGCCTGCGTACGCGGCGAGCGTGCTTTGCTGGACGAACTTCAGCAGCGGGCTCGATTCGCCTTCTCGCGGCGACTTGGCGGCCTCGACCAGTTGTCTGCGGTGCGTCTGGCCGCCGGGACCGGGCATGGCCTGAAGGCGCCACTGTTGGAGCGACCGGACGGAAGGAACGATCGCTCTTTCTGCGTTGAGCCCGAACGGCTGGGCAATGGGCCCGACGAACACGCCCGGCACGTTGCCTTCGTCAGTGCGAAACAGCCCGTCGATCGTGCGGCCCAGCCAGCCGGTCTGGCAAGCGGCCTCGCCGGGCCGGGCCGTGTGCCAGTCGCGCATGGCCCCGTTGTGGTCGCGGTCGTTGTTCGGGTGCCCCACGCCCTGGACGACGCTCAGGAGCCCTTCCTGGTAGAGCCGCATGAACGCTCCCATCCTGGGGTGGAAGCCGAGATCGGAGTCGATCTTGTGGACCTCGTCGGGCGGCATGCGCAAGGTGGGACGGCTCTTGGCATAGGTCTCATCGTGGTACGGGACCACGGTGTTCAGCCCGTCGTTGCCGCCCGAGAGCTGGACGACCACCAGCACGGTATCCCGCCCGTCCGACCGCCCGGCTGCGGCCGCGACCGAGCGACTCAGAAACGAAGGCACGGCGGGGCTGAACGACACCAGGGTCGCGGCCCCGAGTGAGGCCTTCAGGAATTCGCGTCGATTGGAAGCCATTGGAATCCCTCCGTCACGGTTCTTCTGGTAAGATCGTCAGGCCAACTGGAACTCGGGCAACGTCACCACGGCGTGGGCGAAGCGGCGGAGCCGCTCGGCGGGACTGCCTTCGCCCGTGGTGGCCGTCTTCGACAACGCTTCGGCTACCCCCTCGTCCAGATCGCCCTGAAGGAACAGATCGACGAGGAACCGGGCGGCGGCTTCGGGGGTCGCATGGCCGTGCTTACCGGCCACCGCCAGCGGATCGAGCTTCTCGCCGTACGGTTTCGCGCCGGAGAGCAGTGCCGCGGCCAGATTGCTGCGGCCGACCAGCGTCGCTCCGTTGAGCCAGAAGCGCCCCCCTTCCCAGCCCTTGACCGTCGGCGGACGATACAGGTTCTGCCCCAAGGCCGCCAGGTCGTTTCCCAGGTTGGCGGTGGGAACCATCCCCTCCAGGCCTCGCACGATCCCCAGGGCGAACTCCACGGGGCCCTTGATCCGTTGCCGGTAGGCCGCGGGCGAGAAGAACAGGTTGGAGCGGAGGATGGTCTCGACGAGCTTGGCCACGTCGTAGTCCTTGGCGAACGACTCGGCCAACGGTACGACGAGCGCCTCGCTCGGCTCGTCGGTCTCCGAGACGAGCCAGCGGTAAAGCTTTCGCACCAGCAGCCGCGGGGTGGCCGGCTCCTGGAGCACGATCTCGACCACGTCGTCCCCGTCGAACTTCCCTTCCCGGCCCAGAATCCGCTTCACGCCCGGATCGTGATCCGCGGGGAAGTATCGGAGCTGATTGCGGAGCACGCGCCACCCGGTGAACGCCCGGGCGGCCTCCCGGATGTCCTCCTCCATGAAGTTGCCCGGCCCCAGGCTGAACCGGGCCATCAGCTCCCGGGCGTAGTTCTCGTTGGGAACGGCCTTGCGGTTCTCGTCGGCGCCCACCGAGACGAGCAGGGCCGGATCGCGGGAGACGGCTTCCAAGAGCGGCGGGTACGAGCCGAGGGCGTGCTCGCGCAGCAGTTGCACGTGATCGCGCATCATCGGGGCATTGTTGACCCGGACGCCCGTGGCGGCGAAGTGGTTGTGCCAGAAGAGCGTCATCTTCTCCAGGAGCGGGTGCGGGGTCTGGATCATGCGACGAAGCCACCACGCCCGCAAGGCGTCGGCGTTGGCCGAGGCCTCGTAGCCGTCGTAGCTGCGATGGAAGTCGGCCACGGCGGTCTGGGGCGAGACCAGCATTTCGACGGCACGTTGCGGCCCGTCGGCCACCGCCTGCTGGAGCTGGTCCCCATCGGCTCCAAAGGCGGCCCGTCGGTAGAGGTGCCCCGCCAAGGCCAGATTCCAGGGCCGGTTGTCGTCGGGCTCGTACGGGGCCCAGGCCCACTGCGGATCGGCCGGGTTGCCGGCGGGCGGGCGGTCTGGCCCTTGCGAGTCGTTTGGGCCTGCCGGGGCTTGCGTTCTGGTGGACATGGACGGTCCCCCTATTGGCTTTCTAGAAACCTGTTCGGCGCTCCTGCCGGAGCCCGCGGCCCCAAGGGCCTCCGTGTAGTCATCACGCTCCGCCGTGATGACATGACGTCACGGCGGAGTGTGACGACTACGTTTCTTGCGACGCTTATTTCTTGAACGATCCTAACCACTTATGGTCTGTTGTGTTCTGACCGGTGGCAGGACCACGATCAGAAAGGTGGCCAGGGGTCCGAGGACCAGTGAGATCAGCCACCAAAGGAAGCCGGTTCGGCCCTTGCTCTGCGCAAGGCCCGCGTTGATCAGCGAAAGCGTGCCCCAGCCGACGAAGAAGCTTGCCGGTTCGTGCATCGATCGGGTACCTCCACGACTCGTGCCGACTCGTACCGTCTCGTGCCCAGGCTCTGCCTGGGCACGCCATGCCGGGCAGGGGCAGCCTGCCCGGGCGAGGCAGAGCCTCGCGGTAGTGCGTTCCCAGGCGGGGCCTGGGAACGAGGTGGTCTTGTCGGGCGTCCGGCGCCACACTGCTTCTGCGAAGCAGTGGCACACGGCCGCGCCCTCTCATTCGCCCCCCACGTTCAGCTCGAGCTCGATGCTCGCCTGGGTGTTTCCGTCGCGGGTTCCCACGTCGAGCTTCAACTTGCCCAGATATTCGGCCACCGTCAGGAGGAGGTCGATTTGGGTTTCGGCTTGCTCTTGCGTGTTGCCGTCCTCGACCATGTTTTGACGCACCAAGTGCGCCCGGTTGGCCCCCAGGATCGAGGCCAGGTGTCGACCGTCGATCTGGACCGAGCTATGGACCGCGGCCAGCGGCTCGACCGTGGCGGCGATCTCCTTTTTGGCGGCGTCGATCAGGTCCCGGGTGAGCCCCTCGGCGGAGCTGAGGATCAGGTAGTCGTCGAGCATGGCCAGGGACGGGCGGAGGTTGAATCGCGTGTCGAGGTTCTCCTTGTCGTCTTCGGCGGAGGTCGAGAAGTAGGCGATCGAGTACTTCGTATCGCCGTGCGTCGGCTTGTCGATGATCAGCCCGGGCAGCGCCTGCTGGCCCCGCGTGAAGTTGATCAGGCCGAGGGCCTTCTGCCACGCTTCCTCGACGACCACGCCGAACTTGTCGGGGTTCCGGAGCCGCAGGACCAGCGCGAACGCGGGGATCTTGACGCCGGGCGTCCCCACCGCCGGGTCGTATTCCTGCTCGGCGACCACCACGCGGACCTCGGGCCCGGTCTCGGCCAGCACCTCCTCGGTCAGGTCCCGACCGGTGAAGAAGATCCCCATCATGTTCTCGAAGAAGATCAGCCCGGAGGACCTCTCCGGAAACAGCTCATCTTTGGCCGCGTAGAACCCGTGCAGGTCGCGGTAGAAGCTCATGCCGGCGATGAGGCCGGGGACGGAGAAGTGGGGCAGCGCGCCTCCTTCCGGCTCGGCGGGCTGGGCGAACGCGGCCGCCCCGGCCGGGTCCGTCACCTTGCCGTCGACGGCGGCCGCGAGCTTGAGCGTCTTCCCTTCCACGTGCAGGCCCATCGCCAACCAGTTCGACTCCCGCACCGCCTCGGTCACTCCGGCAAAGAGCAGGGCGACGAGCGGATTCGTCTCATCGTTCAGGGCCTTCTTCAGCCCGGGGACTTGTTTGAGTATCTCCAGGTTGACGTACGTCGTGGCCACGGCATCCGGCCCGGCCGCCTTTTTCGCGGCCTGGTAGGCGGGCAGGTCGGCCAATCGCTTGGCGGCGGCGTCCTCGCGGACGTCGATCACGGCCTTCAGGGCGTCGGGCTTGTTGGAGATCAGGAGGCGGTTCCCGATGATCGCATGCGCCTGGTTCGGACTGAGCGTCCACCCGGTCACGCCCCGATACTCGGCCGAAGCGACCCGGCTTGGGTTGCCCTCTTTCTCGGCCTGCTCCCGGGCGAAGCCGACGACGATCTCGTGCAGCTCGTTGAGCATCTTGGCGTCTTTGGCGTCGACCATCAGGATGACGCTTTCCTTGGGTCCCGCGGCCAATGTGACCCCGCCGCCCACCAGCTTGCGCAGGCCCGTACGCCAATCGGTTCCCAACCGGAACTCCAGGTAGTCGATCACGCCCATGAACTGCCGGAAGCCGGGCTGCGCGGCTTGCCGTTGGAAGGCGGGTAAGGAGGTGATCGTGTCGGCCACCTCAGGATCGAGGACCAGATCGAGGAAGGCGTCGGGCTTGGACAGCTCGAAGACGAGCGGAGTGCTCGCCGGGAGCCATTGGCTGGCCGGGGGCAGCGGCTCGTCGGCCACCCCAGGCTGAAGCATCAGTCCCGGCAACGCCAAAGCCACTAGCGCAATCGATTTCCGCAACATGGGAGTTCTCCCTCTGCCATCACAACAAGGTAACTGTAGTCACAAGAAGTTCCGGCGCCCTAACCACCCCCCGGAATAGGTGCCATCTCCAACCGGCTCAAGCACTCGTCAGCTTCCGAAACGCGCCTCGGCCTGAGCCTCAGCTATGCTCTGTTCAACCTGAAGCTTGGGAACGAGGTAGCCAAGGTTTGACGACTCCACCGGCCAGTTATTAAACCCCGGCCCCGCGGCATGGGCCCGTGGGGAATGAGGAAAGTCCTCTTTCGACCGGTCCTCTCCGGTCCTCGCTTTTAGGCTTTGCCCGCCGTCTGCATGCGAGACGAGAGCTCGGCTGCCGTGTCTTGTCTTGGGGCGAGGCGGAGCCTCGCGGTAGTGCAACCCCAGGCGGAGCCTGGGAACGAGAAGGTCGATGCGAGCTCTGCGGCCCCGTCGCAGACCATCGTGGCTATCGGGACGCTCTGACCTCGATTCGCTCTTCTATTCGTCTGGACCGGCCGGATCTTGGCCCTGAGGGACGGAATTTCTGGAAAAACTCCGAAAGCGGCTCTCCGTGGGCGTTCAGAGATCACGCCGGCAGAAGCAGACGGTGGCCAAAACGACGGCCAGCACCGTGAGACCCCCGTAGGCGAGCACGACGCGGGTCAGCGAGAAGTCCTCGAACTCCTCGCGGTCGAAGAAGGGGGCCTCGGCCGGGGCCTGCTTCGGCGGCTGGCCCCCCCCGAGGATGCTCAGAAACTGCTGCGCCTGGCGGGCCAACGCCTCCATATCCTCGTCGGTGATCTCTTCGGGCACGTCCTTTTCGGCCTCGCTCCACGGCTGCCGGAGCAACGTGGGGATCGCCTGACTCAGGGAGAGCGGCGAAAACTCCTCCAATTGAAAGCCGTTCAAAATGCCGTTGACCGGGTACCAGAGGAACAGGAGCACCACCATCGTCAAGATCGGCGTTCGCAACACGGTCCCCAGCAGGAACGCCAGCGACACCTGGAACGTCAACACCAGCCCCACCACGCCCAAGGCACCGCACATGCCGTAGAGGGTCACCGAATCCTCGGGCACGGGCCGCTCCAACCGGCTGAGCAGCCAGATCGCCGGAATCAGGACGACCAGGTAGACGCCCAACACCACGAGCACTCTCGCCGACCAGGTGGCCAGCAGATACTCGTAGCGGGTCACCGGGCGGCTGAGGATCCCGTCGGCCAACGCTTCCGCCCGCGATCCCGACACCGGACTGATCCCCAGCACCATCACCACGAGAAACCAGGGAAAGACCAGGTAGGGAAACAAGAGCGAGGCGATCATCGGCGCCGTCTGGAACCGGTCCCAGCTACTCAGCGCGACGACCATGGTCAGCACGGCGGTGGCGATCAGCCAAAGCCGCATTAACCAGGTGCTCGTCAGGGAGCGGAGATCATGCCGGAGGATCGCCAGAAACGGCATCAGTCGGGTGCCGGGCGTCGAGGTCGAACCGTTGGAAGCCATGGGCTACGTCCTCTTGGAGCAGTTGCAGGTAGGCGTTTTCCGTCTCGTTGTACCCGGAGTGGATGGCGGCGAGGGCAAGACTGCTGGAATCGACCAGCTTGAGCACGTCGGCCAGGGCGTCGGCCCGACTGCGGGAGTCGGATACCCTGACCACCAGCGTACGGCCGGCCTCCGCCCGCGCGTCGACGCCGTCCAGGCCGTCGGCCTGTTGGGCCAGTTGCAGGAAGTCCTCGCCCGTGCCTTCCAACTCCAGGCTGATTTCGTCGCGGCGGAGGCGTTGCTTCATGTCGTGCATCGCGCCGCTGAAGATCATCCGGCCCTCGTGCATCACGCCGACGTGGTCGCAGATCTGGTCGATGTCGCCGAGTATGTGGGTCGCGATGACGACGGTCCGCGTCTTGCCCAACTCGCGGATCAAATCGATGGTGAATCGACGTGCCGAGGGATCCAGCCCGGCGGTGGGCTCGTCCCAGAGCAACAAGGGCGGGTCGCCGACCAGCGAGGCGGCGATGCCCAGCCGGGTGCACATCCCGGTGGAAAACGTCTGGATCTTCTGATCGGTGGCCCCCAATAGTCCCACGGCCCGAAGCAGCGAGGCGAATCGCGGCTTGCGGACCTCGCGGGGAAGCCGGCAAAGCTGGCCGAGCAGGTCGAGGTATTCCGTGGGTCTGAGGTTTCCGGGTAGCTGCGGGTTGGTAGGGAGGTAGCCGATCGTGCTTCGCACGGCGATGGCATTCGGCCCGCAGGGGTGCCCGAACACCTCGGCCCGTCCCGCCGTGGGGCGTTGTAGACCCAATAGGAGCTTGAGCGTGGTCGTCTTCCCAGCGCCATTCGGCCCCAGAAGCCCGAATATCGAACCGCGGGGGACCTCCAGGCTCATGTCGTTGACGGCAATCAGGCGGTTGCCGTAGATCTTCGTCAGGTGCTCGGTGCGGATGGCCAACTCCGCGGACGCAGGCCCGTGCCGGCTCGAGCCCAGCTCTGGATGCACGTCGGTTGGTGACATCGTCCCACCCAATGTTGGGGTTCGCGGGGAATGACCGGATCCCTATCGAGGAGGATCTACGGTGCCAAAGCGGTATTCGCAACGGCTAATAGAATCTTGGCCTCCGGAGCGCAGAAAAGAAAGGAAAACGTCCGCCACTTCCTTTCGGCTCCCCGGAACGCGTTCGCTCCCGTTTACCCGACAATCGTGTGTCTGCGGCGGTCGGGGGCCGCCTGCGGGGGCTGCTCCGTACCGGGCGTGGAAGTCGGCTTCAGCCGACAGACTGTCTGCCAACAGCTTGAGCTGGTGGAAAGAGGGCCCCACGCGGTGACTCGAGCCGGCTGAAGCCGGGCTTCTCGGCCGGTCTTCAGACACCTGGAGTCGGTTGAGCCCCCTTTGTCGAGAAGCCCGGCTGAAGCCGGCTCGTTCCGGTGGGGATTGGCTCCCTTCCCACCAGCTAAAGCTGGTGGCAGACCACCGGTCGGGTGAAACCGACTGGTTTCGGCATCCACCCCATTTGAGCCTTGCATAGCCAATGAACGGAGGGCTTCCACCGGAAGCCCGGGACACAAGGCTCCGGTCCACGTCGGGGGATCATTGGCAATGCAACCATCCGTAGTACGACAGCGCCCGTTCTGCAAAACGCTCGGGATTTGCGCCTGCTGGCATGAGACTGCCGGCAGCGCAGCTCTCGATTCAAACGCACATCCGCGGGAGAGCAGGCGCGGTAGTACTATTCGAGGACGGTTTTCAGGGCCTCTTCCCGCGAGTCACAGACGGGCCAGAGGGTGTCGAACTTCGAGACGTGCAGGATTTCCTTGCCCGTGTCGGAGACGTTGCAGACGGCCATTTTTCCTCCGCGGGCGCGGATGCGGCCCCACATGGCGCTCATCGCGCCGAGCAAGATCGATCCGAAGTAGGAGGCCCTCTTCAGGTCGAAGACGACGTGCTTGATTTCGCTCTTTTGGAGCTGATCCAGCAAGCCGGGCAGCTCGGCGTGGACGTCCTCTCCGGCCAGCGTGCTCACGTCCCCGCGGGGCGCTACGATGATCGTGGTATCCCGGATTTCGGTCTCGAAGATACTCGGCTGGGACATCTTGATTCCCGCTACAAGAGGAAAACGTTGTTTGTCGCGTAATGAGCCCGGTTGCGCAAGACGGTTGTCTCGGACGTCAGGAATCCTCATTGGGGCTTGGAGGCGGCGTCCGGACGGCGACGCTTGGTCAGCACGACGGCGTTGCCTTCGCCGTTATACGCCACTTCGTCCATAAAGGTTCGCATCAGAAGGAGGCCGCGGCCGCTGGCCTTCTCCAGATTGGCCGGGTCGGTCGGATCGGGAAGCGACGACGGATCGAAGCCCGTGCCCTCGTCGCGGACCACGAACGTGGCGTGCTCGCGCGACATCGTGGTTTCCACGTGAATCTTTCGATCCCGATAAGGAGAGGTGTTCAGTCGCTCGACGATCAAGGCGTGATAACCCTTGTCGTCCTCCCCCCGCAATTCGGAGCCGACCTCGAGGTTTCCGTGATAGAGGGCGTTGGCCAAGGCTTCTTCCAGGGCGACGCCGATCCGCGTGCGGTCCGACTCGTCACAAACGTCCAGGTCGCTGGTCCGCTCCTGCAAGTAGGTGATCAGCGGGTGAATCAAGGCGGAATTGTTTTTCAGAGCGAAGGCGCATTCGGTCCAGTCCATGCACTCCATCAGCCGCGTGTGGACGCGGCGACGCCCCGAGACCGCCAGCACGTTGCGGACCGTGCTCAGCAGCCGCCGCGGGAAGGCGTGCTTGGGGACGTAGCTGGCCGCGCCCTGCTTGAGCGCCTGGACGACCGTCTCCTCGGTGCCCTGGGACGTCATCAGGATGACCGGCACCAGGGGATACCGGCTCCGGCAGGCGCGGACCAGTTCCAGGCCGTCGACCTCGGGCATCATCAGGTCGGTCACCACGAGGTCCGGGATCCCCTGTTCCAGCTTCTCCAGCGCTTCGGCACCGTTGGCGGCGAACCGGAGCTCGAACGCGTCGTCCTTCAGGTATTCCGCCACCAGATGACGATCGGCGGGCAAGTCGTCGACGACCAGTACGCTGGGCATCTTCACGTCTCTCGTAACCGGTTCTCACTGCTTGCGACCCATGGGTAACTCGCCGACGACCGCTGCGATCGGCGAGGGAGAATCTCTTCGCTCGGGATCTCAGGAGCTCGGGCTCTTGGGGGCGTCGCCTTCGTGCTCTCGCCGTTTGATCATCGTCACTTCATTGCCGGCGTCGTTGAACGTCACGTCGTCCATGAAGGTCCGCATCAGCGACAGGCCCCGACCCTTCTCTCCCTCCAAAGCGCCGGGGGCCTCGGGGTCGGGAAACGACGAGACGTCGAATCCCCGGCCTTCATCCCGAATCACGAACCGGGCCTCGCTCTTGGAGATTCGCACGTCGACGAAGATCTTTCGATCCCGGTAAGGCGATTGGCTTCGACGCTGTTCGACCAGGCTTGCCTCCTGGTCGTCCAGAAGCTTGTGTTCGACTTGCTCCATCTGCTCCGGCGAGATCTCCAGCGTGCCGTGGAAGAGCGCGTTCAGAAGCGACTCCTTCAACGCGATTCCGATCCGCAGGCGCCCGGTGAAGTCGACGAAATCCATCCCCGCAACCATCTTCTGAACCAGATCGACCAGAGGATCGATCAAGGCCGGGTCGGGCTCCAGCAGGAAGGTGAACTCCGTGCGGGCCAGGCAACTGATCAGCTTCTCGTAGGTGCGGTCGGCGTGTGCCAGCGACAAGACCTCGTCCATCGTGTCCAGCAGCCTGTCGGCCAACTGCGATTTCGGGACGTAGCTCGAGGCACCGCGCCTCAGCGCCTCGGTCGCGAGGGTCTCGCTGCCGTAGGCCGTAATGAGAATCACCGGCACGCGCGGGTAGCGCTCGCGCATGGCCGTGACCAACTCCAGACCGTCCATGACCGGCATGTTCAGGTCGGTCAGGATCAGATCGGGCACGGAGTCCTTCATCCGGGCCAGCGCTTCGACGCCGTTGGCGGCGTCCTCGACCGTCCACTGCGACTCCTTGCGGAGGAATTCGCACACCAGGCGGCGATCGACTTTCGAGTCGTCAACGACGAGTACTTTGGGCATCAATCGGCTCCCCCCATGACCAAGCGGATCGGCCCGCACGCCCCGGACTGCGTTCACGGATCATGAATCGCCTGAGGCATCCTTTGGCTGCCCATAGTCTAGCAGAAGTGAGGTCAGTTGTTCCATGTCCCCCTCGAGGGCCGCCAGGGTCGGGCCGGCATCCTCCAGTTGGCCGTCCCGCCCCATCTCTTCCAGCCGATAGGCGTGCTGGTAGGCGGGGCCTTGCCCGAAATAGCGGATGGACCCCTTGAGCGTGTGGGCGGCCAGCCGCAAGGCCGCTGCGTCGCCGGCCGCGATCGCCTGGCGAATCTCCTCCATCAGCCGCGGCACCTCCTCCAGGGCGGCTTGGACCACGATGTCCAACAGTTCCCGATCCCCCTTCATCGCGCCAAGGGCTTCGTTCCAGTCGACGCCCTCCCCCTCGGGCAGGGGGAATTCAGGGACGGCATCCGATGGGGTAGAGCTGCCGACAACCTCGTCGATCACCTCGAACAACACCCTCGCCCGGATCGGCTTGGAGATATAGCGGTCCATCCCCGCGTCCAGACAGCGTTCACGATCCCCCTTCATGGCATGGGCGGTCATCGCGATGATGGGAACGTGGGCCCCCGTCTGTTTCTCCCGGGCACGGATCGCGGCGGTCGCCTCCAGCCCGTCCATCTCCGGCATCTGCACGTCCATAATGATCAGGTCGAACTTCTCAAGCTCCAGGGTGGCGAGGGCCTCCTTGCCGTTGTTGGCCACCACGACCGCGTGTCCCCGTCGCTTCAGGAGCCCGATGGCCAGCTTCTGATTGACCAGGCTGTCTTCGGCCAAGAGGATCCGTAAGGGCCGATCTCGCGTTGGCAGCTCTCGGTCGGGCACGACCGCCGCTTCATCCTCGACGGTGGTGATCCCCAGGGCCATCATCACCGCGTCGAACAGCTCCGACTGCTTCACCGGCTTCAGCAAGTACGCGGCGACCCCCATTTCCTCGCATTGCGCAATGTCGCCCGGACGGTTACCGGAGGTTAGCATCATGATCACCGTACTGCCAATCGTCGGGTCCTCCCGGATCTCGTTCACCAGCGCGAACCCATCCAGTTCGGGCATGTGCACGTCGCTGATGACCAGCGGGAACGGCTCGCCGCTCGAGCGGGCCTGACGGAGCTGCCCGAGTGCCTCGCGGACCCCGGCGACGGCCGTCGGGAGCATCCCCCAATTGCCCAGCATCTCTTCGAGGATGAAGCGGTTGGTGGCATTGTCGTCGACGACCAGCACCCGCGTGCCGCGGACAATGGCCGACTCGACGGTTCGCGTCGCGGACGGTTCTCCGAGGGCCAATCCGAACCGGGCGGTGAAATGAAACGTGCTCCCTTGGCCGATCTGGCTTTCCGCCCAGATCCGCCCGCCCATCAGTTCCACGAGTCGGGAAGAAATGGCCAAGCCCAAGCCGGTGCCGCCGAACCGACGCGTGGTGGTGTTGTCGGCCTGCTCGAAGGCGCCGAAGATGACGCCGAGTTTGTCCTCGGCGATTCCGACTCCCGTGTCGCTGACCGCGAAGTGGAGGACGACCTGGCCGTTTAGCTCCGATTGGAACCTGACGTCGAGGACCACCTCGCCGTGGTCGGTGAACTTGATGGCGTTGCCCAGCAGATTGATGACGACTTGGCGCAGCCGGGCCGGGTCGCCGACCACGGCGACGGGCACCTCGGGCCGGATATGGCAGGCCAACTCCAGCCCCTTCCCGTGCGCCCGGACGGCGAGCCACTTGGTCATATCGCCCAGGCTGTCGTGGAGGTCAAAGACCGAGGAGTCCAGATCGAGCTTGCCGGCCTCGATTTTGGAGAAGTCGAGCACGTCGTTGATCAACGACAGCAGGGCCTCGCTCGACTCCTGGAGGGCCAGCAGGTACTCGCGCTGCTCGGCGGAGAGTCGCGTATCGAGCACGAGTTCGGTCATCCCGATAATCACGTTCATGGGAGTGCGGATCTCGTGGCTCATGTTGGCCAGGAAGGCGCTTTTCGCCCGGCTGGCGGTCTCGGCCGCCTCCTTGGCGGCGCGGAGCGCTTCGGCCGCGCGATTCTGCTCGGTGACGTCGCGGACGGTGGCCTGGAGGATCCTCCTGCCTTCCAGTTCCATCCGGGTCAAGAGAACGGTGGCATCGAACTCGCTTCCGTCGACGCACTTGTGGGTCCATTCGAAGAAGTGGGAGCCTTGCTCGATGGCCGTGGCCATCATCTGCCGGGCCTTCACCGAAGATGGGGTTCCGTCCGGCTGGTGCTCGGGAGAGAAGTCGACGGGGGTGCTGGACGTGAAGTCTGCCTCGCTTTTGCAGCCGAAGAGCTCGACGGCGGCGGGGTTCCCGCTCAGGAATCCTTCTTCGGGGGTCACCAGCATGATGGCGTCCCGGGTGGAATCGTAGAGCGTCCTGTACTTCATTTCGCTGATACGCAGCGCTTCGGCCGCCTGTTTCTGCTCCGTGATGTCGCGGGAGATGCCGAACGTGCCGACGACCCGGCCTTCCTCGTCGTACAGCGACAGCTTGGTCGTGGTGACCCAGGTTTCGCGCCCGTCGGGCCAGGTCTCTCTTTCTTCCTTGTCGACCAGAGGTTGGCCCGTTTGCATCACTTGCTGCTCGTCCGCCCTGGCCTCTCGCACATGTTCCTGGGCGAAGAAATCGGCATCGCTCCTGCCGACGGCCTCGGCGGCGTCGCTGAGCCCGAAACCGGCGGCCAGGGCCCGGTTGATCCGGATGAAGCAACTTTGGGCATCTTTGAAGTAGATGTGGTGCGGGAGGTTGTCCATCAAGGCGTGCAGCAGGTACCGTTCCTTCTCCAGGGCCGCCTCGGCCTTACGACGCGCGGTGACGTCCCAGAAGACGACTTGGACGCCGACGACCTCGCCGCCGGCATCGCGGATGGCGGACTTCAGCACCTGGACGTAGCGGGTTTCGTCGCCCTTCTTGTTCTCCTCCACGCACTCCAGCAGCACGCCCGTCGCGGCCACCCTGCGGTCGTCCTGCTGATACTTTTCGGCCAGTTCGGGCGGATAGAAATCGAGGTCGGTCTTGCCCACGATCGCCGAAAGCGGCTTGCCGAGCAACTCGCAGAACGACTTGTTGGCGAACGTGAATTTGCCGTCCAGGTCCTTGCGAAGGACGTGGACGGGCAAGTTCTCCACCAGCGAGGAATACAGCGCTTGGGAATCCCGGAGCACCTCCTCCGCACGCGTCCGGTCGGCGGCCTCCCGCTCCAGGTTTTCCTTGGCACGCCGGAGATCGGCCGACCGCTCCAGCACCAGGCGCTCGACGCGTTCGGTCCGGCCCAGCAGGGCGTTGACGTACATCGTCAACAGGACCGTGATCGCGAAGCCGACGAGCAAGCTGACGTAATGCGGCATCCACGGCTTGCGCAGGTGAACGTATTCGTCGGTGGGAGTGCACTCAATCAACCAACGTCGGCCGGGAACCATCACGACGCCGGTGTGATCCATTTCCCTCGGTGCGATTGCCTGTTGATCGTCAGTCGGCGCCGGGCCGGCGTCCCGCCCTTCGGAAGCGTGCTCTCGGGAAGGATACGTGCAGAGGAGGCGCGGCTCGGATTCTTCGAAATTGTCGAACACGCGGATATCGAGGTCGGCAGGCACGGACGCGCCCAACGCCTGCTCCACCATGGAGTCGATGCGCACGGCATCCACGACAAACCCGGCCAAGCTCGCCCGGCGCTGCTCCGGGGTATCCGTCGTCGCTCCCTTGGCGTAGACGGGCGCCACGATCAGCACCGAATAAACCGCGCCCTCCCGGCGGGGCAACTCAACGGGGCCGCTGACCACGACCGCTTCTCCCGTCGTGAATACCCGCTCGAACGCCTCGCCACACACGCTCTGAGAGGCCAGGTTGAGCCCCATCGCCCGCCGGTTGGCTTCCATGGGCTCGACGTAACACACGGGGAAATACTCTTCCCGCGGGCCGTTCCGGACAAGCCGCTGATCGCGCAGCTCGCGAATCTGGTAGTCTTCGTACTCCGCTCCCTCCGCCCGGACCGTCGCCTCGTGCTCGGTGCGAGCCTCCTCCGCGCCGGGTGCGTTGCTTCCCGCCACGCGCGGCACCCAGGCAAGCGCTTGGATCTCCTGGTAGCGCGGCAGCAGCGACTCGGTGAACTGCCGGAACTCCCCGCGCTCCACCGCTTGGGAGGCGGCGTAGAACGCGGAGAGCGAAAAGACGACTTCCACGTGCTGGTTGAGCCGGCGTTCGATCGAGCGGACTTGAGCGTCGGCAACGCGTTTGAATTCGGCCTGCCGCAGGGGCCTCTCGCGCGCCACCAGTCCTTGCCAGACGGCTGCCGTGACCCCCAAACCCGCCAACCCGATCGCCATCACCAGCCAGCGACGCCGACCGGCGAACCGACCCGAGGTTCGGCGGGGACGAAGCTCGTCGTGTTTGCTCTCGGACATTGCCTGGAGTCGCTCCATGCCGAGGGCCGTCCGTTGGCGGCTTCACAACCGATCCGGGTCCCTCCGGAAACCTTCGCTTCTGTCCGGTACCAGGAGCCCGAAACGTCGCCCCCGCGGAGTCGCGCACAACGCCGCGGCAACGAGCGGGGCATCCACCAGCGCCCGCGAGACGAATCGCATCGGACGACCGGAGCTGAAGTGAGTCCAGAACGGGCCGACAGGCGAACCGGGCTTCGCAAACGCCACCACCGAACAACCGAACTCGGCACGCTCAATGGCTGCATCGAGGAACATGACCAGAATAGTCGGACCCGGCAGTCGCCGCAAAGCCTCCACCTGGGCCACGCAGAAACGTCGCTTAGATCGGCACCTTCAGAATAACGCCAATCGCCCGACGGTTCAAGTCGCGCCAAGGAATATCCTCACCTCCCGCCGCCCCTCCAACCCAACCCGTCACACGCTCGCTCTCGATAATCCGTCACTCCCAACGTCGGCCACCCATCCGGGTTGGATTGTCGCCGTCCGACTCCCAGGCGGTGTGGATCGTCCGCGGCCCACGCGCCACGGACAAAGCCGATCGTCCCCGCAGAGTGCGCGCCGTGGATGGGCAGCTCGGCCCTCTACGTGGCCACGGCCCGCGTGGCCTTGGCACTAGGGACCAGACGCGAAGCCAGCGGCATCAGGCTTTGAATCTGCGGGTGCTCGGCGGAATCAAGCACGCCGGTCAGCTCCACCCCGATCTGCCAGAACCCGCCGCCGAGCGGCACGTTCTGCCGCACCTCCCCCAGCACGAAGCGAGGCGAGTCCAGCCACAACCCGACGACGGCTTCAAACGATTTGAACGGCTGCCCGAGCACCAACGAAAGCCCGCGATCCGAGATGTCCTTGGTGAAGGCGTACGTCGACTCGTCCACGACCGGTTGGGCGTGCTCCCACGGAGAGAGCAGTGCCGGCAACGTGCGATTCGAGCGAGTCTGCGAGCGGAAATCACCCTCTAGAGGGGGCAGGTTGGGGCTGCTCAAGTCCACGAGCTGACGGAGGAAATCGCCAACCTCGCGCAGCCTTTTCCGGGTGTCGAACGAGAACATGGCCGTCGTCCCCCAAAAAACCACCTCATTGGTACTCTTGGGAAAGTATAGGCCACCAACGGCAACCCGCTCGCTGAAGCCTGAGTGAATCGCATCACAATGGGCGATCGGCGTCCCTTCGCGGCTCGAATCACCCTCGGGAGGGGCATGGTCGAATTGTCGAGGCCAAACGTCAGGTGGGGCGGTTCGGGGCTGAGCAAATCGTGCTTGTGACGCAAAAAACGTGCATGGCGTATCGGGTCGAGCCTGGTCGGCCTCGTCCCCGACTGCTCGTCCCCGAACTCCCGTGCGGGAACGTTCCGCCCGGACGCCCACCGTCCGCAACGCGGAAGTGACTATGATGAAAGGCCTTGCACCATGCACACTCGCCCAGCCCCCCCTCGCTGTAGTTCTCCTTCCCCCTAACGAGGTGCATTGAGCGGTTCGGCGAATGCTTGCCGGGTAGGAGGAGTTGTTCAATCGGCGGCAATGCATATGATGGGTGTTCCACTACGCAAGATGGCTGGGATGCGCTCGACTTCGCCCGGGCCCATCGATTTGTCGGCGGCCTCGATTCGCCGGCCGACCGCCTCGGCCCCGAGGTATCGCCGGATGGAGCAGGCGATTATACTAAGGGGCGTGTCTGAGAATCGATCGTAGCGACCCGACTCGTTGGGTTTCGTCGGCAGAATGCGGGCCGCGGAAGGCACCGCGACGCCATCCATCCGGTCGTTGCGAACCGCTCGGACCCTCTGAGACTGAGTCTGAAACTTGGCGGCTAGGAGGGACTGATCGATGGCCGGCACACGAACCGATCGGCAATCTGGCGACCCCAAGCCAAGATCCGCCTTCACCCTGGTGGAAATGCTGGTGGTGATCGCGATTATCGGGATTCTGATCGCCTTGCTGCTGCCGGCCGTGCAGGCCGCCCGGGAAGCGGCACGGCGGATGCGATGCCAGAACAACCTCAGGCAAATCGGCATCGCCATGCACAACTACCACAACGCGATCGAGTGCTTCCCGCCGGGTTACATCAGCATGACCGTGGACGTGGAGGAGTGGGGCTGGCCGGTCTTCCTGCTGCCCTACATGGAGCGGAAGCCGTTGCACGGTGAGCTGAACCCGAGAGATCTCCGGCTGGCAGACGTGTTGGCCGACTCCTTCCTTCGAACGCTCATTCAGACTCCCTTGGCCGAGTTCCGATGCCCTTCGGATCGAACGCCGTCGTCGCTCCCCAACCAACTGCGGCCCTTTTACGGCGTGGGCACCGGCAACCTCTTCGAACCGGCCACGGCGAACTACGTCGCGGTCTGCGGCTTGTTCGACCGGGCCGACGGAACGGAGAACAACGGCGTCCTGTACGGGAACAGCCACGTCACGATCCGCGACATCCCGGATGGAACCGCCTACACCTTCCAGGTCGGCGAGCGGGATCAACGGTGCGGGGCGGCCGCGTGGTGCGGCAACCGAAACCCGTTCGGCCTCAGCGACCTCGGGGCCTACTTCGTCCAGGGCCGCGTGAGCATCAAGCTGAACGATCCGCTCGATCAGGGCGCCGACAGTTGCCGCGAAGGCTTCAGCAGCCCCCATTCCGGCGGCGGGAACTTCCTGTTCTGCGACGGGGCCGTCCGCTTCATAGCCGACAACCTCGGCTTCTCCAACAGCAACGTCGACGTCTACGACCAAACGGGCACCTTCACCCGCGCCCAGGGCTACCAGATGGGAATCTACCAGTTGATGGGCATCCGAGACGACGATATCCCGTTCCGGGAAGAATGGGAGTAGCGCGCGGCCGGCGTCACCGCGCTTCACGGCACTCCGTCAACCGGCGCCCCGCCGCGTTTCCCGAGAGACCGGCGGTCCGCGAGCCGCTCGAACAAGACGACGCAGGATCGCCAACGATGAACAAGACAGCTTCTCTCGCACTCCGCTCTCTCCTCGGGTCCCTCCTGGTGCTCGTTTCGCTCCTCGCGGCCGGGTGCGGCGGCTCGGACGGCAAGCTCGCGCCCGTCAAAGGGACCGTCACCCTCGACGGCGAGCCGCTGGCCGAGGCCAGAGTGGAGTTCGATCCCGACCCGGGCGAGGTCGTGCGCGGCAAGTCGACCGGCTCGGCCTCCTACGGCAAAACGGATTCCAGCGGCCGCTACACCCTCCAGTACACGCACGAGAAACAGGGCGCGCTGGTCGGCAAGCACACGGTGCGGATCACCACGCGAGGCATGACCGTCGACCCCGACGGCAAGGAAGTCCTGGTCCCCGAACGCCTGCCCCCCAAGTACCACCTCAACTCCGAGCTCACGGCCGAAGTCAAGCCGGGCTCGAACACCTTCGATTTCCCGCTCTCGCTCGAATCTTCCTCCGGCGGCCAGCAGTAGCCGCCTCCACGTCGGCCTCCGGGGCGGACCGGGCGGTGCCTCGGGGCGTCCGGTCGCGGCACGCCACGATCCGCGGCGGTCGACTCCCGCCGGTCGACAGGGTCGTCATTCTTGACCGCGCGTTGCCGTTGTGGTAAGACCGCCGTTGCGGCACCGGTGTCTTTCTTCGGCCAACGTCCCACCTTGCGCGAAGCGCAAGCGAAATCCGAACATGCCCTGCCGAGTTGAATCCGCGTCCCCGTCGTCCTGCGTACGAGAGGAGTCCGTCATGACAGCTTCACGAGAGCCGATCGCGTCGTCCCTGGTGGTCGTGTTGACACTCGCTTGCACCGCGTCGTGCGGCGGTTGGGCCGTGGCCGCCGAGCCCGCCGGGCCCCCGAAAGCCCAGGCGGAAAAACCCGAGAAGCCTCCCGCGGCCCTGATCGATGCGTCGAAATACCCCAATCTCCAGGCGGCGTTCGACGCGCTGCCGGAATCGGGCGGCCTGGTCAAGCTGCCCCCGGGAGACTTCAAGCTGACCTCTCCGTTGGTCCTCTCCCGCGGGAACACCCGGGTCGAGGGCGCCGGGGCGGCCACCCGCCTGATCAACGGCAACGAAGAGGGCCAGCCCGCCCTGATCGTCCGCCCGCCCGATCTCGACAAAAACCCCAGGGCCTCGCTCTGGCGCGTCCAGCTCGCCGACTTCCGTATCCAGGGCGACCCGGACGCCATCGACGCCAAGAGCACCAAGCCTAAAGGCGGCGACGGGCTCCTGGCCCAGCACGTCAACGAGATCTACATCCACGGGCTCTCCGTCGACCACAACGGCGGAAACGGCATCACCCTCGACCACTGCACCGAAGACCCTCGCGTCGCCGACTCGATCCTCACCTACAACGCCCAGGCCGGGTTGAACATCCTCGGGAGCCACGACATCGTCGTCAATGCCAACCACTTCGAGGAGAACCGCGACGCCGTCCGCTGCATCGACAGCTTCAACCTCTGCATGAACGGGAACAACCTCGACGACCACCTGGGCAACGGCGTGGTGATCGAAAACACCTACGGCTCGGTGCTCTCGGGCAACATGATCGAGGAGTGCGAGGGCACGGCCGTCATCCTCGACCGCGACTGCTACGGGATCACGATCAGCGCCAACGTCCTGGCCGACAATTTCGGCAGGCTGCCCGATAGCCGCGCCGGCGGGATCGACCTGCGCGACGCCTGGGGATGCACCGTCTCCGCCAACACGTTCACGATCGACGTCCTCAAGGGCCTGGCGATCGGCCCGGCGAGCGGCCGGATCACCGTCACCGGCAACAACTTCTCCGACAGCTACGTCGGCCAGAAGAGCCGGCGGGAAGGCGCCCCCAACCTGGCCACCGGGATCCTCCTCCAGGGAACCTCCGACGTGGTGATCTCGGGCAACCTCTTCAGCGGGCTCGACCGGCACGCCGTCAAGGCCGACGCCGACTGCCGGCGCGTGAGCGTCACCGGCAACATCGTCATGGAGGTCCACCAGGGAAGCGACGAGAAGCTCCCCCCGATCGACCTCGGCGGTGCGCAAGAGAGCGTCTGCGAGCAGAACCTCGTCAAGGAGCGCCAGATCGTCGAGGAAAAGGAAGCCCCCAAGGCGAAGACACCCAAATAGACGCGATGTCTCGCTCAGGTTGCGTCCCGCACGGGGCTGCGGAGGCTCGGCTGCTGGAGCGTCTCCATACGCGCAGACGATCGGCGTTCGCCGCAGAGGCAGTCGTGCATGTCCTTGGCCGCGGCCTTGCCGGCGCCCATGGCCAGGATGACCGTGGCGCTGCCGGTGACGATGTCGCCGCCGGCCCAGACGCCTTGGCGGCTCGTGCGCCCGGTGTCGTCGTCGGCGACGATGTACCCCCGGCGATTCAGGCCGAGTCCCTTGGTCGTCTGCGTGAGGAGTGGGTTCGCGCCCGATCCGATCGCCACGATCACCAGGTCTGTGTCGACCGTGAACTCCGCGCCTTCCTTGGGGACGGGCCGGCGCCGGCCGGAGTCGTCCGGCTCGCCGAGCTCCATTTCCTGGCAGCGGATCTGCCGGACCATGCCCCGCTCGTCGCCGAGGTACTCGACCGGGGACGAGAGCAGCTTGAAGACGATCCCTTCCTCTTCCGCGTGATGGACCTCTTCGGCCCGGGCGGGAAGCTCCGCGCGCGAGCGGCGATAGACGATGTAGACGTTCTCCGCGCCGAGCCGGCGGGCGGTTCGGGCAGAGTCCATGGCGACGTTCCCGCCGCCGATCACGCAGACGGTCCGGCCGTGGACCAGGGGGGTGTCGTACTCGGGAAAGGCGTAGGCCCTCATCAGGTTGCTGCGGGTCAGATACTCGCTGGCCGAGTAGACGCCGCCCAGGTTCTCCCCCGGCACGCCCATGAAATAGGGCAGGCCGGCTCCCACGCCGACGAACACGGCGTCGTAGCCCTCCTCGTCCAACAGCTCGTCGATGGTGATCGACTTGCCGATCACCTGGTTCAGCTCGAGCCGGACGCCCAGCCGGCACAAGTAGTCGACCTCCTTCTCGACGATCGCCTTGGGCAAGCGGAACTCGGGGATGCCGTACATCAATACCCCGCCCGGCTTGTGAAACGCCTCGAAGATCGTCACCTCGTGCCCCACAAGGATCAGATCGCCCGCCACCGTGAGACCTGCCGGGCCCGACCCGACCACGGCCACCCGCTTGCCGGTGGAGGCCGCTTTGTCCGGAAGCTCGATCAGGTCGTGCTCGCGCTCGTAGTCGGCCACGAAGCGTTCCAGCCGGCCGATGGCCACGGGCTCCCACTTCTTGCCCAGAACGCAGAGGGACTCGCACTGCGACTCCTGCGGACAGACCCGCCCGCAGACCGCCGGCAGACAATTGGTCTCCTTGATCTTCCGTGCCGCCTCGGCGAACTCCCCTTCGACGATCAGCTCGATGAAGCCGGGGATGTCGACGTTGACCGGGCAGCCCTCCAGGCAAAAGGGCTTCTTGCACTGCAAACAGCGCTCCGCCTCCGCCTGCGCCTGTTCGGCGCTGTAGCCGAGCGGGACCTCGTCGAAATTGCGGCTGCGGACCTCGGGGGTCTGCTCGGGCATCGCAACCCGCGGCTTCTTCGCTCGTTTCATCTTGGAAGGCTTGTCATTCATCGTGTCAGTTCCTGCATCATTCGCTCAAGCGAGCAGGCTTCCTGCTCGTGGTAGATCTTCTGCCGGGACATCAACAGGTCCCAATCGACCAGATGGCCGTCGAACTCCGGGCCGTCTATGCACGTGAACCGCGTCTGGCCGCCCACGTCCACGCGGCAGCCGCCGCACATGCCCGTCCCGTCGATCATCACCGAGTTGAGGCTGACGATCGTCTTGACGCCGAAGGGCCGGGTGGTGAGCGAGCAGAACTTCATCATGATCGCCGGGCCGATCGCGTAGACGCACTGGATCGTCTTCTCGCAGTCCTGCTCCAACAGCTCCTTGAGCGGCTCGGTGACCAGGCCCTTGCGCCCGGCCGTGCCGTCGTCGGTGGTGACGATGTGCTCGTGGCTCACCGAGGCCAGCCGATCCGTCCAGAAGAGCAGCTCCTCCGACCGGGCCCCCTGGATGGCGATCACCCGGGAACCCGACTCGTAGAACGCCCGGGCGATCGGGTAGATGGGCGCGGTCCCCACGCCGCCGGCGACCATCACGACGGTGCCGAACGGCTCGATCTCCGACGGTTTCCCCAGCGGGCCGATCAGGGCGTGCAGGGCGTCGCCGACTTCCAGCTTCGAGAGCTTCAACGAGCTGGCGCCCACGACCATCAGGACCATGGTGAGGGTCCCCTGCCGGGGATCGAAGTCCGCGATCGTCAGGGGGATGCGTTCACCCCTCTCGTCGGCCATCACCACGACGAATTGGCCCGGCAGGGCCTTACTGGCGATCCGGGGCGCCTCGACCACCATCTCGTAAATCTTCGGCGCCAGCTCCACCTTCTGGAGAATCTCGCTCATTCAATACCCCACCCGGTTAATCCGTGCGATTGTCCCCATAAACGGGAGTATACCACCATAATACTGTATATCCTAATAGCCCACCCCCTACGAGGCCAGTTGGATCTGACTCCCAGGACTGGGGTCCCCAATGAGGGCTGGCGAGTGGCACGATGCGGTCCCAAATCTGGCCCCCAAAAATGAACGACCGTGCCGCCCAGGTTTACTTCGTCGCCGGCCCCACCGAATCTACGATCCTACTGGCCGCAACCGCGATCGAAGCGATCCGTACGGCATTGCCGTAGCGCAGCGGGTCGGTAAATAGGTCAGCCTGCCGGTCGCCAGGGAGGTCATACCCCCCTTGGTGGTGGAATCTGGGATTCTGGGCAAGTAGAACCGGAATCGGAGGTGGGCTGGCCAAATGCATGCGCAGTCATCTACCGGTCGACTAGCCCGCGAACGGCTTGTCAGCCTGCGAGAATGGCACTAGACTATGAGTTTCGTGCCATCGCGCGCCGTGGCGGCCGTAAGAAGCGTGAGTTGGGCCGATTAGGAAGTCGTGGAATAGACAGAATTGAGAATGAGCGAGTCGGCGATGATGAAAACTTATATGGCCAAGCCGCAGGACGTGGAGGCGAAGTGGTGGCTCGTCGACGCCACCGACAAGGTGGTCGGCCGGCTGGCCAGCGATATTGCCACGATCCTGATGGGCAAGCACCGGCCCACGTATACGCCGCACGTCGACACGGGCGACTTCGTCGTGGTGATTAACGCCGACAAGTTGGTCTTCACCGGCAAGAAGTGGGACCAGAAGACGTACACCTGGTACACCGGCTACCCCGGACTGAGGTCCGAGACGGCACGGGAGCGGATGGCCCGCAAGCCCGAGAAGATCCTCTCCGAAGCGGTCCGCCGCATGTTGCCCAAGAACAAGCTGGCCAGGAAGATGCTTTCCAAGCTGAAGGTGTACGCCGGCGACCAGCATCCCCATCAGGCACAGCAACCGGAGCCGATTGAGCTCGGGGTCAAGAAGCAGTCGAAGTAGCCGCAAGCGATGGGAAACAGCGAGTCCCCAGGCCGGCCCCGATAAGCCCGGCTCGCCGGCAAGGCAGCAAGAAGGTCATTTATGGCAGACGCGACGACAGTGCAGGCAAAAGGCACAAACGACTTCTTGGGCACCGGGCGACGCAAGTCGTCGGTCGCCCGGGTGCGGCTCCGCCCGGGACGGGGCCAGATCGTGGTCAACAAACGGCCCCTGGAAGACTATTTCCCCCAGCGGCAACAGCAGATCGCCGTGCTGGCTCCCCTGGAGCGGACGGGGAAGCGCGGGGAGGTGGACCTAATTATCCGCGTCCACGGCGGTGGCTTTACCGGCCAGGCCGACGCCTGCAAGCTCGGGATCGCCCGGGCACTGAAGAACTACGACGTCGCGTTGGAGGAAGGCCTCCGTGCCTCCGACCTTCTGACCCGCGACAGCCGGGCGAAAGAGCGCAAGAAGTACGGTCTGCGTGGCGCCCGCCGAGGCACCCAATTCTCGAAACGGTAGTCCTTTGACTACGGCCGACGCATCTTCAAGCGACGCCGAGCGTTCCGGCCCGTTGCACGGCTCTTGGTTCGCCCCCCCTCTGGTGCTTCGTGTGGAGCAGCGATACCGGTAGTTCTTGGAGCCAACCGGCTGTCCGGACTTGTTCCACGTCAAGATCGTCCGGCAGTGCAACAAACGAAGTGAAGAGGACGGCCCGCCCACAGGCGACACCGGGCCTCGGTCGAGCAAACAACCGCCTGGCCGACTACGCGCTCGGCTGTCGGACCTCGTACGCCAGACTCTGGATGAATCGCTTGGCGGCGATGTAGTCCATCTGGGGAACCCGGGCGACACGTCTCTCCAGTTCCTTCAGGAAAGCCCTGGTCGTTCGATGGATGCTGAGATAGGCCGACGTGCTGAGCTGGGCAGAGGCGGCCCGCTCGACATACAGGGCCTCCAGCCGCGCACGATAGTCGGCGTAGCGATCGTCGCGGAGCAGGATCGGCCAGGAGATATCGCCCGTGACCGAGTCAAGCTCGCTGGGGCTAAGGCGCTCCGGCCTGCCCGACGCCGCGTAGCGTTTCAGGTCGTCCAGCGTCGGCCGGGGGCCCCGCAGCAGCGCCCGGTACTGCCGGTTCAACAATCGCATCTTGAAATAGGTTTCCGTCGCCTGGAGCTGGTTTTCCAGCTCGTATCGCCGCGCCTCGGCACGGGCGATCCTCGCCTGGGAGCTGAGCAGATTGTACTCCCCCGCCGCCCGGGTCGTCGCGGCAACCCCCCGAGCGTAGGCGCTTGCGGGCGTGGAAGCTCCATAGTAGCCATAGGGAACCGGGTAAATCTGCGCAAGATGAGTCGTCTGGTGAAAGCCGCTGAACCTGTCAGGGGAAGCGACGGCCTGCGCCGACACGTCTGACGAAGCTACACACGCCGCCAACACCGCCACACAACCGATAAGCCGGGTTCTCATGGTCCAGTCCTCCTCCACTACGCTGGACGTGCCTCAAAACGCTCCGCTGAGGCCGGAGTAGATTCCCCACCCGCTATTCGCCGCAGACGGCGACATCTTTTCTTCGCGGCGAGCCGTTCCATCGTTCACGAAAAACGTGAGGAAGATCCTGATGTCCCCCAAAGGCAGGGAGGCGGCGGACACGGCGGGCCATCGGCTTCACTTGCCTTGTGAGACGTGCCTGCTGAGCCACTCCGCAGCGGCTCGGGCGATCCGTTCGTGGCCGCCCTCGAAGATCGTCACCCGGGCCTTGCCCGCCGTGCGACGCAGGTAGATGGCCCGGCCGAACGTGGCGTCTTCCGGCTGGTCACCCGGTTGCGGGCGCCCCAGTCGC
>DATKZH010000660.1:0-23353 GCA_035528065.1 Thermoguttaceae bacterium | reverse complement strand
CCAACCATCCTCTGGAGACGTTCCTCGCGCTGGTCGAGCAGCACCGGATCGGGCTGATGGTGGACGTCCGTTCGAGTCCCTACTCGGGCTACGCGCCGGATTTCAACAGGGAGGCAATCCGTAGCTCCCTGCAAAGTCGCGGCGTCGACTACTTGTTCCTCGGCGATCTTCTGGGGGGCAAACCGGAGGGGGAGGATCTCTACGACCACGAGGGACACGTCCTCTACGACCGTCTGGCTCGGTCGTCTCCCTTCACGCGCGGCCTGGAGCGGCTCTTGGAGGCCGTCGGGAACCGTCGTGCGGCGCTTCTGTGCGGAGAAGAAGATCCGACCGACTGTCATCGGCGGCGGTTGATCGGCCGCGTGCTCGGCGAGCGGGGCGCCGGCGTGCTCCATATCCGGGGCGACGGGCGAGTCCAGACCGAGGAGGAAGTCGCCCGGGAAGAGCGATTCCGAAAGACCCGAGGGCAACTGACGTTGTTCGACCTGGAGGAGGCGGAGCCGTGGAAATCTACACGATCGGTTTCACCAAGAAGACCGCGGCCGAGTTCTTCGGAAGCCTCCAACGGGCCGGAATCAAGCGGCTGATCGACGTGCGGCTCAACAATACCTCGCAACTGGCGGGCTTCGCCAAGCGTGACGATCTGGAGTACTTCCTCGCGGAGATCTGCCGGGCGGAGTATCATCACCAACCCCTGCTATCGCCCGACAAAGACCTCCTCGACGGCTACAAGAACAAGACCGTCGCCTGGGAGCAGTACGCGGCGCGGTTCCTCGCCTTGCTCGGCGAGCGCGGAGTGGAGCGGCTCGTCGACCGGCGGCTTTTCGACGTGCCCACCGTGTTGCTTTGCAGTGAGCCCGCCGCCGACCGCTGCCACCGCAGGCTGGTCGCCGAGTATCTGGCGGCGAAGTGGGGCGGGGCGAGGATCGTGCATCTCTAACGGCTCCGACGGCAAAAGGGTCAGCGGTCACCAGTCGAATCTCAGCCTGGGGGCAGGATGAGAATCGTCGTCAACCACCTGACGAGGATGCGGGGCGGCCACGTCTGCGTGGCCGGCGTCGACGTGCGGACCGATCGGCACGTCCGCCCGGTGCTCCGCTGGGGCTCGCTGACCCCGGCCCTGCTCGCCCGCAACCACGGCCCGTTCGACATGGCCAACGTCGTCGACCTCGGCACGGTGGAGCCCTGCCCGAAGCCTCCTCACGTGGAGGACCACTGGTTCTCTCCGCCCAAGGCGGAGCTTCTGGAACGGCTGGGGGCCGAGGAGTTCTGGGCCCTCTTGTACGCGGTGAGCAAGCCGCGGCTTCGCGACGTCTTCGGCGACGAGCTGCGGCCGATGGGACGGTCCTCCTGCGGCACGCCCGTTGGCCAAGGGCGGGCGTCCCTAGGGTGTTTCCGGCCAAATCGCCGGCAGTCTTCGCCGTGGGTCGAGAAGGGACGAGACGGCGCCCTGCGCGTGCGCATCCGGATCGACGACGGCGAGCTCCACCGATCGGTCGCCGTGACGGACCTCCGGCTGTACGGAAAAGATCATGCCACGGCCGATCCGGCGGCCGTTCGCAAGCTTGCCGACCGGCTGCGAAGCCCCGGGGCGGTCATCCTCGGCGTCGGCCTGACCAGGGCGTTTTCCAGCTCCTCGGAGCAGCAAGAGAAGCCCGTCCACTGGCTCCAGGTGAACAACGTCCATCTGGAGGACGACCCGACCTGGCCGCTGGGGTAGCTCGGCGCCGGGAGAATCGGGATCGGCGGAAGCATCGGTCCGAGCCGCCCGACCCGACGGCAGTTTCGCCCCAGGCCGGCCGACTTCGCCGCGGTGCTCGCGCGCCGTTTGACAAAGGTAAGAATCCGACGTACTTTTCCTATTGGGAGGAGACTCCGATCGCCGCGTCGCCGTCGGGCAGATGAGTTCACGCGCCGGCGGCCGCGGGAACGGTTGGGCGTGGGAATCGATCCCGCCTCCCTGGGAAGTCGCATACTACTCTTCTGAATTGGGGATTGCCATGACGTGCCATATCGCTACCGGTGCGCGCGCTTGGGGGATTCGATGCCTTTTGGGGCTCGCTTGCGTGCTCGTGTGGGCCGGCATCGCGTCGGCCGAGACCGTGCCCACCATCGTCGGAGTGGAGGAAGACTGGGAGCTGGTGCTGGCCACCCCGGACCCGGACAGCGCCGGGCCCCAGGTCATCTGCGCGATGTCGCCGTTTGCCAACGTCGAATCGCTGCACTGCACGTTGGAGCTGAATCATCGGACGGTGCCGGTGTTCGCCCCGGGCGGATTGCAGTTCGAGGTCTGGAACGGCGAGCAGCTCGTCACCGAGCGAAGGGCGCCGACGCAGTCCATCCTGTCACAACCGGGTGAGGTGATTTGCTGGACGCAGAAGATGGAGCTTTCCGACGGCACGTTGCACATGGAGGTCGTCGAGGGCTCCTCCACGACGTGGGGAAGCTTCGGGGGCCTGGGCTACCTGAAGGCCGACGTGTCCACAACGCTGGAGAACCTCAACAGCTACCATCCCAGCGTCTCCGTGGAGAACTCCGGCATCAGTTACGCGGCGAACCGGGTGCAGTCGCTGGTTCTGAAGAGGGTTCGGGTGACCACGTCGGAAGGCGAGGTGCTGGAGGATTCCACGGCCCGCCCGGTATACCAGCAGTAGGCACCGTCCGGCCAGAGCGATCTGTCCGGCCCACTGAGGAGAGCCTGCCATGAATACTCGTGGTCGTCGCCGGCGCAGAAAGGGCACCATCCTGGTACTCACGATGTTCCTGATGGTCTGCATGATTGCCCTGTTGGCGTTGACCGTCGACTTGGGATACCTCAAGGTTGCCCGCACCGAGCTGCAACGATCGGCCGACGCGGCGGCCATGGCGGGGGCCTGGGAGCTGATCGACGAGGCCGCCCTTTCCAGGGATAGCTGTCCGTACTATCTCGAACAAGACGCCCGCACGAAGGCCGCCCAGTACGCCAGGTTGAACACGGTCACCACCCAAGGGCCGGCGCTGGACTATCAAGACGTGCTGGTGGGCTATCTTCCGAATCCGCTCGATCCGGCCTCGCAGATGCTCTTCGGCACCGGGTTAACGCCCAACGCCGTGCAGGTCTCCGTGAGGAAGACGGCGGGCCTGAACGGGGAAGTCCCGCTCTTCTTCGCTCGGCTCCTGGGCAATAACGGCTCTTCCCTCCAGGCCCAAGCGACGGCAGCGCTGGTGAACAACGTCATTGGCTGGAAAACGCCGAGCTCGGGAGAGAATCTGGATCTCTTGCCCTTTGCCGTCGACGAGTACACCTGGGACAATCGGGCGATGCTCGGGACCGACGACTGGACCTACGACTCCGAAACCGGCGAGCTGAGCGCCGGATCGGACGGCATCCTCGAAATCAACCTGTTTCCCCAGGAGACCGGGGCGCCCGGCAACCGCGGCACCGTCGATATCGGCAGCAACAACAACAGCACCGCCGATATCGCCCGGCAGATCGTCGAAGGCGTCAGCCCCCAGGATCTGGAGTATCACGACGGCGAGATCAAGCTCGACGAAAACGGCGTGCTGTTCCTCAACGGGGATACCGGGATCAGTGCCGGCGTCAAGGACGAGCTGGCCTCGATCAAAGGAGACCAACGCACGATTTTCATCTTCCGCGAAGTCTCCGGACCGGGCAACAACGCGACGTACACCATCGTCGGCTTCGCCGGGATCCGCATCATGGACGTGAAGCTGACCGGGCAGATGAGCAGTAAACGGGTCACGATCCAACCGGCGAACCACGTCTCCCAAGGCGCGATCCCGTCCTCCGACCCAACAAAACTCACCAGCCACTTCGTCTATTCCCCCGTCTGGCTCGTACGCTGAAGCGCGACCACAAGCGGTCTGGGGATCGGCCGCCCGGCGGCAAGGCGCACCGTCGTCGGCTCACGGCCCTTTTCCCAGACCGCGATGGTATAGGCGAAGGTCGACGTCCGGGGCGCGTCGGGGTCGTCGGTCGCCTGGTGTTGCTTCCAGGTGACGACGATCGCGCCGGCTTCCGCGTCGGAGGCCGTCAGGCCGTGCTCGTCGGTGACCGTTGCCCCCTGGGTGACCTCCTCGGGGTGGTCTTCGCACGTGACCACGACGATCGCGTCGGGCACCGGATCGCCCGCGGAGTCGACCACCTGGACGGGCAGGGACCGCCTCTGGCGGCAAGCCGGATAGACGGGGACGCCCCTTGCCACCGCCTGGTCCGGCGCGATCTTGTTCTTCTGGATGACGATCGGCTCTTGGGGATCGCCGATCCGGCAATCGACCAACACGATCCCGCCCGACTGGATCGAGCCGAGCGTCCAGTTCGCCTCGTTGTCTTCGAACGTGCAGCCCACGAGCTTCGCGCCCAAGGCCCCGCCTTCGGCCACCGCCGCTTCCAGGTGGCGGAAGTTGCAGTCCTCCAAATACTGCTGTCCGTTGCGCACGGCCGCGCCGCCGTGCTCGAAGGTGGTGCCGCGGACGACGTTCGGCTCGTTGGGCTGGATGGCGTCGACCGGCCGGCGGGAATCGCGTCTGCCGGTCTCGGTGCCGTACGTCACGCAGCCGTCAAACCACGAGATCGCGGCGTCCACCAGGCGGACGTCCGAGGCGTACCAGCCCGGCATGGCCCAGCGGGGCGACGAGGCTTCGTCCCGATAATCGCCCACGCCCCAGGCGTGATCCGCGTCCGCCGTGGCGGCGGTGATCGTGCTGTGGTAGACGTGCAGGGAGCCTCCGTGAATCCAGGTCTTGCCGTCGTGGGAGCGATAGCCGACGTAGACGCCGTGCCGGCCGCGGGTCTCGCAGTCGATCTCGAGCGTCGCGCGGATCCGGTCGTCCTCCGGGTCGCCGAGCCTGAGACGGTTGATCGCGCTCTGGAGGCCGTCGGAGCGCGCTTCGCTCCGGCGGGGCGGACGGACCCAGACCGTGCCCTTGACGACGACCGTCACCTCGGGGTGCTCCCGATCGCCAAGCTGTACGAACGTGCCGTCCGTCTGATCGTCGCCGATCCAGAGGGCGGCGTCGACCGTGTAGGTGTCGGTCGCCCGATCGTAGATCACTTTGCCCCATCCGTTGCGCTTTTCGGCGGCGAGGATCGTTTCCGGGGTGGCGGGCTCCTCCTCGGGAAAGCCGACGACCCGGATGCAGTTCCTCTCGACGTCGTAGGCGATCTCCCGAGGCAAGCGCGCCCCGGCATCCCTTGTCGTGCCAGGCGGCGGCCCGGAATCCCTTGCTGCGGCAGGCCCGGCCCGGTCCGCGGCCGCCTTCTCCAGGAAGTCGTGCCACAGCGTCCAGAATCGGTGGTGAGTGATCCGGCTCCAGGCCAGCGCGTACCGGCCCTCGTCCATGGCCCCGCGCACGCCTGCCAGCGTCTCCTCCATGAACCGGCGATCCGCAAGCGACAGGCTGAGCCTCGCCGCCGGGTCGGCCAGGAGCTTTTCCACGCGGTCCGGAATCCTCTCCAGCCGGGCAAGCTCCTCCGGCGCCATCGGCTCCGTCGTGTAGCCCGTGACGGCCAGCCCCGCCGAGTCGACCCGGTAGGCCGCCAGCCCGAACGGCGCGAGGCGAAGGGGCAACTCTACCTGCCCGTCGCGTGCCGTCGTCTTCACGGGCTCGCCGCTGGGCACTTCCATCACCCGGCCGTCCGTCCTCAACGTCAGCTTCCCTTGGACGTGCCACTGGCAGGGATTGGCCGCGTAGAGCCAGGAGTCGTCGGTCCGGTCAAGCTGACGGATCGCCAGGTTCGTCTCCAGCCCCGTGTCCAAGACGGGCGCGAACTTCTCCCGGGGCAGATGGGTGTACGTCGCGAGCACGCTCCGCAGCGCCTGCTCGTGGCCCACGTTCACGTTCAGATCGGTGAAGCCGCCCAGAAGCAGGTTGGGATCGGCCGTCACGAGGGCCTGGACGAATGCTTCCCGGCAGTGATACCCGCCGGGCTGGGGTAGCGCCCGAATCTTCTCGCCGTTCATGATCCAGTCCGACTCGACCAGCTGGTCATGATCGTTCCGGTCCTTCATCGCATGGCCGCCGGCCGGAAACATGTTCTCGTCCCAGCTCGTGCGCACGAAGACGTAGCGGTCTTCGCCGGGCGGGAACGTGGAGATCACGTCGGGGCTGGTCCGGGCGAGCCAGCAGAAAGGGTCCTGGCTGGGGAGCGTCCTCGGCGTCTGACGCCAACTGAGCGTCCACCGCCCGGTCCACAGGTTCTCCACCGCGCTCAGCCGATCCACGTCGAGGGCGAACTGGCGCATGATTTCCCGGAAGCTCTTGCCCGATCGGGCGAGATACTGAAAGAACTGAGTGTCCTCGACCGCCAGGACGTTGACGAACTGGAGGTCCGACCGCTTCTCTCGGAGCGTGCCGGCGGCCTCGGCAAAGAACTCCTTCACCTTCTCGCACCGCCACTCGATGAACCGGCGGCGCAGGGCGGGCGTCCCCAGCAGCGACGCACGCTTCGCGAATCGTTCCGGATCGGTCCCTGCGACGGGAAGCTCGATGCCCGTCTCCCGCCCGAACCGCTCCATCGTGAGGTCGTCGAAACTGGCCGCCAGCGGCCGGTCGTAGTCGCTCCCCGACCCGAGCGCCGGGATCCAGTAGCCGGCGCCCACGGTCGGCCCCAACAGGGCGTGCACGCCGCGGAAATGCGCGAGGTGCCCGAACGTGTTCGACAGGTCGCGCATCAACCGGCCGTACTTCCGGCGGACCGCCGAGTGCATCCAGTTGGGCACGCTCGTCACCTGGTCGTGGCCGTATCGCTGGCGCCCGCCCGCGTCGACCATCCAGACCGTGTCGGCCCCCTTGGCCACCTGGGCGTCGTTGGCATAGGTCCGCACGTCGTTCGACTGGCTGAACTCCACGCCGGCGTAGAAGTCGATCCCGCCGGTCTCCAACAGGTTGGCCAGCACGGTCTTCATGCAGGGCACGATGCGGGAGTCGTCCACGCGCGGGGCCGGGGCGTAGGGCGTGTTGTATTCGGCGTATTGGATGCAGCCCATCACGTGGCAGTTCTGACCGGCGAACTTCAGGTACTGGACGTATCGCTCGCCCGTCTCCAACATCCAGACGAGGTCTTGGAGGCAAAGCTGCATCGGCCGAAGCGCCTCGTCCTCGGTCCTCGCGGCCTGCGGGTTCCGGGCCATGCCCACTCCGAAGTTCATCCCGATCCCCGAGGTGAAGAAGCATCGCTCGGTGTGGATGCCGTAGGACCGGCCCGTGCCGCCGGCCACGGAGGGAAGGTCGCCCCGGATGCGGTAGATCGCCAGCGACCGGGCGGCCGCCTTCTGGTCGCTTGCCACGTTGATCACGTCGATCGAGTGCGGGCCGGGATCGGCCACGTGGATCCAGCGGAGCTTCTGCATCCGGCCGGTGGGCAGGAAGCGGCCGCCCGTCTCCGCCCCCACGCCCGACTGGCTGTTGGTCCAAACGCCCTCCGTCTTGCTGCTGATCACGGCCTCGATGATCCGCTTGGCGTCGTCCGGATACTCCAACTCCAGCAGGTAGAAGGACCCGGGATGCGCAAACTCGATCCGGTAGCTGAAGCCCGAGCCGCGCTCCCGGTCGGCCACCTCGCGATACGCCAAGCCGTCCTTTCGCACGATCTCGGGCGCCATGACCTTCTCGGCCACCGGCCCGTACATCGGCGACGGCATCCTCGACTCGAACCAGGGGTGCGGGTCGTTCGGGTCGGTGAAGTCGACGGTGTCTTCCAGCTCGAGGTCGAGCCCCTCCAGGTAGTCGCTCCCTTCGATCGTCTGGAGGGCCTGCTTGCGGAGCACGATGAGCGGCTCGCGCGCCCGCGCTTCGATCACCGTGCCGTCGCTCGCCTTCAGGCTCAGGGCCAGCGCGTAAACGCCGTGCTCGGGCCGCCCGAGATTCAGCTCGTAGACCAACGAGCCGTGTCGCTCGGAAAACGTAGCGACCGCGTCCTCTTGGACGAGCCGGCACGTGCCGTCGTCGGCCGCGCGGCCCAGTGCGTAGTGAAGCGTCGGCCCCTGGTCCTCGAGACCGGGCGGGACGTGGGCCTCCACGACCGCGTCGGCGTCGTCGACGTAGAAGAGGTCCTTGCGCCTCGGGTTCTTCATCACCAGCCGGCCGCTGTACGCGGGAATGCCGACCCGCCCCGAGGCGTCGCGCGACGTGAGCCAGGGCGCCGTGCCGCGCTCGACGCGGGCCCAGGCCGAGTCGTCGAAGCCGGGCCGATCCCAGCCTTCGCTCGCCTCTGGGCTGTACTTCCAGTCCTCGCCGGAAGCGACGGTGACGACCTCGCCGCTTTCCATGACGATCCGCGCCTGGAAATAGAGAAACGGCGGATAGCCGATCCGGAAGCCGTAGAAGCCGACGCAGTTTCGCCCCGGCTTCAGGTAGGGCGCAAGGTCGACCGGGGCCGTGTGATAGAGGTGCTTCGCCCCCTGTCGCTCGATCGGCCGGCCGTTGATGCTCAGCCGGGCGGCCATCGGGTCTCGGCCGGTCCA
Organism: Thermoguttaceae bacterium; assembly: GCA_035528065.1. GTDB lineage: Bacteria > Planctomycetota > Planctomycetia > Pirellulales > Thermoguttaceae > DATKZH01. The sequence goes on along the minus strand of DATKZH010000660.1, from coordinate 14,888 downwards.
GTGCCGCTCGTCGGCCGAGCCGACGTTGGCCACCGCCCTCCACACTTTGCCCTCCGGAAGCACGAACTCCTTGCGGCAATAGCCCTCGTAGGTCGGCTGGACGAGCTTGAGCCACTCGATCTCGACGCGCGTTCCTTCGGGGCCCTCGATCGCAAGCTCCAGCCCGTCGGGGTTCGCGCCGCCCGTCTTCAGCGGCTTGAAGGCCAGCTCTTGCCAGTCCCCGCCCTGCAGCACGGCCTCGGAAGTCGACTCCAGCGGGTCCCCGTCGCGCCACGGCCGGGCGGTCCACTTGCTCCGGACCGCCGACTGCCGCAGCCGGAGCCGCACGACGATCGTCTGCTGCCCCATGTCGACGATCTCGGCGACCGGCTGCTTATCGGCGTAATTGCCCCATCCGAGCGTCGCCCTCGGCCCTGCCAGCGTGAAGACCAGCTTCCCGTCTTCGGTCGCGGCGCCCTCCACGCCGTGGAAGGACGTGAAGTTGGCGCTGCCGGCGGCAGGGTGGAAGACCTTTTCCCGCTCGTCAAGCGGGAACGAGACCCCGGTGCCGAACAGGTACTCTTCCGGCGCGGGGTCCCGATTCACATCCAGAGCGAAGGAGCCCGCACAGAAGAGCAGCCCGATCGCGACGCCGGCCAGCCCCCTTGATGATGGAGCACCCATGTGGTTTCCCTCCCGTACAAGCCGCGCACCTTGTGGGGCACGTTTCCAACGTGCCTTTGGGCCATCGGCACGTTGGTAACGTGCCCCCCGTCGGAAAGCCTCTCATCCCGTCTTGCTGCTCGCGCCGAACCGGCGGACCAGCGCCGCGTTCTCCGCCGGCTGATCGCTGTGCTCGTCGTACATCCCCACGATCGCCGCGTCGCCCGGCTTGATCGACTCGAACGTCTCCCGAAACGCCTGCTCGACCCACGGCCGGCGCTCCGAGAGCCGGCCGGCCGCCAGGATCTTGAACGCCAGGCAGGGCCGCTTCGTGCTCTGGATCGCCCGATACATCCGCGGCGGGTCGCTGGTCAGATACACCTCGCCCACGGGGATCGGCACGTGCCCCAGCAGCTTCTCGAGGTCCTCGGCCGAGCGGTGCCGCTCGTAGACGCAGGTCATGTAGAAATCGAAGTCCCAGCCCTTCGACTCGGCGGCGTCGACCGCGGCGGGCATGTGGGTCGAGATACCCGCCAGCAGGCCCGCGTCCTTCACCCGCTTCAGGAAGTCGCCAATCTGGTCGAACTCGCCCTGCTTGAGCATCCGATCGGTGACTTCGCCGTGATGGGCGACGCCGATGCACCCGCCGCGGGCGAGGGCTTCGAGCGACGCGTCGGACTTGGCGTGCTCCAGCGAGATGTAGTGCATCTGGCCGCCCTCGTCGATGAACCGGCGGTAGAGCTCGAAATTGCCGCCGCTCGACTGCCAGCAGTTGACGCCCACCTCCTGGCACCGGCGCAGCGTCTTCAAAACCTGTTCCGGCGTGTAATACTCGCGGAGCCGCTGGTTGAAGAAGACCGACAGGTGCGAGCCGCCGTTGAACGGGTTGGCCCCGCACACCAGCCGCGAGACCGAGTGCGGCCCAAGCAAAATCCGCGGCAGCTTCGGCTCCTCCGCCGGCGCGGCGGTCGCGCCCGTCGTGTACTGGGCGGCCGCCAGCCCCACGGGAACCGCGCCGGCCTTCTTCAAGAAATCACGGCGCGAGCCGTCGGGCACTTCAGCCGGACGACCTCCGCGGTTGGAAACGTCGGAATCGCTCATAGCTTCTCCTTTGCGAAGGACTCGACTTCATTCCGTCCTCTCTGGGGCCAACACCGTCACCGCGCCGCGCCGATCAACTTCTCAGCCTCCCCGCACGCCTTCGCGGCAACCTCCGCGCAGTGCTCGGTGAGATGCCGTCGCGCCGCGTCCTGGTCCGTCTTCCAAAGCCCGAGCGCCTTGGCTTCCACCTCCGGCTGCTCGGCGAATTCGCGCTCTTCCAACGCGGACCACGCTCGGCGCACGGCCGCGACCCGCGTCTGGTAATCGCCGTAGACCCAATCCTGAAGCCCCTTGAACGTCCACCATGCCAGCTTCGCGGCTTCGTCGAACGTGCCCCGGGGCGGCTGGAAGTGGTGCTCCAGCGACAATTGCCTCTCGACCGGCACGTCGCGGAAGTACGTCGGCGGAGTCTCCGTGATGCCGAGGTACCACGGCGTCAGCACGCTGGTGGCCGGCTCGGCCGTCGTGCGCCAGTAGATGCAGCCGATCTCCCGGGGCACGTCGGCCCGAAGCTGGAACACGGCGCCCTCCTGCGTGCTGGGCGTGGAAAGCGCCACCGGCCCGCCCTTGTCGCGGAGGATGGCGACCGTCGCGGCCACGGTCATCTTCTCCGCCGGACGGACGCCGAACGAAAGCTCCTCGCCGTGCGACGCCGTGTCGCGCTTGCCCGTGACCAGCTCCCGCCCGCGCAGGCGCCGCGGGTCGGGCGGGCCGCCGCGGACCGCCGAATAGGCCCGGCGGAAATTGAACCGCTCGCCGCCCTGGGGGTCGAACCAGCCCCGCTTCACCGCGTACTCGACCAGGTCCGGCGAGCCCAGGAAGTTGTCCGTGTCCGCAAGGTCCACCTCCCCGATGATGTGTACGTTCGGAAGGATGACGACGCAATCGTCGGGCACGCGCTGGGCGGCCCAACGCCGTCCCTGGACCGCCGCAAACACCCACGCCTCGCGCGGGTCGGCGATCACATAGCTCCGCCCCGACGCCGCATAACCAAAGCGCTCCACCAACTCCCCGGCCACCTTCACGCCCTCCCGGGCGCTCCGCGCCCGCTCGGCCACCAGCCGGCGGAGCATGTAGCCGATGCCGCCCTGGCGGATCTCGCCCCGGGCGACCAGGGCCTCGTAGCCGTCTTCCCGCGTCGCGCATCCGTCGCTGACGATCGCCACGCCCCACTCGTTCAGGTACCCGTCGCTGAACTCCAGCCCCGGGTTCTCGCTCCACAGGAACGCCGCGGTCTCGGGCACCTGGGCGAGCGTGCCGCCGCGGAGCAGGCGGAGCTGCGCGCCTGAAGCGAACTGCCGCCGGGGAATCCGCCGAAAGTTCAAGATCCGCCGGCCGCCGTTCTGCTCGTGGTGGGCGACCAGCACGGAGCCGTCGGCCGAGGCCCCCCGCCCCACGATCACCGCGTAACACGCCCAAATCCGCGGGGCCGGCCAACACAAGGCCACAAGAACCGTCAACGCAAGGCATCGCCGCAGCATGATGATCTCCAGCGCAAGGGTTTCGTGGGGAAGAGTCGCACACCTCCGATTCGCCGGAGCGGCGCGCAGCGCGCTCCGCACAAATCGGAGCCGTCGCCGTTTCAGCACGACCGGGGAATCCTTGCCCCCAATTGTGGCCGGACAGCAAGGCCCAAATCAAGAGCCCGGCGGGGTCGCTCCACGGCTTTGCACTCGCCACCGGGCGCCGCTATGCTGACGGCCGTGCGTCTGGCGGGCCGGCCGATCACTCCGGCCCGAGCTTGGTTCGTCGCCCCCTGATCTCGGGTTACACGCCGATGAATTTGGAAGACATCGACAATAGGCCGCTGCCTCCGGCGCCGTGGACGGAAGGCGAAAACATCCCGTGGAGCGACCCCGAGTTCAGCCATCGTATGCTGGCCGAGCATCTCGACCAGGCGCACGACCGCGCCAGCCGTCGCTTCGAGACCATCGATCGGCAGGTCGACTGGATACATCGGGCGGTGCTTGACGGAATCCCCACCCGGATTCTCGAGTTGACGTGCGGCCCCGGCCTCTACACGAGCCGGTTGGCCAAACGGGGGCACACGTGTGTCGGGATCGACTACGCCCCCGCCTCGATTCGTTACGCGCAACAGACCGCTACCCGCGATTCGCTCGCCTGTACGTACCAGCTCCACGACGTGCGAGAAGCCGATTACGGCGCCGGGTATGGGTTGGTGATGATGATCAACGGCCAATTCAACGTCTTCCGCAGGAAGGAAGCGCGGACGATCCTCGAAAAGGCCTATGCGGCCTTGCTGCCGGGCGGATGCCTGCTGCTCGAACCGCAGAGGTTCAGCACCGTCGAAAGCACCGGTCGCACGGGAACCGCCTGGTACTCGTGCGGCGAGAGCGGCGGCCTGTTCCATCCTCGGCCTCATCTCTGCCTCACCGAGTCGTTCTGGCACGCCGAGGCCCAGGCGGCGACCCAACGGTTCTACGTCATCGACGCGCGGACCGGCCAAGTCACCCCCCACGCTATGACCACCGAAGCCTACACCGACCAGCAGGTTGAGGCGATCCTCACCGGGGCGCGATTCGGAAACGTCTGTTTCTTCCCTTCGTTGGTGGGCGTCGAGGTCGAAGACGAGGGCCAGTCCTTCCACTTCGCAGCGATGGCAACCAAGGAGCCGGCGCCGGCGGGCGAAATTCTCGGTAACAGGACCCGATGAATCGGGTCGCTACGAGCGTATTTCGAAAACACGGCCAGACAAATCCCGGCCCGGCGACGCTCTTGTCTTGTGCGGAGCGATGAATGACTCGACCCGGCACCGACCCGCTGCTGGCTGATCTGGCTGCCGGTCGTACGGAGGCCTTCGAGGCGCTGTACGACCGGTTCGGTCGCCGGCTCTATCAGGCAGCGTGGGGGATGCTGGGTAGCTCGCAGGAGGCGGAAGACGCCGTCCAGGAGGTGTTCCTGTCGCTGGTTCGGTCCCGAGAGCGTCTCGCCGAGGTCCACGACCTGACGGCCTACCTGTTCGCGTCGTTGCGGCGGGTCGCCGGGCGGTTGGCGACGCGCCGGGCCCGGCAGCCGGTGGCCGCCGACGCGCTCGTCCGGGAAGTCGCCGACGCGACCGATCGGCGGCTCGACCAAGGCCCCGAGGCCGACCGGCTCCAGCGAGCCCTGGGTCGCCTGCCGCCCGAGCAGCGCGAGGTGATCGCGATGAAGATCGACGGCGAGCTGACGTTCGCCCAGATTGCCGACGTGCTCGGGGTGAGCATCAACACGGCCGCCAGCCGCTATCGATACGCGTTGGAGAAGCTCCGCAGAACGTTGGGGGAGACGTCGTGATGCAGCCTTCGGAACTGCCGCCGGAACTCGAACGGCTCCAGCGCGATCTGGCCGGACGGCCGCGCCCGGAAGCCTCGCCCGAACTGCGGGACCGCGTCATGCGGAGCGTTCGGGCGGAGCTGGGGCAAGGCGCGCGAGCGTCTGCCGGGCGCCTGGAGACGGACCGGTCGCGGAGGCCGAGAAGCGGATGGTTGACCTTTGCGGCGGGGTTGGCGCTCGGCGTGCTGTTGTGGATGAATCTTTCGTTGAGCGCGGCGCAGGCAACGAGCTACGACCGGCACCTGCCGGCCGAGACGGCCTCGGTCGAGGCGACGGCGAGCCGAATCCGGGAGCTGCTGCCCGATCTGCCGGAGGAGGACGTGGTGCGTCACGCGCTGATCCTGCGAGCCGGGTCCGATTGGGCCCCGTGCCCGAGCGTCGCGGGCCTTCCCGCGGGAGGCCGGCTGAGCCGATGGGACGAGTTTCTGTAAGGAACGAGCGGAGTAGTAGTAGGCACACGCCGTGTGCCGTAACCGGCGGACGGCACACGGCGTGTGCCTGCTACGGAAGGAGAGCGAGCGATGGGATATGCCCTACTCTGGCTGGAAGTGCTCGCCGGCGAGCTGCTGCTCTTGGCAACGCTGGTGGCCTGCATCGGCCGTATCCGGTGGAGGTGGCTCCGCACGGGGCTGCTGGTGTCGCTGGTCGTCGTGGCGGTGGCGACCTACGTGGCGGTGCTCTTCGTCATCGGGATGCTCAAGGGGCTGCGCGTGGTCGCCGCCACGTGGGGTGGCCCGGTCTGGCCGTTGATGATCATCCTCGGGGTGGCCGCGGTGGGGATCGCCCTCATGGGCGGTCGACGCACGAAGCAAGAGCCCGGCGTGCCGGGCGCGGCGACCTGGCCGTTGGGGAAGCTGGCGGTGGCGCTGGTGGTGGTCTTCGCCTTGAACCTGATGACGTTCTGGAACCTCGACGCGGCCGTCAAGCAGCGGGTCGCTGCGCTGCGAATCGAGGCCGGGGCGCTGGCGCTCTCCGTGGCCCCGCCTTCGGTGCCCGACCGCGACAACGCCGCCGTCGTCTACGAGCAGGCGTTCGAGCGGATGGGCTCCGAGGAGACGTGGGAAAAGCGGTGGATCGCGAAGTGGACCGACTGGGTCCATTCCGACCGGGCCGGCTTCGACCCGGAGGACGCCGAGATGCGCGAGCTCCTCGACCAGCAGGCGCCGACGCTCTCCTTGCTGCGGGGCCTGGTCGACAAGCCGGCCTGCTACTTTCGGCACGACTACGCCCGGCCCAGCATGACTCTGCTGCTCCCGGAGATGGTGCGCATCCGTCACGCGGCACGACTCGTGGCGCTCGACGCCCGATCGCAGATCGCCGCCGGGGAGATCCCGGAGGCCGTGGACGACGTCAACGCGCTATTCGCCATGGCCGAGCACGCGGGGACCGTTCCGATCCTGGTAGTTATGCTGGTGTCCGGCGGCATCGAGAACCTGGCGGTCGATACGCTGGAGGAGCTGCTGGCTTGCGGGCAGGCGAGCCGGGAGCAGTTGGCGCGGATCGAAGTGCCCGACACGCTCTCCTACCGCCGGCTCTTCGACCGCGCGATGCACATGGAGGAGGCCTTCGGCCTGTCGATCTTCTACGAATACGGCGCGCCGATGCGGCTCGAGGAGATTGTGAGGGGTGAGCTCTCCTGGATGTGCATCCCGGAGCTGGCCCCGTTGTACCGCGTGTTCCTTCTCGACGACGACGCGGCCCTCTATCGGGAGATCATGCGGCGGAACAAACAGCTTGCCGCGCGTCCGTTCTACGAGTCCGCCCGGGACTGGAAAGGCTATTCAGGCACGGTGGCGAGCGAAGGCCGCGGCTTGCTGACCCACGTGCTGCTGCCCGCGCTGGAGCATGCGGCCCAACTGTCGGCCCGGTTCGACGCCCGGCATCGCTTGGCCCGGCTCGCGGTCGCCGTTTCGCTCGATCGCGACAAGCTCGCCGAGCTGCCGTCGCACCTCCCGCCCGACCCGTTCGACGGCAAGCCGCTGAAATGGAAGCAAACGGACGACGCGCTGGTGCTCTACAGCGTCGGCCCCGACCGCGTCGACAACGGTGGGGAGCCCATCGACGTGGAGCCCTTCACCGGCGACATCATCTTCCGCCTTCCCAAGTAGGTCCGGCCACGGGGCCCGTCGCACGTCTCCGGGGTTATTCCGCCAGCACCGTGTCGTCGTGCTCGTAGCCGGGCGCGCAGCAGCAGAGGAACTTGAGCACGTCCGTACCCGTGTTGGTCATCTCGTGCACCGTGCCGGGCGGGATGGCGATCGCGTCGCCCGGGCCCACCTCCCGAGTCTCATCGCCCACCCGCATTAGCCCCCGGCCCTCGAGAATATAGTAGATCTCCTCGGTCCGGACGTGATGGTGGGCCGCCGTGCTCGCGCCCGCCGGAAGCCGGGCCTCGGCCAGCGTCTGGTTCCGGATGCACGAGTTGCGATGGGCCAACAGCTCGCGGATCTCCGAGCCGTCCTTGGTGATGAACGCCTCAACGCGGTCGATGTTCTGAACGTCCATGCTGCCTGTCTCCAAAAAGCCGTAGGGTGGGTGCTTGCACCCACGCGCCGGTTGCAGCCGGTCACACGTTGGCAGGGGCTCGCAGCCGCCGGCACGCTCGACGTGCGCACGTTCCGCGTGCCCACCTCGCGTGCCCACCTCGCGTGCCCACCTCGCGTGCGTGCAAGCACGCACCCTACGATTTGGCGCGCCCGCCACGAGCTTTCGGTTTCTGCCACGGCGCGGGCAACGTGACCGGGGCCACGTCGAGCCGGGCCTCCCAGTCGCGGAGCAGCTTGCGGTGGTCCTCCAAAGCGCCGGCGTGCCCCGACGTCTCGGCCAGATTGCGCGTCTCGCCCGGGTCGTCGATCATGTCGAACAACTGCTCGACCGGGTCGTCGTGATAGACAATGTACTTGTACCGCTCGGTGCGGATCATCCGGCCGTCGCGCTGCACCTCGGCGGCCACCATCTCGGTCCACTCGGGCGACTTGCCCTCCAACAGCGGGCGCAGGCTCCGGCCGCGCTGGTCGGGAGGCGACTTCAAGCCCGCGTAGTCGCACACCGTGGGGACGACGTCCACGCCGGAGACGAGATGCTCGTTGTCCTGCGCGTCCTCTTGCGCACGGCCCGGAAAGCTGACCACAAGCGGCACCTTCACGGCTTCGTCGTAGAGGTAGTTCTTGGTGACCATCTGGTGGCGGCCGCGTCCTTCGCCGTGGTCGGCGGTAAAGACGACCAGCGTGTTTTCCGCCTGGCCGGAGCCCTCCAGGGCGTCGAGCACGCGCCCGACCTCCGCGTCGACCATCTCGACCATCCGGTAGTAGCTCCAGAGGTAGTAGCGCCAGGTCAGCTCCGACCAGGAGACCTTCCGGCCCCGCTTCACCTTCTCCGGCTCCCGGGGGTCGAACTGGTGATTGGCCGGCAGCGGCGGCAACTCGCCCTCGATGCCCTCGAAGGGCAAGGCGTCGATCCCGGCGGTGTGCATGCTGACGAACTGGCAAACGTCGTGCGGCTGCAAGAACGAGGCGACGAGGAAGAACGGATCGCTCTTGGTGCGATTGCGGAGGTAGCCCTCGCACGCGCGGGAGACGGCCGAGTCGCCCAGCTCGCCCTGCCCACCCAGGCCGGCGGGGATGACCGTGAAGCCGGGCATGGTGGCGGGGAACGACTGGGGCACGTGCCACTTGCCCACGTAGGTCGTCTCGTAGCCCTCCCGGCCGAGCCACTGGCCCAGGTTGGGGATCGACTCGCGGATCGGCAGGCCGTTGACCACCACGCCCGTCTCCAGCGTGGGCCGTCCGGTGAAGAGGCTGCTTCGGGCCGGGGAGCAGAGGGGGTTCGTGCTGTGGGAGCAGGCGAACGACACGCCCCGACCGGCCAACTGGTCCATGGCCGGCGTGCGGACGTGGTCGCACCCCAGCGCAGAGATGGTGTCGAGCCCCTGCTGGTCGGTAATCACCAGCAGCACGTTGGGGCGTCGGTCCGTGTGCACCGCCGGGGCGGAGACCGCCGCGTTGGCCCCGCCCGCAATCGCCGCGGCGCCCAGCGCACCCGCTTTCAGGAATCGACGGCGATCCATGGTCGGCCGAGCGTGCGTAGGATTCACGGCGGAGGTTCGGCAAGCTCGTTCTCGTCTCATGGCTTCGCCCTTTCTGCCATCCGAGCCAGGCACTGCTCGTGCAGTTGGCGGGCATTGGGGTCGAGGAGGTAGGCCCTCAACCCGCCGAGCGCCACGAGCAGGCGGCCTTGTTCGTCGACGTAGTAGTGGTAGGGCAGGATGCCTCGCCCGACGTGCTGATAGCGGTGCAACCGGACGGCGTTGCCGCCCAGCGTGTGCCGGTCCGCCCCGCGGTAGGTGATCCGCTGCGACGGCTTGACCTCGTCCAGCTCTTGGAGCATGGTGAACTCCACCGCGGGCGCTTCCTTTCGCGGCAGTCGCCCGACGGCGTCGAAGAGTGACCAGTTCGAGGTCACCGGTCCGTCCGACAGATCGATCGATCGCGGCGCGGAGCCCCGGCCGCCGTCGATTCGCAGGGCCCCGTCGGCCAACACCCCGCGCTGCTCGACTCGGGCTTCCGGCATCGGCTTCACCCGACCGTCGAGCACCGTGTGCGCCAGCGTCCACGATCGCGGAGTGCAAAGCTCGTCACGAGCGCACTGCATCTCGACGGCCGTCTCGTGCACCGCCGGCGCCTGCTGGAGGATCGACTGATGCACCTCCAGGGCGATCGCCTTGCCGTCGGCCGACGGTTTGCGGGCGATCTCCAGGAAGCCGCGATAGTGCACGTCGGCCGGCCGGGGCGCGAGCCCGCCGCTGGCGACCATCCAGATCCGATACGTCTGGTTCCACGCCCCTTCCGGATCGAAGTCCCCCGACGGCACTTCAAAACCCGACAGGGCACCGTACTCTTCCAGCGCGGCCAGCGTGAGCGGCTGGCTCCGCGTCCGGTCTCGATCGGCAAGCTTGCTCTGGGCCATGATCGTCCTCCCGTCGCAGGATCCGCAGGACAGGGTAACCCGGTGAGCACGTGCCGTCAACAACACGGGCAACGCGGGTCGGAAAGAGAGAGGCTACGTCGCCGCCGGCTTCCGGTAGATGGCCACGACCGCCGGCGGATAGCTCCGCACGTCCCACGCGCCCGGCTCGGGCAGTCGGGCCGGGTCGAAACGCCCGTCGGACTCGACCACGAAGATGCTCTCCGCCGGGGCCCGTTCGATCAGGCGGCCGAGCAGGTCCAGCATCTCGCCGGCGCGGTCGACGTAGAAATCAAACGGCGGCGACGAGAAGACGAGCCAAGGCGCCGCGCCCAGCTCGGGCGGCTGCCCCGCCCAGAAGAAGACGTTGGCCGTGACCACGTCCGAGAGCGACTCGACCTCCAACCGGGCCACGTTGCGGCGGATAACGGCCGCCGTGGGGACGTGCTGCTCGATGAGCGTGGCCCGCTCCGCTCCCCGGCTGATCGCCTCCAGCCCCAGGGCCCCCGTCCCGGCGAACAGGTCGACCGCGTGCTTCCCTTGGACCGACGGGCCCACGAGGTTGAACACCGCCTCGCGGACGCGGTCCTTCATCGGTCGCACGCGCGGGTCGCCGCTGTAGTCCAGCTTGCGCCCCCGGAACCGTCCGCCGATGATCCGCAGCCCGACCGGCGCGCCGCCCGACCGGCGCGGCGTGCGCCCGTGACGCTTCTTCGCGGACTCGCGTTTTCGACCGGCCATGGAGGACGCTCCCTTGGGGCGGTTTTTCAAGCGCGTCCCCCGGGACAAGACGCGGCCGGTATGGTACCGTAAAGGGCCCGCGCCGGGAAGAAGGGAGGGAGGAGAAGGGAGGTGGGAGAAGGCGCCGTTGCGGTTCTTTCTTGGGTTGCCTGTCTCGGGGCGAGTGGGAACGTTTGTCTGGCAGCACTTGGGATCTATCTCACAGGAGCAAGGATCGAGCCATGTCCGTTTGCATCCGTTTGACGCTGGTGTCGTGCTTATCGTTGTTGTTGGGCGTGTCGACCATCGGGGCCCAGGAACCGGCCGCCGAGCCCAAGCCGCCGGCCCCGGAAGCCGGTCAACCGGCGGCGCCCGGGGCCCCCCTCGGGCCGAAGAACCAGGCGTTCCAGAAGCTGTTCTCCCAGTGGGAGGCCCTGTTGGCCGAGATCCGCCAGTTGAGAGCGGAATACAATACGGCCGACGCGAACCGCAAGCAGCAAATCGCGACGCGGTTCAACGAGCTCGTCAAGCAGGGCAGGACCATGACGCCGCAAATCGTCGAGGCCGCGCAGCAAGCGTACGCCGAAGCGCCCAACGCGAGCGAATCCGCGGGCATGGTGCTGATGGACGTCGTCGAGCACCAAAGCCTCCGGGAGAACTACGAGGCGGTCCTGCCGCTGGCCGAGGCCCTGATCCAGGGCGGGTATCCGGAGAAATCGGTCTACGCCTGGGCCGGCCTGGCCGCGCTGGTGACCTGCCGGCTCGACGCCGCCGAGAAGTACCTCAAGGCGGCCGACGAGCACGACGCCTTCCCGGCCCTCCGCGTTCTCCCCCCGGACCATCAGTGGCAGGCGCTCGGCCAGCTCTACCAGGAGCTGATCCCCTACTATCGGAAAGCATGGCCCAAGGAGCAGGCGATCCGCGCCGCCGAGGCGAAGGCCGACGACCTTCCCCGTGTCCTGCTGGTCACGAGCCAGGGCGAGATCGAGCTGGAGATGTTCGAGAACGAAGCGCCCAACACGGTCGCCAATTTCATCTCCCTGGTAGAGAAGGGCTATTACAACGGGCTCACGTTCCACAGGGTTATTCCCGGGTTTATGGCCCAGGGCGGATGCCCCGACGGCACCGGCTCCGGCGGCCCGGGCTACACGATCCCCGACGAGTGCAAGGGGCCCGACCACCGGCTCCATTTCCGCGGCAGCCTGAGCATGGCAAAAACCGCCGCTCCCGACAGCGGCGGGTCCCAGTTCTTCCTCAACTTCGCGCCGACCAAGCATCTCGACGGCAAGCACACCGTCTTCGGCCGGATCATCCGCGGGACGGAGGTCCTCGCCGAGCTCCAGCGCCGCAACCCCCAGGCTCCCGACGCACCCGAGCCCGACAAGATCCTGGAGGCCAAGGTCCTCCGCAAGCGAGATCACGAGTACGTGCCGAAGAAAGCGGGTGAATGATGAGAAGGGTCGTCGTGGAGGTCTCGCCTGCCCAAGCTTGGCGGGTTTTTCACACAGGAAAGAGTGAACGCTGAGCCAAGGAGAAGCCGCGGATGGTGTTGGAACTCGGGCCCCGGGTTGCCGCAGCCAAGTTCCGTTGATTCAGGGCGTAGCACTGCGTACAATTGCGAATGGGAGCAGCAGGTCTCTTTGTGAACGGGGAAGGCAGTGGTCGGACCAAGAGCCCTCCGTGTCTACACCGACACATCGGTCTTCGGCGGCGTCTTCGACGATGAGTTTGCGGCGCCGAGCGCACGGTTTTTCGAGCTTGTGCGAGCGGGACGATTCGAACTCCTCGTGTCCGACATTTCTCGGCAAGAGATTAGCGCCGCGCCAGCGCAAGTCCAGTTGCAGTTTGAGGAGATGTTGCCATTCATGCGACTGGTGGCGGTTGACGAGGAGGTGTTGGCACTGCGCGACGCTTACATCGCCGCATCTATCGTGGGCGAGAGATGGGCCGACGATGCAGGCCATGTGGCCGCTGCGACCGTCGGGGAAGCAGAGCTTATCGTCAGTTGGAACTTCCAGCACATCGTTCACTTCGAGAAGATCCGACGCTATAACGCGATCAACGCGCTGCACGGTTACCGCACCCTCGACATCCGTTCGCCGGCAGAGGTGATCGACTATGAAGACTAAGAAGTTCGACTGCGTCGCCATGAAGCGGGCTGCGCAGGAGGCAATTCGTGCGAAGGTCCGCGGCATGAGTCGTAGCGAGGAAGTGCAGTTCTTTCGCACTGGAGCAGAGGAGTTTGAGCGCCATCTTGATGCTGCCAGGCAGAAACGTTCGCAGACGCGGGAGTCGAGGTAGGTTTGCATCGTTCCCACGCTTCGCGTAGGAACGCACGAAGATCCTCGAGGCCAAGGTCCTCCACAAGCGGAACCACGAGTACGTGCCGAACAAAACGGGTGAGTAAGCGCCGGCGTTGATCGCTCTAGAGTTCGAACAGGACCAGGGATGGCGCGTTTCATCCATGCTACCGCTTGGTGCCATGCTCGCGTAGCGCCACAGGCGCGTTCACGCAGGATGTCCTGGGGAGCAGACAAAATGAGCTACCCAGAATGACTGGGAGGGAAGCCCACGGGGGAGGGGGGCTGCGCCGGCTCCTGGGGCACCGAACTGGTAGTTCTGCTTAGAAAGGCCAGTTCTTGATTGACCAACGTGGCGCTGTGACCTATGGTCTTAATGGTTCACCCCACCTCCGGTGGTGGTGGTGGAGCTAGCCGACTTGAGTGCCACGATTATCGGAGGGTGCCTCCCTATGAAAAAGCTCGTAGTAAGCGTCTTCGCCCTTGGCCTGCCCATTCTTCTTGGATCCGCCGATGTACAAGCGGCCTGCGGATGCGGGAACGGGGGGACCGTTTGCGAAACCCAGAGTTGCACACCTTGGCGTCAAGCCACGGCGCCCTGCGGGACTGGGAGGATCCCGTATCACCCGTGCCGGCCCTACACGTACGGACGCTGCCGGTCGTACTCCACCTACAGCGCGACGCCACTCGTCGCGTCCGGCCAACTCGAAGCCCAAGTGGTTCAACTCCGCCAAGCGGTTCTAGAGCTAAAGAAGAGGGTCACCCTATTGGAGCGAAAGGTCCCCTAGCAGTTGATCTTGTTCGGACGAGGAATCGCCCCCCGGATGCCTGCGCTTCCGCGGGGCGTGTTCGTTGTTGAGCTAAGTCCCCTCCGACACGAACTGGCATTCGCTCAGAATGATTCCAAGCTCGTTCACGAACACGATCCCCTTGATCTTGACACGTGTCCCTTCTTTCAGGAATTCATCGAACTCATCCTTCTCGGCGAAGACAGCTAGCACCTGCTCGGAAGCGTCCGCGTCCGGAGTCGCTCCAATCGCGTACGCGCAGTCCGACGCCTTGACTTGCAGAATGATGCAATCCCATGTCACCTGGTGTCCTTCGTAGCGATCAGCGAACCTGGCCAGCGTGATTTGACCGTTCGACTTCGCGTTGTCGAATTCTTCGACGAACGCGGGGAGGGTGATCTGCGCTTTCGTGGGAGTGGCCATCCACCAGCGCACCCCGAAGAACAACACAGCAGAGAGGACGACCAGAATGAACAAGTAACTTTGAAGATTCAACGGCGATTTGTACAAGAGCTTGATGTAGCGCGGTATCCCTTCGCCTTGGCGGGCCGTCCCCGGAACCACGTGGCCGTCAATAATGAAGGGCCTCCAGTACTTCTCAACGAAGGCACGATCAAAGAAGAGGCTATGTCCTCCATCATGGAACCTGTCCACCACGTAGGTTCCGCCAAAGCCATCGGTTCCCGCATTTCCGTAACGCCAACCCGCGAACTTGCCGATCACGGGCCAGATATCTCTGTTCCCGCAATCGTTGACAATGAAGCCGGTCTTCTTGTCAGGGTCCCCGAACCTGTCTCTGACCTGTTCCCACTCGAAGTTTTGCTTGACTACGGCACCGCACAGAATGATACGCCAAACGCGAACATGCGCCCGTTCTCGAAGCAGCTTTGTCAACAAATGGGGCTCATCCGACTAAAGCGTACTTGGTTTCGTGGATGCCGAGGATTTTGAGTTTGAGGAACTCCGGGTCGCGGAATCCGTAGGCTTGGCGTTTCATGGTCTTGATCTTGTTGTTGGTCCCTTCCAACGGCCCGGTCGAGAT
>DATKZH010000659.1:0-7897 GCA_035528065.1 Thermoguttaceae bacterium | reverse complement strand
TTGCGGGCGCTTCGCACGTGGGGCAGAATCCCAGGCGGCATATTGAAAGGAACCTGCGATGGCAAAGGCGAGCAGAGCAGCATTTCGCGACCAAGCCCAAGGCTTCGGCCTTCTTTCGGATCCCACGCGACTTGGCATCCTCGCCCAGCTCGCGAAGGGTCCGAAGAACGTCACAGCATTGTGCAAGGCCCTCGGCCTGAAGCAGCCGAACACCAGCCACCACCTCGGGCTACTCCGGATGGGCCGACTCGTGAACAGCACACGCCAAGGCAAGTGTGCGCTCTACACGACGGACAAGGCGAACCTGAAGGCTCAGGCGTCGGCCCTGGCGAAGCTGATGCCGAAGTGACGCGCGTCACAGCCTCACAGCCGCACATCGAGAGCCGACAGCGCGAGGAGGTCCGGCACACCGGCATCGGGGGCGAGAGCCAACTCGACGGACGGTTCCATAGGCTCTCTCACGGCCGGCGCCGGCGCTGCTACAGCCCAAACCTCCTCCTCAGCCCTCAGACCGTCCCCGAACTTGCTGCTCGAAGCCAGATTACCCACTTCCGCCGACAGCGAGAATTGCGGCACGAGCAGGGCCGATATGGCCTCGTGGTTTCTCGCATGCGATGTGTCCTCGTTGGTGAGGTGTCGGTCCGCCAGCAACGCCGTCTCGGGCGGCGCCGGGGCTGGGGTCGCAGAAACCGCTACGGCAACGGGTCCGCCAATGCCACCCAATGCCCCGCTCTGGAGGGCGAAGGCGTTGTCGATCTTGTCGTAGTCGTTCGAGTCCACCACGCCATCGTAGGTGACGTCGCCGACGCTCCACCGCCAACCACCCGCCGGCGCCGTGTTGATCGGGTCGTCCGGGTCGTACAGGGCAAAGGTGTTGTCGATCAGGTCGTAATCGTTCGAGTCGACGATGCCGTCGAAGTTCAGGTCGCCGTAGTAGGTGTACTTGACCAGGACGCTCGTCTCATCAATCGGCACGCCGTCGAAGCTAGTCCATCCGGCCGACCAGCCGATCTTGGTCTCGGGGTCGGCGTTGTCAATGACGCCGACGGCGGTGATGGTCCCAGCCGCCGCGGTGCTGCTGGTGATGCCCGGCCCATCCCAGTAGCCGCCACCGTCAGCGTTGTAGCCTGATGCAATCCAGCCCGCGATGTCAGCAAACGGGCTCGGGCCGCCATCGGGGTAATCGACGATGAGGTTTGTGTCCTTGAGGTCCACGGCACCCTGCGGCACTTGGCCGGCGTCCTCGTCGATGGTCAGGGCACCAACCACGAGCGGGCCAGCACCCTCCCGAACCAGGCGATAGCCGCCGATGTCCAGCGCACCGTTCAGATCCAGTGTGCTGCCGCCATCAATCGCCCATGTCGAGTCGGCACTGAGCGTAACCGAGGGATCGATTGTGTTGGCGCCTACCCCGGCGCTCTCGATGCCGCCCTCGCCGACGGTCAGCGTGTGGGGCTGGCCGTTGATAGCCCAATCGGGGGTGTAGAAGTACAGACCGACTACGCTCTCATCCTGATGCAGTGCAGGCTGATGGCTGGCGGGAGCATTGAAGATGACGGAGCACGTCGCGCCAGGCACAAGTCCAACTGACCAGTTTAGCGCGTTCTCCCAGTGTTCGTCGGTGTTCCCTGTCCACTTCGGCACGTCAACCGTAACGAGCGTGTCCGGAGATACTGGCACTTCCTCCACATGCCCCACGTTGTCCGTGGCGATGCTGTAGAAGGAGTACGTGTGGCCGTCCTCGCCCGGAAACCTGCTGCTGGTTTCTGCCGTATTGGACAGCCAGACCTCGTATGGACTGCCGTCTTCCGACACGTACACGTCATAGCCGCCGACGCCCGAACCGCCCGCCTCATCTTCGCCTGCCCAGGTGACTGGGAAGTCGAACGTGTGCGCGGTACCTGCCGGGCTCTCGACGGCGCTGGTGGGCGTACCGGCATCGAGCGTGTTGAGGACCAGCGGCGTGTCGATGGGGTCGTTCCAGTCGAAGACGATGGAGGCCTTGTTGGTGATCTCGGTGCCGGTGGGGAGGCCCGCCTGGGGCTTCACGGTGTACGAGACGTGGCCGTCGCCGCGGCCCGTGTCGTCGTTCGGGTAGAGGATGCCGAGCAGGATGTCCTCGGGCAGCCAGCCGGTTTCGGGGTCAAGGCCCGCGAGCGTACAGGTCAACTCCCGGGTGCCCAGGTCCAGGGAGACCTCGATCTCGACGCGAAGTTGGCCGTTCGTGACATATTCGTTGTCGATGTGCAGGTCGAGCGTCGTCTCGTAGTGGTCCAGACCCTTGGGAACGATGATGGTGCGGCCAGCAAAGGCGATCTCGGTCAACTCGAACGTCGAAAGGTCCAGGTCGTCGTCCAGCGTATCGGTGATCGTGATGATGTGGGCCGGGGCCGTGGCGTCCGAGACGTTCTCGAAGCGGATCGTGTAGGCCAGCAGGTCGCCCGCGGGGATGAAGCCGGCCTCGCCGTATCCCGCGGGGGCGACCTTGTCGTTGGGATCCACCATGTGGGCCACGCCGCCGGTTTGCGCGTCGGTTTCATCAGCGGGCGCATTGGGGATGTGCTGAGGAGAGTACCAAAGGCCTCCTTCTTCGAACATCTCTTCGAGAAGATCGAGGAACTTGTCCCAGGCATCAACCCACCCCGCTGGCCCTTTCATAAGGTCTACCCAAAGATCTCCCAACTGCTTAACGAACTCGGGCGCCGTCTCGGCTATTCCCTGCCTTCCCTCCATCGCCTTCTCAAGGCCACTCTCGAAATGCCCTTCCAGCATTTCTCCGATTCCCTCATGGTACTTCCTCCATTCGCCGATGAAACCGAGTCCCTTAGGATCAACGAAGATGAGAGCACAGTTTCCTACGTACCCGTAGAGATTCTGTTCGCCACCGGCAATGCCGATGGGGTCAGGGGACACGAAACGGCCGGCGGCCGGCTGATAGAACCTCGCTCGCATGAACTCCAGGCCGTTCGTTTCGTGCATGACGCCGTATTCGCCCACGTACTGGAACGCGTTCGGGACGGTCTCGGAAGAGCCGAGGGAGATGCCGAACGGATCGTAGGCATACGTGTTGAGGACGGCGCCGCCCGGGCCGGTCAGTTCGCTCGTCGAGCCGATGGCGTCGAAGGTGTACCACGCGGCGTCGCCCGCGGCGTCCGAGCGGGAGACGAGGCCGAAGCCGTGGTCGTAACGGGCGACGAGGTCCCCCGCGGCGTCGTACTCGGCCGCCACGTCGCCGAAGCCGATCAGGTCCACGACGTAGTTCGTCGCCACGCCGTTGTAGGTCGACGCGACCCGATTGCCGAAGGCGTCGTAGGCGTACTCCCACGTGTCGGTCGGCGTTTCGACGCGGACCAGGCGGTTCTCGATGTCGTACGTGTACGTGGTCGTGACGCCGCCCTCGGTCTTCGTCAGCATGTTGCCGTCGGCGTCGAACGTATAGGTCGCGGCGCCCACGTCCGTGTACTGATTCATCTCGTTCGTCGTGTAGGCCGTCGCGGCGCCGTCGTCGGTCACCTTGATGCGGTTCCCCACAGCGTCGTAGACGTACGCCACGACATGGCCGTCGGGGTAGGAGACGCTCGTCAGTTGGCTGAGCGGGTCGTAGCCGTAGGCGTAGGTGCCGTCGAGGGTGGTCATCGAGGTTCGCCGGCCCGATGGGTCGTAGGTGTAGTCGAGCCGCGAGAGGATCGTGTCGTCGGGGGCGTGGGTCACAAGGTGCAGCAACTGTCCCGCGTCATCGTACTCGTAGCTCGTGTAGACGCCGTTGCCGAGGGTCTTCCGGGCGAGCCAGCTGGCGTCATCGTAGTCGTAGTCCACGATCAAGGTATCCGTGCCGTCGGTCATCCAGTCCAGGCGGCCGACAGCATCGTAGATGTAGTCCACGATGTTGCCGTCCTGGTCGGTCCGTTGAGTGCGGCGCCCGTAGGCATCGTACTCGAACTCAAACCAACGACCGCCGGGGTAGTCGATCCGGGTGAGCCAGTCCGCGTCGGGGTCGTAGGACATCGCGGTCGTGCCTTCGGGCCCCGTGGCCGAGGTCAGGTTGCCCGCATCGTCGTAGGTGTACTCGAAGTCCACGAGGCCCGGCGTGTCGGGGTAGTCCTTGCTCGTCAGTTGCCCGGCGGCGCTGTAGGTATACGCGACCGTCTCGCCGCGGCGGTTCGTCCATGAGAGGACGTTGCCAGCGGCGTCGTAGGTGAACGATTCGCTCGTTCCGTCCTCGTAAGTGATCGAGAGCGGGTTGCCGTCGGCGTCGTAGCCATAGGCGATACCGTTGCCGCGGGCGTCCGTGACGGAGGCCAGGTCGCTGAGCGTCGAGGTGTACGTGAAAACCGTGTGCCTGCGAAGCGGGTCCTCAATGTCGACCAGGTTGCCGCGTGCGTCGTAGGAATAGCGATACCGCTCACCACTCCCGCCCGTCAGGCCCGTGAGTTGGTAATCGTCGTCGTATGCTAGGCCGACAGTGTTTCCCTCACCATCCTGGGCAAGGACCAGTTGGCCGCCAAGACCGAACGAGAGGACCGTCTCGCGCCCTGTGGCGTCCTCGACCGTCACCGTGCCGGCGGCGTCGTAGGCGTAGGTGACGGACTCCGCCCCGGCGTCGGCGTGCGTTTCGATGAGGCGGCCGCGCGCGTCATACGTAAAGTACTCGTGCGTGCCGTCCGGGTAGGCCACGGAGAGGAGGGCGTGCCGTTGCTGCGGCGTGCCAGCCGTCTCGTAGGTGTAGGTCGTCGTGCGGCCGCCCGGCGCTGTCACACTCAGCAGATACTCGCCCGTGGGGTCGTACTCGAACGTAGTCACCTGGTCGGGGAGGGAACCGCGAGGATCGGTGACGTGCCAGACCCGGCCGGCGGCGCCATAGTCCAGGAGGAGGAGGGCGCCGCTTGAGTGCGTGAGGCTCGTGAGGCGGCCGGACGTGTAGCCGCAGGTGATACGGTTGCCGCTCGTGTCCTCGACGTACTCCAGGAGCCCATCGGAACGGAATTGCCAGACGGTGCCGTGTTTCTCGGTCAGGCGGAACTTGCCGCTGGTCTGCGTGAGCGTACCGTAATCGCCGGGCGACGCCTCGTAGCCGCCACCGCCTGGCACACGCCTGAGAAGATCCGTCCCTATCAGACTGAAGTAGCGGTCTGTGCCGCTGGGGCCGTGGACGACCACGTCCCCGTCGGAGAGTTCCTCGGCACGGATGTTCCAGTTGTGGTCCCATCCGCGGCCGAGCGCCCCGAGTTCGTAGCGTGAGTCGATAGGCTGGCCATAGATGCGGCCGAACGTCAGCGAAATCCCCGGTGCAGACGAGTACACGTCGACTTCGCCAGCCAGGTAGTCGTAAGGGCTCAGGCCGGATGCTTGGTCGATCTCAAAGGCGAGGAGGGAGGCCACGTCCGAGACGTTCTGGCCGACGGTGTGCAGGTAGTTCATGTTCTCGTTCAGCATGGCCACGTAATCGCCCCACGTGGCGCCGACCTGGTCGGCGAGGTTGGCGCAGATGGCGTTCCAGGCGTCGGCGGGCAGCGACTCGGGGCGGATCTCGTCTATGACGCCCGGCCAATCGATGGGCTCGGTGCTGTCGGCCGTCAGGACGCCAAGGCTGAACTCGACCGTCCGGTCTGAGAAGTCCCACGGTTGCTTCTGGCCCAGGTAGTAGACGGGGATACGGCCCGAGTCGCCGGGCTGGAGGATGCCCGCTGTGGCACCGGAACCGGTGGCCATCACCTGAACGGTGTCACTGGTGCCGGCGGGTGGCGTGTCGGTCCAGAGGCCGCGTCCCGCGAGAGATTCATCCAGCGTCAGGATCGCTTCGTCCGTTCCGTGCAGCCTGAGCAGCGGGGCGGCCATCGATGACCCGCCGGTGTTGGCGTACTCGATCCAGATCGTCGCAGCCCAGTGATACCCCATCGTACTGGGTACGATGACGCGAGTCTCCAGGTACGGCACGCCGCCTGTGACCTCGAAGGCGTCGGTCAGCTCCTGCATCGCGACGGCGGGCTTCGTGATGACCACGTCGTAGGTATCCTGCGGCCAGGTAGGAGTGTCGATCAGGACGGTCATCGTCGTCGGCGACAGAATGTGGGTGGCCGTTGGCATCCGAATGCTCGCATCCGTCCCCACGAACTCCACGGCTGTGGTGTCATCGAAGCCGCCGCCCGTCAGCGTCATGGTGCAGGCCGAACCGACGCCGTGATGGTCAGGTGTGATGCCGACTACGGCGAGTTCCGGGGCATCGGCCATCACGTTGTAGGACGTGGTCCCGGCCACCTGTTCTCCGTAGACGAGGACGTAGTATGTGCCGGCTAGTGTCCCGCCCACGACCAACTCTTGGTAGCCCTGGGAGTTGGCCGCGGAGCGATACTCGTAATCCAGCCGCGTGGGGACCTCTTCGTAACCTGCAAAAACCTTGGCGCTTGCGCCGGGGACCAGGCCATCCAGCACGAGGGCCAGGTTGTCTCCTGCCTGCGTCTGGACGGCGTAGTAGTCGCGCCGGTCCGTCTCCGTCAGCGTTCCGCCAACTGGCGTGCCATCGGCCGTCAGCGGGCGAACGTCAAGCGCGATCGGGCCGATGGCCACGATGTTGTTGCCCTCGTCGCCGCCCTCCTTCTCCTGGTTGTAGAGGTCGGCGCGAACGATGATGTGGTAGTCCCCGGGAAGCACACCCGGCACCAGCACACTCACGGACTCGTGGTACGTCTCGTCCTGGGCCAGCCCCCCGGTATGGGGGGCGGTCGCTAGAAGCGCATCGTCGATGTCCCACTGATTGTCCGCCGAGAGATAAACGGCGTCCGTCCAGTCGCCCAGCAGGGGCATGCCGCTGTCATTGTGCCCGTCCCAGGAAACGTCGACCGGCTCGCCGGCCCAAAGTTCGGGCGCGCCCACCGACACGTTCACGAGAGCCAGGTCCACGTCCACCAGGTTGAACGAGGCATCGTAGACGTCATGGTCGGGATCGCCCTGCGTGCCATCGCGGTCCTGATCCATCGGGTTGCCGGCCAGGTCCTCGACGGCCGGGCCGACCAGGACGTGGTACTCTCCCGGCGTGGTCTGGGGATCAAAGGCGATTCGGAAGCAGTTGGAGCCGGCGGCGGTCAGACTCGTCGGCGTAATGGTTCCATCCGGCCCGGTGATGCGCACGTCGGCCAGAGTAAACGTTGGTGCCTGGATAGCCTCAGAGAACCAGACGTCAACGGAGTCCACGGTGCCGGCGACGTCGCCGGCGGGCACATGCCGCGTGATCCGCGGGCCGACCGTATCGAGCGTGAAACGGCCTTCGAACACGTCGTCAACGGGTTCCCCACCAGCCCCGTCATAGTCCTGGTCCAGCCGCCTGCCGTTGACGCCCGTGATGTTCGGACCGATCGAGAGGCGGTAGGCGCCGTTCGTCTCCCGAAGCGGGAAACTGACGCGGTAGGTCTCGCGGCCAGCGAACTCATGTACAAGCACTATGCCCGCTATTGGGATTTCACCATCGGGTCCCCACAGATGGACGGTGCCCGACGTGATTGTGTCCGGATCCATGTGACGGGTAAACACCAGATCCACATGGTCCACGGGTGTCCGCAGGAGACCCGTCGGCGCCGTATCTACGCTGACAAAGGGAGCCGCATTGGGACCGGCGAGGAAGATCGTTCCTGCCCCGCCGGGCTCCCGACCCGGTGTGCCACCGGCCTCGATCTGGCCTGAGAACCCTGAATCTGCCACGTAGTACACCGCCACACGGCCGCCACCTCCGCCGCCTCCGGGCGCAGCCTCCCCCAACGCGCCTCCCGCACCTCCGTTGGCCGCGATCAGCCCCGAGCCCCACAGTTCCTCCACCGTCAGGTACACGCTTCCTCCGGTGCCGCCCCCGCCGCCGTAAGTGTCGCCATACAGGGGCACCGTCGCGCCCGCCAGCCCATTCGATGTG
>DATKZH010000658.1:0-8851 GCA_035528065.1 Thermoguttaceae bacterium | reverse complement strand
CGTTCATCAGCGTGGACTTCCCTGCGCCGTTCTCCCCGATCAGCGCGTGGATCTCGCCCTCCCGCAGCTCGAAGTCCACATGGTCCAGCGCCCGCACCCCGGGGAAGTCCTTCACGATGCCTTCCATACGCAGGGCGATGGGCTGGTCGGGCGTCATCGGCATCGGGCCTTCTGGCTCACTTGCTGGGCGGGAGGAGCTGGAACTCCCAGATCGTCGGGCCTTCGCTGGCCTCGAGGATGTTCAGCCGAACCACCTGGGCGGTCACCGGGTCGAAGCGGAGCAGGCCTTCGTCGCCGATGCGGTTGCCTTGGGCGAAGGTCTTCCAGCCGTCGCCCTCTTTCGCTTGTAGCTCGAACTTCTGCACTCGGGGGGCGTACGCCTCGCTGATCATCGCCCGGTCGATCGTCTGCGGATCGCCGAGGTCGACTTCGAGCCATGCCTGGTGGGTGCCGGCGTCGGTGGCCCAGCGGGTGTCGGGGTCGTCGTCCAGGGCGCCTGCCGGCCCATACCGGTCGGCCATGTTGCCGTAGACGTTCGACGCGGTCGCCGGCTTGCCCGTCGACACGGCCCCGGAGGCGAGCCGCCCCGGGTTGGCCTCGGCCGCCGGCCCGTCGAGCTGGAGGACGACGATCGTGTCGATTTCCCGGCGATCCGCCTCGGGTACTGCCACCTCAATCGACTCGTCGGTCTGCTTGACCGTGACCTTGCCGCCCGTCAGCAGCGTTGCCTGGAGGATCTTCTTCTCGATCGGCGGCAGGACCACCGGGTCGGCGCCCGCGCCGAACAGGTGCAGGTAGATCGTGTTGCCCTTGTGCGTTGCCGACCCCCAGGCCCCGCGAGGGAACGGGCCGCCCCGGGTGCCGTGGAGGCTCTCGCCGTACTCGGCGAGCCACGCCCCCATCTGCTTGAGCCGCTCGACCTGGCGGGGCTCGATCCGCCCGTCGGGCATGGGGCCGACGTTGAAGAGCAAATTCCCGTCGCCGCCCGCGACTTTGACGAGCGTCTGGATACACTCTTCGAGCGACTTCATCTGGTCGTCCGGCTTCCACGCCCATTGGCGGCAGATGGTCATGCACGTCTCCCAGGGCCGGTCCGTCTGCATGCGGCCGACCCGCTGCTCGGGCGTGTCGTAGTCGCCGGGCAGTCCGCCTCGGTTGTTGATGATGATCTCCGGCTGCAACGTGCGGATCATCTGGAACAGGGGCTCGGAGTTCCAGTCGTCGGCCGTGCCGCCGAGGCCGTCGAACCACATGACGTCGACCCGGCCGTAGTTGGTCAGCAGCTCACGGATCTGGCCGTGGAGAAACTCGACGTACTTGGCGTGGCGCTCGGTGCGGTAGTCGGGGTGGTGCCAGTCGGGGGGCGAGTAGTAAATGCCCCACCAGAGCCCGGCCTCGCGGCAGGCGTCGGCCAGCTCGCGGACCACGTCGCGGCCGTAGGGCGACTCGGGGCTGGTGATCTTGTAGTCGGTGAGCTTCGAGTCGAACATGCTGAAGCCGTCGTGGTGCTTGGTCGTAAACACCATGTACTGCATCCCGGCGGCCTTGGCGATCTCGACCCACTCCCGGGCGTCGAACTCGACCGGGTTGAACTCCTTGTAGAGGTTGTCGTAGACCTCGACGGGGATCGAGCCGCTGCCCGTTCGACCTCGCCGCTCGCCGCCGCGAGACCAGCCGATCTCCGTCCCTTTCAGGCTCACCGGGCCCCAGTGGACGAACAGGCCGAACTTGAGCTGGCGCCACCTGGCGATGATCTCCGGCGGGGCGCTCAGGTAGTCCTTCGACTCCTCGGCGGGTTGTGCCTCGGGCGCTTCGGCGGGTTCCGCCGTCGCCGCGACCGCCGCCATCGTCAGCACCGTCCCGATGAGACACGTCGCGAGGAGGGAGCTTGTCCGCTTCATGACGATCCCCTTTGCGCAAGAGAAGAAGTAACCGACGCGAGCCTCTCCGCAAAAAGCTGCGCGTGACGGACGTCGCCGCACACTGCGCCTGCCAGTATAGTCGCGCCCGTCGGGCGTGCAAGCTTCGGACCGTCCGGCGCCTGCTAGGCGGGATGGATTCTAGATTGCACGTTGTCGCAGGGTGCCACGGGCATCTTGCCCGTGCACTGGCGAGACGCCAGTGCCACCCGACCGTGCAGGCTTCTCCATGTCCCCCTCAGGCCGGCTCGTCGGTCCCGCCGGCCTCAAGGAACGCGTCGATCCCGGCGCGGAGGTCTTGGGCGCGCTTCGCCGTGCGATCGGCCGGGTTCTCGCGATAGACGTGGGTGACGTCGCCGGCACGATCGCGAAGCAGCCGGCAGAATTCGCGCGCGGTGAGCCGCTGGCCTTGCCGAAGCCCGAGGCGCCGGCACCAGCGCCGGTCGATGCGCAGGTTGTACTCGCGCTTCGAGCGGGGGGCATCCGGGCGAAAAGAGGTATCGATCGTGTCGTCGCAGAGCCCATCGACGTTGTGCCGGCACGGCCGGCAGATGTCATCGGCGCCGAGCTCGATCTGGAGGATCGAGTCGCGATGGTCGAGAAGCCGGGCGGCGACCCCGTGGACGTCGTGGCCGTAAGCGTGCGGCTCGAACGTCGTCTCTCCGCGGCCCAACGCCGCGACGACGTCGACGAAGTGATGCGGCTTGATGCGAATGGCGTCGGTCATGTCGTCACTCGGCAGCGGAGAGATCACTTCCGCAAAGCCGCTTGCGGCTTCGCACGGACACAACGCTTTGCGGACAATCCTTCTGTCTGCGTCTCGACGGCGCCGGCGGCGGCACGCGGCGCGGTCCCCGGGGAGTGGCTCGCTTGCCACGCCTCGGTGAACGTCAAGTAGGCGATAGACAGCATGAACACGATGAACACCAGACGCAACACCCGGCGGGGCAGCGCGTGGGTGAGCTTGCCGCCGAGATAGCTGCCGAGGATCGCCGTGGGGATGAGCATCGCCGCCAATTGCAGCGACTGCGTCACGGCAATGCCATGGTGGATCGAAAGGGTCGCGTTCTTGAAGACGGCCCCTACCGACGAGACGCAGACGATCGTGACGGCCGAATTCGCAATGGCTCGACGCAGGGGGATCCTGAGCAGGATCTGCTGCATGGGCACGCAGATCGCACCGCCGCCGATCCCCAGCAAACCCGCGAAGAACCCCATCACCAGCCCCACCGAGCCGACGCCCACGACGGGCGGAGCGGGGCGCTCGTCGAACCCGTGCTCCAGGTCGGTGTTGGTCATCAGACGAAAGCCGTTGTACGCGGCCACGTAGACCATGAACCCCGCAAGGATCATGGCCAGGTAGACGCCGTTCTGCCGCGCGAACAGCGACGTGTCGCTCACGTACACCCCGAGGAGAATCCCCGCCAGCGCCGCGGGAATCAGCGGGAGCGTCACCGATTTCATGATCATTCCGGCGCGCCAGTGGGCCAGGACCGAAGGGGCGGCGACGAACACGTTGCAGATCATGGCCGCCGCCTGGAGCAGGTGCTGCACGCTCCCCTCGTAGCGGCCCGTCTGGCTGAGGTAGAGGATCAGCCCGGGGATGATGATGATCGACCCGCCGACTCCCAGGAGTCCGCCCAACAGGCCCGCAATCAACCCGATCGCCGCTGGTATCAGTAGCTCCATTCGTGAATGTCTTTTCTTTCTGCCTGGCTCGGGTTGTACGATCTTGCGGGACGCCGAGTGAGGGTGCGGCCCGCGCCCCTTTCCTCGGCCGACTCGCGATGGGGCGCGTTCCGTCTCGGGGACTCGAGGATTGGGCGAGGATGGCAGGGGTCGAGCGCGGTGAGCCCCCGGTCCGTCGCGCCTTGCGGGGCCTCGCTGCGCGCGACAACGCTCCGCCCGCGTCGCGCATCGAGAACTTGAATCTACTCAGTTTACTCGACGCGGCGGAGCCGGACAACGTGCCCCTCCTCTCGCAGGACGTCCGGTCGGATCGCAGCAGGCAGGCGAGGCGCGGGCGGCTTGTGCGGGGGGCTCGGGGCCCACGGCGCGCCCCCCAACAAGCTACGCTTGCAGTATGAGACACGCTCGCATGCTGATCGCGCTTTGGGTGGCGGCGACCGTGCTGGTGGACGTGGTGGCGTTGTCGGTTGCCGCCTCGGCCGACCGGGGCTCGCCGCCCTTGTGGCCGCATCCCGCGGTTCTCGTCCTCTTCGCGCTCTCGATGAGCCAGGTGAGCCTGGCGGCGATCTGGACCGGTTTTGCGGGCCGCTGGTTCCAGGGGCGCATGATGGGGCTGATGCTCATCGCCGTCATGTGGTCCCGCTACGTGGCGTGGATCGTCGCCCCGTCGCAGATCGACGACTACGCGTGCCTCTACGGCTCGCTGCTTTTGGCCCAGACGATCGCCATCCTCGTCTCCTTGACGGTCGCTCGGCTGTCGGGCGCACGGCTGGTCCGTGCCGACCGCGTCGACGTGGCAGGCGACGGCTCTTCCGGCCCGTCCCGCTTCCAGTTCTCCTTGCGCGAGATGTTCTCCTGGACCACGGTGCTGGCCGTGGTGCTCGGCGCGCTGCGGTACTCGGTCGACCACCATCTCTTTCCGGCATATCTGGGCGATTGGCGACAATGGGCCGTCCTGAGCCTCGCCAATGCGGTCCCTGCCCTTCTGGCGGTTTGGGCGACGCTGGGCACCGGCCGGCCGGGGCTGCGGGCTATGGCCCTCGCCCTGGCGACCGCCGCGGCGATCGGTGCCGGGGGCACGCTGGCCGAGGTGGTCAGCCTCCGCGCGTACGCGGTCCTGTGCATCCTGCAAGTGGTCTGGGTGCTGGGCTCGTTGTGTGTCTTTCGCGCGGCCGGGTATCGGGTGGTGCGAGCGGCACGGGCCGACCTCCACCAGCGATTGCGATCACGCGGCGGCCGTTAAGCCGTTGCCCCGCCTGCGCTTACAAAATCGCCCGGCAAAAAGCCTCGCCCAGGGGCTTGTGTTTTCAGGCAGACCTGCTAGACTGCTTTCTTGAGAACTGCGTTGGTGGTCGGCCGTCCGCGCTTGGGCGGCCGACGAACAGGGAACGCCGGTGTGAATCCGGGACGGCCCCGCCGCTGTAACCGAGGGAAACGACGAGCCCCATTCTTCCTTGGCCATTGTCGTCTACAGGGGATTGCGCCCTGGGACGATGAGAAGGCCGGGCTCGCTCGCTCGGAAGTCAGCAGACCTACCAGCGCAGCGCCGGGTACGCTCGCGAGGGACGGGCGACCGGCAGTGACCTCGCGATCCGCGCTCGGAGAACGAACGCCCCGGCCGACCCCGTGCCCGCGCTCTGCGGCCATGCGCCGGCCGACCTCGTTCCTTCGCCGTGCCGGGATCGATCCAGCGACGAGTCTCCAGTCGTGAAGTAGGTGCGAATCCTACGCTGGGCCGCAACTGTAAAACACCCCGGAACCCCTCGGGTGTTGAGCCAGACCACGATCGGAGAGAGCGGGCGACGTCTTTTTTCGCCTCGTGACCAGGCATCCGCGCGTGTGTGCTCAGGGCTGACGCCTCGCGGACCCACTTGCTACAGCCCAACCGAAGGAGCCAGCCCATGTCGGCCGGACGACGCGCGTTTACTCTCGTCGAGCTGCTGGTCGTGATCGCCATCATCGGCATCCTGATCGCCTTGCTGCTGCCGGCGGTCCAGGCCGCCCGGGGAGCCGCCCGAAGGGCCCAGTGCTCGAACCATCTAAAGCAGAACACCCTGGCAGTTCTGCTCTATCACGACACGCACAAGGCGCTGCCGCCCGCCTATATTCCCGCCAATTGGGGAGACCCACAGGTGACGTGGTTCGGCGAAGTCGACTACGCCACCAACGAGGTCGACCCGCAGAAGGGCCTGATCGTGCCCTACATCGAGAGGAACACGTCCGTCTATCAGTGCCCGGACAGGACGGACGAGATCGTGAACCTCTACGACGGGGCGTCGGGCGGGTACGGGTACAACCTGAACCTGGGCAGCCAGGACTGGTCGACCTGGCCGGCGGTCATGCACGTCCGCAACCTCGCCTACTTCCCCGCCACCAGCAGGACCGCGGTCTTCTGCGACGCCGCGCGGATCGACACGTTTACGGCCCAGCCGGACGTCATCGCCACGGAGAACTGGTACTTCTCGGGCCCGGAAGATCCCTACGCCGAGCCCGGCACGCACTTCCGCCACACGGGAGACGTCGCCAACGTCAGCTTCCTAGACGGCCACGTCGAGGCGATGACCGAGGAGCACGTCCCGTCGTCCGCCAGTTGGTCGCAGGCGGCCAACGATCTGCGGAAGAAAGTGAAAATCGGCTACTTGAGCGAGACGAGCGTCGAACTGTATCGGCCACGGTGACCGGCGGGTGGCTGCGCGCGCCGCACGCGGTGCTACTCGATCCGGTACATCGCCACGTCGTCGAGGTGCACCTCCTCGTCCGGCTCGAAGCCGTCGACGATCACGATCAGCCGCACGGCCTTCGCCGGCTTGCCGCCGATCTCCGCCGGGACATCGCCGGCCACCGCCAGCCGCGTCCAGTCGCACGCCGCGGCGCACATGGTCGTGGAGATGGCCCCGGGCAGGTTCTGGCCGTTCTCGTCGAGCGGGGTCATGTCGAGCGTGATCGTGGCGCTGGCCTTCGGGGCTTGCGGCACGCGCACGAAGGCGGTGGCCGCGTAGCGCCCCGGCGTGATCTCGACCCGCTGATGCGGCCCGCCCCGCTTGATGCCCTTGCACACGACGCCCAGCTTGCCCGAGTGGGCGGCGTCGGGGCTCGCCTCCTTCGTGCCCACGCCCCACTTGACCCACGGCGACCAGCCCTGCGGCCAGCGGCCTTCCGGGTCCTCCAGCGACGGGTTCTTCGAGACCGGCTCCGAGCTCGCGTCGGCCACGACGAGCATCGTCTTGGCCGAAAGCGCCACCGACGGCGTTGGCGAGTCGGCCAGCTCCCGGACGCGCCGGCGCACGGCGTCGCTCCGGTCGGCCCAATCGAACGCCCGCCACAGGAGGCCCGCGCCCCAATCGTCGCCGCGGAGCAGCGAATAGCGGTCGAGATCGATCTGGTGCAAAAGCTCCGGGTGTTTGGGGAACTCTTCCAACACGAGCCGGCGCCGCTTCTCGGCCATCTCCAGGCATCGCCGGCCCCGGTCGAGCACCGCCAGCGCGTCGGCCTCGGTTCGCACGACCGACGGCTCCGCCTCGCGGCTGCCCGCGTAGGCGACGGCCGAGGCTTCGTAGTACTCCAGCGCCAAGGCGAGCAGCTTCGCCCGGGCCTTCTGCTTCGGGGTCGCCGCCTTCTGGACGACCCGATCCAAGAGGGCCCGGCTTCGGGCGACGTCGTCGTCCGTCACTTCGGCGAGGTACCCCGGGTTGTTGAAGCGGAGGTACTGCCCCGACTTCGTGTACCACGGGGACTGGAGAATCCGCCGGGTCCAGAAGTCTTCCCACAGGGCGTAGTAAGCGGCCAGGTCGTCGGCGGCCGCTTCGCCCACGGTGCGGACGTACCAGTCTCGCAGTAGTGCGTCGACGTCCTGCTCCGGGTCCCACTGCAACTTGAGCGACACGTAGAGCTTCGGCCCTTCGCCCCAGTTCGGATAGGCTTCGGCGTAGAGGGCCCGCACGCCGTGGGCCCGGCCGAACCGGTAGTAGTCGGCCATGTGGTGGAACCATACCCGGGGCACGCAGTAGGCCGAGCCGTAGATGTAGTCGTACCAGCCGAGCGTCGGGCTCGTCTCTTGCCACCACCGGGTGATCCGCTCGCCGTCGGCCCGAATCTCCGGGTCGACCCATTTCATCCGGTCGTAGGTCATGTAGGGGACGATGCGCGGATGGACCTTCACCCGCGACGGCGGCTGGGCCACTTCGCTGTAGGCGAGGCAGCCGAAGAACTTGTCCGGGTGCTTCTCGAGCACGCCTTCGACCACCCGGTTGCACCAGCCGTAGTAGCGGTCCGACACGTCGCGCCGGCCCAGGAAGTTCTTCTCGCCCGAGTCCTTCGCCTGACACTCCGCGCACTCGCAGTGGCCGCTCGAGTCGACCACGCCGAGCGAATACGAAGTGGCCTCCGGGTGCTCGTCGAAGTACCGGCAGATGTTCTCGATCGCCTCGTCGACGATCCCCTCGGCCGAGAAGCAGGGCTGCCAGCCGTGGGTGTCGTTCGTCGCCGGGAAGTAGCGCTTGCCGTCTCTCAACGGGAAGAATTCGGGGTGGGTCTTGGTGTAGGTCTCCGGGGCAAAGAGCCGCTGGAGGTTATGGTGGAACTGCACGCGCCCGTGCATGCGATTGCGCCGTGCCCAGGTCGCCTGCGCGCCGCCCTGCAAACCGCTGAACAACCGCGAGAAGAACGCCGGCTCCCCGCAGACCTCTTCGCTGGGGATTTCGATCGTCGCGTGCGCGGGCACGTCGTCGCCGTCCGCTCCCGGCATGAGCCATCGCACGCCGAGGTAGCGCTCCAACAGCTCGCACACGCCGAACTCCGTGCCGTAGGGCGTCGGCCCCGCGACGACCAGGTGCCCCGGGTCCACGCCGCGGATGACGAAGCCGTCGTCGTCGAGCTGCTCGAGCTCGAGCCCCAGTCCTTCGACGTAGTCGCACGGCCCCACGTAGATGGCGACGGGCAGGCGCTTCGCCTTCGGATCCGCCTCTTCGACGATCGCCAGCTCCGCGCCCGAGGACTGCTTGACGTAATCGACCAGCAGCTCCGCGGCGAGCTTGATTTGCTCCTCAGGTTCCGCAGGAATGACGACGGTCGCCCGCGGCTTGCCGTCCTCGACGAGCCGAATCGGCTCGGCGGCGAGGTTTGCGGTCGCCATCGCTCCCAGAAACGCGGCGATCCAGAGAATTGTGCATCGTTTCATGCGTTGGCCTCCTGTGACGTGGTAGGCGTAGGGTGGGTCGAGGCACGAGACCCACGCGTTCCGAAAA
>DATKZH010000657.1:0-40120 GCA_035528065.1 Thermoguttaceae bacterium | reverse complement strand
ATCTGCGCGGCAGGGCACAAGGCGATGTATAACGACCAGTGGGGCGGGCTGCCCAGCGCCCGCTTCTTGCGAGGCCTCGACCCCAAGCTGGCCGTGCTCCGCGGGCGCTACAAAATGCCCGCCGTGGCGGCCGACCAGAAGGTCGGCGCATTGGCGCCGGACGTGGCCGCGAAGCTGGGGCTTCCGGCCGGAATTCCCGTGGCCGCCGGGGCGTTCGACGCTCATACCGGAGCCGTCGGCGCGGGCATCAAGCCCGGCACGCTGGTGAAGATCCTCGGCACGAGCTCCTGCGACATGATGGTGGCCCCCGGCGACGTGGATTTGCCCGACATCCCGGGCCTCTGCGGCATCGTGCCCGGCTCAATCGTGCCCGGCATGTACGGGCTGGAAGCGGGGCAATCGGCCGTGGGCGACATCTTCAACTGGTTCGTCCGCTACCTGGCCCCCGAGCAGTACACGGCCAAGGGCGATCCGCACGCCAACCTGACCAGGGAGGCCCGGAAGCTCAAGCCCGGCGAGAGCGGCCTGCTGGGGCTGGACTGGAACAACGGCAACCGCACGGTGCTCGTCGACCCGCTATTGACCGGCCTGCTGATCGGCCAAACGCTGCACACCACGGCGCCGGAGATCTACCGGGCGCTGGTCGAGGCC
This sequence comes from Thermoguttaceae bacterium, assembly GCA_035528065.1. GTDB lineage: Bacteria > Planctomycetota > Planctomycetia > Pirellulales > Thermoguttaceae > DATKZH01. The sequence goes on along the minus strand of DATKZH010000657.1, from coordinate 39,469 downwards.
ACGGCCTTCGGCGCCCTGACGATCATCGGGCGGTTCGAGGAGTACGGCGTGAAGGTCAAGGAGGTGGTCAACTGCGGCGGGATCGCCGAGAAGAGCCCGCTGGTGATGCAGATCTACGCCGACGTCTGCAACCGGCCGATGAAGATCAGCCGCTCGGCCCAGACCTGCGCGTTGGGGGCGGCCATCTTCGGGGCCGTGGTCGGCGGGGCCTACAAGACCACCGAACAGGCCCAGCGCAGAATGACGGGCGTGAAATCAACGGTCTACCGCCCCGGGAAGAACGCCGCGGCCGTTTATGCCGAGCTGACCAAGCTCTACCGCACGCTGCACGACGCCTTCGGCACCGGCAACTACCAGGGCAAACTCGACCGAGTGATGAAAGAGCTGATCGCCATCCGGGACCGGGCCCGCAAAGGGTGAACGAGGATCGAAACCTACGGAGTGGCCGAAAAATAACTCCGGCATTTCCGAAGTAGTAGGCACACGCCGTGTGCCTCAACCAGCGGACGGCACACGGCGTGTGCCTGCTACTGAAGTCGGAAACTTGTTTTTCGCCCGATCTTACGGAGGGCATCGCTACCCATGGACCTGACCGAGCTCCGCGAAGAGGTCTGCCACGCGAACAAGAGGTTGCTGGCCACCGGGCTGGTGACCATGCACTCCGGCAACGCCAGCGGCCTGGACCGCCAGGCGGGACGCCTGGTGATCAAGCCCTCGGGCATCGACTACGACACGCTGACCCCGGAGGATCTCGTGGAGGTCGATCTTGCAACGGGCGAGGTGGTCGAGTCCGATTTGCTGCCCAGCGTCGACCTGCCGCACCACGTCTACCTCTACCGCAACATGCCGGGAATCGGCGGCATCGTCCACACCCACAGCAACTACGCTACCGCCATGGCCGCCGTGGGGAGGTCGATCCCGCTCTGTTTGACGGCCATCGCCGACCAGTTCGGCGCCGAGATCCCCTGCACTCCGTACGTCGACAACCAGGCGGACCACATCGGCCGGGCCATCCTGAAGCATCGCAACCGCGCGTCGGCGATCCTCCTGCAAAACCACGGCGTGTTCGCCTGGGGCCCCACCCCCCGCGCCGCCCTGAAATCGGCCGTGATGACCGAAGACGTGGCCAAAACCGTCCACCTCGCCCTGCAAATCGGCAACCCCTGGGCGATCCCGGCGGACGAGGCGAAGAAGTGGTACGACCGCTATCACCACGGGTATGGGCAGCGGTGAGCAAGTGACAGGGTGAGGGGGTGACGGGGTGAACAGCGCGATCGTGTCACCCTGTCACCCCCTCACCTTGTCACCCCGCTGGACCCGAGGTCCGAACTGGCCTAGACTGAGGAAAGCGACGAGGGAGAATACCAATGGAGACAATCATGGGACGTGTCTTGACGCGAGTCATCGTGGAGAACTTGGGGGATATTGTCGAGGTCGAGCGCGGGGCGCGCTCGACCGGCGACGTCCGCCGAGTGACGGCGGAGGATGCGCTCGTTGACACCGGTGCCACGACGATCGCTCTGCCGACTCATCTGATCCGTGAACTGGGGCTGACGAAGGTCTACGAGAAGCAGGCCAAGTCGACGCGGGGCGTCGGCCCGGTTTCCGTCTACGAAGCGGTGCGACTGACTATCGAAGGCCGCTTCTGTAGCGTGGACGTGATGGAAGTCCCCGACGACGTTCCGGTCCTGATCGGGCAGATCCCGCTGGAAATGCTCGATCTGGTGGTCGACGTTCAAGGACGCCGTTTGATCGGCAACCCCGCCCACAACGGCGAGCACGTGTTGGAGCTGTTCTGACGACGGCCACAACGACCCCGGGCGGCGGCGCGCGTGGCCGAGCCGGCCGGCCGTTCTCGATCGCCCGGGACTCCCCCTACCTGGGCCGGGCGCAGGACGCTGGATTTTCCGCCTCGGCCGGCCTACACTGACTGCCGTGCTGATGGGTCGTCTTTCACGCCCGTCGCCCTCGAATTTCTTCCGCAAGCTAGCCAAACCGTTTGGAGGTTCCCCGATGAAATCCAGCACCAGCCTACTCACAGCCGCCGTGCTCCTGGCCCTTCTGGCGGCGCCGTCGGGCGCCAGTTGGGCCGCCGCGTTGGAGGCCGGCGTCGCCGTCGCCGACGTCACACCGCCGCTCAACTACCGGATGTGCGGATACTTCCACGAGCGGCTCAGCACCGGAACGCACGACCCGCTCCGGGCCAAGGCGATCGTGCTCCGCCAGGGCGAGCGCCAGGCGGCGATGGTGATCTGCGACCTGATCGGACTGCCGCGGGAGATGACCGTCCACGTTCGCCGGGTCGCCGAGCGGGAGACGGGCATCCCTGCCGCGAACATCCTCCTGGCCGCCACCCACACGCACACCGGCCCGTTGTTTGCCGGGGCGATGCGCAAACATCTTCATGACCTGGCCGTCGCGAAGGAAGGGCATGATCCGGCCGAGAAGGTCGACTACCCGGCCCAGCTCGTCGAAAAGCTGGTCAAGGTGATCGTCGATGCCCAGGGTGCCCTCGGGCCGGTCAAGCTCGAAGTGGTGACGGCGAAGCAGGAAGGGCTCTCCTTCAACCGCCGGTTCCACATGAAGGGGGGCGGCCCCGTGCGGTTCAATCCCGGCAAGATGAACCCGAACATCCTCCGCCCGGCCGGGCCCATCGATCCGCAGGTTCCCTTCCTGCTGTTCCGCACGGCCGCCGACAACCGCCCGCTGGCCTCGCTCGCCGTGTTCGCCTTGCACCTGGACACAGTGACTGGGCTGGAGTACAGCGCCGATTTCCCGTACTACGTGGAGCAGTCGCTGCGCCAGGAGCTGGGCCCGGACTTCGTCTCCGTCTTCGCCAACGGCACCTGCGGCGACATCAACCACGTCGACGTCTCCCACGGCCGCCCACAGAGCGGCCACGACGAGGCCCGGCGGATCGGCGAGACGCTGGCCGCCACGCTCAAGGCCAAGCAGGGCGATTTGAGGCCCGTCGGGGGACCATCGCTCGACGTGCGGACCGAGGTCGTCGACGTGCCCTTGCAGAAGTACAGCGCGGAGGAGGTCGCCTGGGCCAAGGAGGCGATGAAGAAGGTTCACACGAGCGAGATGCCGTTCCTGGACCGCGTCAAGGCGTACAAGATCATGGCCCTCGAGTTGCTCGAAGGCGACACGCTGCCGATGACGGTCCAGGTGTTCCGCTTCGGGGCGGACGTCGCCTTCGTCGCTCTGCCCGGCGAGGAGTTCGTCGACCTGGGCCTGGCCATCAAGAAGGCGTCCCCGTTCGCCACGACGATGGTGATCGAGCTTGCGCACGACGCCCCCGGGTACGTGCCCACCCAGAAGGCGTTTGCCGAGGGCAGCTACGAGACGGTTAACAGCCGCATCCAGCCGGGCGGCGGCGAGATGCTCGTCGAGACGGCCGTGAGGCTCCTCAATGATTTGAAGTAGGATCGCACTCGTTCGCCGCTTCCGAGTGGGAACGCACGGAGGGGACGCTTCGCGTCCGCGGCGGCGTACGGCAGTTTCCCACGACGACCGAAGGCAAGGGGGGGACGCGAAGCGTCCAAGCCGGACGTTACGACGCGAAGCGCCGTAACGAGGATGAAACGTCACGAATGCAACATGGGAGGGACGTCCGATGACTGGCAACCACGCGCGCAATCCACGCGAACCGCAACCCGTGCTCAGTCGCCGGGGATTCCTTGCCGGCGCCACCGCGCTCGGACTCGCGGGCTTGGCACCGCGAATCGCTCGCGCCGCGGAGGGCGTTACGGCGAAGCACCGCGTCGGCGTCATCGGGCACACCGGGCGGGGCAACTACGGACACGGACTGGACACGGTCTGGCGGGAGGTGTCGGGCGTGGAGGTCGTCGCCGTGGCCGATGCCGACCCGCAGGGACTGGCCGCCGCCGTCAAGCGGACCGGCGCGCCCCAGGGCTACGCCGACTACCGCAAGATGCTCGACGAGGCGAAGCCCGACCTGGTGGCCGTCGGCCCCCGGTGGATCGACCAGCATCGCGACATGGTCGTGGCCGCCGCCGAGAGCGGCGCGCGGGGGATCTACTTCGAGAAGCCGATGTGCCGCACGCTGGCCGAGGCCGACGAAATGATCGCCGCCTGCGAGAAGAACAAGGTCAAGGCGGCCATCTCCCATCAAACGCGATATAGCCCCAGGCTGGCCGTGGTCCGCGAGCTGATCGCCTCGGGCAAGATCGGCCGGGTGCTCGAGCTGCGCGCCCGCGGCAAGGAGGACCGCCGCGGCGGGGGCGAGGACCTCTGGGTGCTGGGCACGCACGTGTTGAACCTGACCCACCATCTCGGCGGCGACCCGCAGTGGTGCTTCGCCACCGTCGAGCAGGAGGGACGGCCCGTGGGCAAGGACGACGTCGCTCCGGGGGCCGAGGGCATCGGCCCGTTGGCCGGCGACGAGGTCCACGCCATCTACCGGCTCTCGGGCGGCCGCACCGCCTATTTCGACTCCACGCGGAACGCCGGCGGCCAGCCCTCTCGCTTCGGCCTGCGGATTTTCGGGTCCGAGGGCGTCATCGAGATGGGGACCGGATACCTGCCCCCGGTCTTTTTCCTGCCCGATTCGTCCTGGGCGCCGGGCCGCAGCGGCAAGGCATGGATCCCGGTCAGCTCGGCCGGCGTGGGCGAGCCCGAGCCGCTTTCCGACAGTGGCCTGCACGGGGGCAACGTGCTGGCCATCAAGGACCTGATCGCCGCGATTCGTGAAGACCGCCTCCCGGAAAGCAACCTCTACGAGGCACGCACGGCCACGGAGATGATCGTCGCCGTGTTCGAGTCGCACCGCGTCGGCGGGCCCGTGACCTTCCCGTTGGCAAACCGCCGGAATCCGTTGACCATGCTCGAGTGACGCCGCGACCGCGGAGCTCAATCGGCGGAGCGGCTTTCTTTGGAGTGCGGCGACTTGTCGCCGCTTTCTTAAGCGTCCTGCCCAAGCCACCGGCGATCTCAGAGTTCACCCGAAAGCCGTCTCACTGCGTCTTTCGGCCGCTCAGAAATCGGTGACAAGTCGCCGCCCTCCAGAAGGGCGCTTGCGCTTCGGGTTAGTGTGGACTGCCGGATTCGTCACAGTCCTTCTCGAACGGGCCACAGCACGTCGGCACCGACCGGGCCGCCGTCCGGTCGTATGTTGCGTGCCGGGCTGTCCGGGGCGAGCCGGTAGTCGCCGTTGGCCGCGTCGATAAACTTGGGATCGGCGAACCGCGAGTGGGCGTCGAGCCCCGTCGTCTTGCAGTAATCCTCGAAACCGGCGATCTTCTCGCGGAACCAGTACACCATCACGCCCTCCCGGCTGAACCAGAGGTTGTGATCCATGTCGGGCAGCGTCTTCCAACCGCTGGAATACCGGCTGCCCCACTCGGTGGCGTTCGCGAAGACGTTGTACTTCACTTCGATGCCGGACGTAACCGCCGTGTTGCTGTAGAACATCAGGTGGCTGCCGTTCCGGTCGGGGCGCTGGGCGTGCGCCCATCCGCCGCCCGCGTTGACACACGTGTTGTTCACGAAGCGGACGTTCTTCGTCACCGCCGTCTCGGGATGGTTCCAGTATTCGAACGAGTACTCCGAATTCCAGATGACGTTGTTGCGGTAGGTGATATTGACCTGCTTCGAAGACGGGCCGCGTCCCTGGTTGGTCAAAGCCGCGTCGTAGACCTCCCAGATCCGGCAGCCTTCGACGAGGTTGTCGTGCGCCGCGCCCCAAAACTCGATCGCGTTGCCGTAGCGCACCGGGCGGCCGCTCGGGGGCGTGAACTGATGCCCCCCGCCGATGTAGCCCAGATCGCAGTTCCGGATGACCAGGTGGTGTGTGTTGCCGCCTCCGAAACCGTGGGCGGCGCCGTACTTCACGGCCAGGCCGTCGTAGACCACGTGATGCGCACTGCTCTGGTCGACGATGTGCCGTTTCATGGCCAGCTCGATGCTCTCGTGAAGCGTTGCGGGATTGGCCGTCGCGTGGAGGAAGACCCGCCAGGACGAGCCGTCATAGTAGTAGTCATACGGCTTATCGAGCTCGTCCACCGACCACTTCTTCCAGCCGCAAACCTTGCCGTGATCGAAGATGACGTTGCCCACGTCCACCGTAAGCGGATCGGCGACGCTGGCGGTCACGGCGTCGAGGCTTTGCGGCTGGAAATCGAAGACGGCACCTTCGGGCAGAATCCCCCCGAGGTTGAAGTGCAGCCTGCCGGCCTCCGAGGATCGGGAGACGTCGAAAACCACCTCGCAGACCCCCCACTCCGGACCGATCTCCCGGTCGACCGGGCCGGCCGTCCCGAATCCCGTCCACGGAGAGCCGGCTTGGAGAATCGACATGCCCGGCAACCGGAACGGTTTGCTGCTGCGAGCTCGGAAGGTCATCCGCAGGCAGGTGCCTTTCTCGACGGCCAGATCCGGCCCCCAAACCTGGACGTGATTCGACGCCTGTCCGCTATCGTGGCACGTGAACCGGAGGAATCTGCCGTCCGGCCCCTCCTCCTCGGCGACGCTCACGTTGGCCCCTGCCTCCTGATGACGCCCCCACCGGCTCTCTCGCAGATCGGCGACTTGCTCTCCCGGACGATACTCCATCGGGAGCGTCGCCCAGATGTTTTCCCGGACCTCGACCCAGTCCTCGGGGCGGCTGCGCGGCAGGGAGCCGAGGATCAAAGGCTTCGGCCCCTCTCCATAGCTTGTGTAAGTGACCGGCGCGTTCTCGTCGCCGCTGGCCGGCACAAGCGAGCCTCGCCACGCGCCGCCGCACCGGAACCGAACCGTGTCGCCCGGCGCGAGATCGGCCGTGTTGACCCGGTCCAGACTGCGCCAAGCCCTTTCCTCGGATCGCCCGTCGTCGCTGTCCCGCCCACTGTCCGAGTCGACGTGGAACGTGCGGCCGTCTCCGCCCAATGTGGCAGCGTCGGTGCCCTGGCACTGCCCGCAGGCGGAGAGCAGAACAACCATCAGCCCGGTCCCCGCGGTCAGCCTTCGATTCCATGCTTTGCCCAGCTTCAAGTTTTCCATCGGTTGCCTCGGGTTTCTTGGGAAGTGAAGTAGATCGAGGATCGTGCAGGTACCCGGATCCCGCCCCAAGCAGCGGCCGTGTGGCCGTTGTTGCCGCCGCCCTCCTCCACGGAGCCGGACGAATTATCATTATAGACGACGCCGCGGCGTTTCGTATGCATGTTGTATCCGCCAACGCGAGCGAGTATTCTGGTGCTGGCGGGTTCAAAGCGCCGGAGGCGCCCGCACCTAGACAACGATCCCGGCCGGAAAGGCCTTCACCATAAACGGACTGATACCATGGACGGACTGACTCTCGCGGCCACGTCGTGCGGCGGCGACAGTGCGCGCCGGCCGCCGAACGCGCCAAACCCGTTGCGGATGAGGAAGACATGAAAAACCCGGCACTCTATATCTTGCTCGCGATCGTACCGTCGCTGCCCGCCCGCGCCGGCGAAGCCCCCGACAAGGAGGCTCCCGAGTGGAAGGTCGGCGTTGCATCCGTCCGTATCACGCCCGAACGGCCGCTGCAAATGGCCGGGTACGGGGGGCGAAAAGACCCCGCCGAGGGCACCGAGCAGGACCTGTTTGCCAAATCGCTCGCCCTCGAAGACCGGGACGGCAATCGGGTCGTGATCCTCACCATGGACCTCATCGGCGTGATCGATCGACTCCGAACGGCCGTTGCCGAGCAGGTCGAGCAGAAGTACCAGCTCCCGCCGCACGCCCTCCTGATGAACGCGTCGCACACGCACTGCGGGCCGGCTTACGGGCGCGACGAGGCTAAGGACTACTTCGACGGGCTCACGAAGTCCCTCGTCGACGTCGTGGGCCAATCGCTCGACCGGCTCGAGCCGGCGTCGCTCGCCTACGGCCACGCCCGATGCGGGTTCGCCATGAATCGCCGCACGCCGACGGAAGCCGGCTACCGAAACCATCCCAATCCCGAGGGGCCGGTCGATCATGCGGTGCCCGCGCTGCGCGTCACCAATCCCGAAGGCGAGCTCCGCGCCGTGCTGTTCGGATACGCCTGCCACAACACCACCATGGGCTTCCTCAAGTGGCTGGGCGATTACGCCGGATTCGCGCAGGAGTGCTTCGAGCAGGATCATCCGGGCGTGGCCGCCCATTTCCTGATGGGATGCGGCGCCGACCAGAATCCGTATCCGCGCAGCGAGCTGCACTACGCCCAGAAGCACGGGCGCTCGCTGGCCACGGCCGTCGAGGCGGCACTCGAAGTGGGCCAGTCGAAGCTTCTCCATCAACGCCCGGTGCACGGCCCCCTCCGCTCTGCGCTGGAAACCGTCGCGCTGGAATCCGCCAAGCCCGACGGCCCCGACTTCCCCTACCCGGTGCAGGTCATCCGGTTCGGCAACGATCTCTCGATCGTCGCGCTCGGCAGCGAGGTCGTCGTGGATTACTCGCTGCGCTTGAAGCGAGAGCTTACCAAGCCGGATGGTCCGGCCGTCTGGGTCGCGGGCTACTCGAACGTCTACGACGATTACATCGCCAGCAAACGGGTTCTCGAGGAAGGCGGCTACGAAGCGAGCAACTCTCCCTGGAAACCCACCCTGGAAGAGCGCATCGTCGCCAAAGTCCACGAGCTTTGCGACCGGCTGAATCCGTGAGGACCGGCCGAGAGACGGCTTCCCGACTTCAGTAGCAGGCACACGCCGTGTGCCGTCCGCTGGCTACGGCAGAGGGCGTGTGCGGTCCGCTGGTTGCGGCACACGGCGTGTGCCTACTACGACACAAAGGAGATGAGGATGGCCGCGAAGCGATGGTTCCGGGGAATGCCCCCGATTCGGCTTCTCGCCGTTTGGCTGGTTGCCGTCTTGGCAACGTCTGCGATCATCGCGGCGGATACGCCCGCCAAGCCGATCGGGCCCGCCGAAGAGATCATTCCCGACGAGCTTCTTGACGAATGTCTCGAACGAGGGAAGAGCTATGCCGAGTGCGGCCTGAGTGCCCGACGGCTCTTGCAGGGATGGATCGACAACAACTACGACGCGAAGACGAAGCTCGTTTTCCGCGAAGTCCGCGGGCGGCGTTTGCGTTGGGACTACCAGGACGTGGCGGCCGACTACTACTCCTCGTTGGTTCACGTCGCGAACTTCGTCGCGCCGGAATACAACCAGCCGGGCGCGAAACTCCACGAAACCCTGTTGGCCTCCAAGCGACTCTGCACGCTGCCGAACGGTATTCCGGGCGTGTACTACCACGACACGGGCAAGGTGGAAGGGGAAGCCACGTACCTGGCGCTCTCCGAGTGGCTGCGCGACGGGCTGATCCGAATCGTCGAGAATCTCGGGGCCGACAATATCTGGTACGAGGAGCTGTGCCGGCTCTCGGACGCCATGATCCGCGTCGCCCACCAGCGCGGCGGCCTGTATCCCCAGTGCTCCCGCAGCACGGAGGCGATGGGCAACATGCTCCAGTCGCTTTCGAGGCTCTACGTCATCTCCGGCGAGAAGCGCTATCTCGAAGCGGCCGAGGAGATCGGCGACGCCCTGCTGCTCGACCCGAAAATCGACACGTTCCGGAAAATGGTCGAACGGCGCGACAGCTTCCGCGACCACGGGTGCGAGATGATCCCCGGCCTGGCCGAGCTTTTCGTCGTCGAGTGCAAGCTGGGAAGCCAACGGGCGGCGTCGTATCGCGAGCCGCTCGTGAAGGTGCTCGATCAGATCCTCCAAACCAGCGCCCATCCGGAGACCGGCCTCTTCTGCGGCGATCTCGACAAGAACGGGAACACCGTTTGGCTGCAACCGCCCGACACGTGGGGGTACGTCCTCTTCTCCTACGAGAACTTCGACCGCGCGACCGGCACCGACCGCTACCGCAAGGCCGTCGAGAAGCCGATCCGCTGGCTCCTCGAAAACCGCAAGGACTTCGACGAGTGCAAGAAGGCGAAGCTCTGGCCGCAGGCCGCGCACCGGGATACCTGGAGCGATTCGCACGAAAGCATGATCATCCTGGCCAATCGCCTGGGTGTCTTCGACAAGCAAGTCTTCGAGTGGCTCGACTGGATGACGCTCCAGAGCGAGCACCGAAAGCACGTGGACGAGCAATACGGCCCCTACCTCAACGCCCACGACGACGGCAGCACGGGCCGCTGCCTCTCGACGCACATGATGGCCTGCTCGCGGGGCGTGCGGCATGTGCCGTTCCAAGAGGGACTACGCATCGGCGCGATGCCCTTCGGCGATGGGTTGGTGCTGAGCCTGGAGTCGGAAAAGCCCTACCAGGGCAAGCTGCGGTTCGATTGGCCTCGGGGCGTCTATCCGACCGGCACGCTCGACTGGGCTCGGCTGAACGAAATGCCCGCGTGGTTCGTCGTCGAGCCCGAGAGGAAGTACATCGTCACGTTGAACGGGACGGCGGAAAGGACGACGTCGGGCAAGGAGTTGATCGACGGCGTTCCGATGGCGGTCGAGCCCGGCGCCGTTCGGACGGTCCGCGTGCAACCGGTCGAGGATTGAGCGTTGCCGCTGATGCCTCCGGGATTCCCTGAGCTTGCGTCGTATCCGGTGCATCTACTCGACCCGCGAGCAGGGCTCCGCCCATCCACTTGGCGAACGCTCATTCGCATCCCGGCAGTCGGCATCCCCCTCACGGCGCATAGCGGACCCCCCAGAACGTGCTGGTCTCCTCGTCTTGGCCGGGCCACCAACCACTCGTAATCGCTGCGGTTTTCTTGCTTCCGGGGGTTGACGGGCCCAATTGTTCCATTACTATGTCAAGTGTTCTATATTTGTTCTGCTATTGTACTCTTGTGCGACCACCGATCCGACCACCGACAGATGGCCAAGTTTGAGCAGATTGCCCGCGATCTAACGGCAGAGATACTTGCCGGGCTGCACGGCTCGCCGGGGGACCGTTTCATGACGGTTCGGGAGTTGGCGGGGCGGTTTGGCGTCGCACTAACGACGGCTCAGAAAGCCGTGCAGAAGATCAAGACGCAGGGGCTCTTGATCGGTGATTCGACCAGCCCGGCCAAGATCGGTCCGGCCGCGGCACGCCAAGCGGCCGGAGCCAGTGCGGCGCGATTCTCCCCCCGCCGGCTGGGCCTGGTCGTGACGGACATCACCAATCCGTTCTTCAGTCGCGTTTGCCGGGACGTGCAGCGGGCGGCGGGCGAGCAGGGCTTCCAGGTCCTGGTGGGGAGCAGCGAGTCCGACTTCCAGCGCGAGCGGAAGCTGATCGAAGGGTTCTTGGAGATCGGAGTCGAGGGGCTCTTGATCTGTCCGGGGCTGGATGAGGCCTGTGCCGCGTTGTACCGCAACCTGATCGATCAGGGCGTCCGGCTATTGTTCGTGAGTCGCCGTGTGGGGGGCGTCGAGGCCGACTTCGTCGTCGCCCACAACTTCGTGGGCGGGGCCGCGGTGGCCGGCCATCTGTTGAGCCTCGGTTACGAATCGTTCGGCTACATCGGCTTCGGGCCGCGGCTGAAGCGCGACGAACGTCTCCAGGGGTTCCGCTCGGCGCTGTTGGAAGAGGGGGTCGAGCTTGCCGCGGATCGAATCGCCGACGGCGACGGTCGCGACATCCTCCACGGCTATCGGGCCGTCGAGCGGCTGTTCGAGCGCACCAGCCGGCCGCGAGCCCTGTTCGCGTTCAACGATCTCTTGGCGATCGGCGCGTTGCAGTTCTGCCAGGAACAGGGCATTGCCGTGCCGGACGAGGTGGCCATCGCGGGGTTCGACAATCTCCCGCAGTGCCGCGTCACCAGCCCGCCGCTTACGAGCGTGGCCTACCCGGTCCAATCGATCGCCCGGCTGGCCGTGCAGAACCTGGTCGACCGGATCGAAGGGGCGGCGGAGCGCCCGCCGTACCGTATGCTGCTGGAACCGCACCTGGTGGTCCGCCGGAGTACCGATCCGCAGGCGAAAAGCACCCGTTCGTCTGTGGCCTGGGAAGGAGATACCACCGAAATCGTCTAGCAGGCGATTGGCACTCAAGCGGGAGGCGAAACGACAATGGCCGTTCAGGAGACCGGCGTCAGCTACTACGGGCTGAGCTACGTGGAGCACGCCGAGCGCGACTTCCGGGAGATGATCGACCACCACTGCACGGCCGTGCTGCTGGCGCTGTCGGAGTTCGACCTCGATTTCTGGCGGTCGAGCATCCCCGAAGTGGTGCAAGCCGGCAAGGAGATGGGCCTGACCGTCTACCTCGACACGTGGGGAATCGGCAAATGGTTCGGCGGCGAGCCCCCGAGCCTGTTTCTGACCAACAACCCGGGCAACCGGCAGGTGTCGGCACTCGGCGACGAGCCGCTGCCGGCGGCCTGCTTCAACACGCCGGCCTTCCGCGAATACTTCTTCGAGCTGTGCGAGCGGCTCGCCCGGGAGGTCGATGCCGACGGGTTCTTCTGGGACGAGCCGCACTACGCGCTCCCGAAGAGCTACGCCTCGATCACCGGGGGGGCGGGCGACGATTGGAGCTGCCGCTGCGCGGTCTGCCGGCGGACGTTCGAGGAGCACTACGGCTACGAGATGCCGCGGCAGTTGACCGTGGAGGTGAAGCGGTTTCGGCGCGACCGGGCGTTGGACGTGCTCCAGACGGCCTCGCGCCGGATCAAGGCCATCCGGCCCCAGTCGAAGATCATCTGCTGCGTGCACGCCACGCTGGGCACCTACTACGTGACCGAGAACCGCGGCTACGACGACTGGGACAAGGTGGCGGCCTCCGACGCGTGCGACGTGTTCAGCACGACCATCCTTTCGTACCAGTTGCCGCGGAGCTTCTTCCGCTCGATCACCGAGCGGACCGTCGACGTGGCCCGGCGGCACGGCGTGGGCTCGCAGCGTTGGATCATGGGGTATTACCAGGAGCCGGAGGACCTCGACGAGATCACCCGCGTCGCGCAGATGTACGCCGACCTGGGCGTCGAGAGCCTGTTCACCTGGACCTACCGCGGGGGGCGGGGCACCGTGCTGGCCGCGCCCAGGGCACGAGAAGTGTGGGACACGATCGGCAAGGCCTACGGCAAGGTCTTAGGGCGCTGACCAGAGGGGCGAGCTAATCGACTTCGCCAGGAGAGAAACCAAATGGAAAACCAGAAGCCCGACTTCGGCTATCTCGACAAGACGATCGAGCTGATGCGCAAGATCGAGCGCGAGCAGCAGGAGAACATCGAGAAGGCGGCCGGACTGATGGCCGACGCCATCGAGCAGGACCGGCTGATCCACGTCTACGGCGGCGGGGGGCACACGACGCTGGTGATGGGCGAGATGTTCTTCCGCGCCGGCGGCCTGGCCAACATCAACCCCTTAATGGAAACCGGCCTTTCCGTTTTCAACCAGGCACTAAAATACCTGGAGCTGGAGCGGTGCGTCAACTACGGGCGCAGCATCGTGAAGTACTTCCGCCTTGCGCCCGACGACGTGCTCGTGATCTTCCACAACATCGGCATCAACCCGGCCACCATCGACGCGGCGATGGAGGCCAAGGAGGCGGGGGCCAAGCTGATCGCCGTCAGCTCGTCGCTCTGGCAGCAACAGATGCCGCCGGACCACTTCATCCGGCATCCCAACGGCAAGAACCTCTTTGATTTGGCGGACGTGTGCATCGACGACTACAACGAGGTCGGCGATTGTGCCGTCGAGGTGCCGGGGTTCGACACGCCCATCGCGCCGAACTCGAACCTCATCGATTTCTACATCGCCCACCGCCTGGAAATCGAGACGGTCCGCCAGTGCGTCGCCCGGGGCATCGAGCCGCCCGTCTGGCGCAGCGCCAATGCCCCCGGCGGCGATGAGTTCAACCGGCAGTTCGTCGAGAAGTACCGGCCCCGCGTGAAGATGCTTTGAGACTCCCCCGGGCGGCATGAAAAGAGAGCAACCATGACCGAGACAAGGGCGTGCCCCGATTTGAACGATGCCCTGGCCGGCTTGTTGGACAAGTACGCGGTCGAGCCGCCCGGTCCCTGGCGGATGGCCGACGGCGGCGAACCGCCCGGCGACGCGGGCAACCTTCTGACGCTGGCGCCCGGCGAGTCGCTGACCGAGCCGGACCCGCCGGAGCGGACCGTCCCGCTCTTGCCCTGGCGACATCAGCGCCGCTTCGTCGAGCTCAAGCGTCTGGTCGATGAGAAGACGGTCTCGCCGCTCTTGATGTGTCGTTTCGCGTGTCTGACCGACGGCCGAGAGACGCCCCTGGCGGCGATCCTGTACCGCGAGTTCGATCTGGTGGAGTGGCTTTCGGGAACACCGATTGTCGGGATCTGTGCGAGTATGGCGGAGGGCCGGGCGGCCAACGTGATCGTGCGTTTGGCCGGCGGCGTGATTGCCAGCGTGGAAGCCGGTGCGACGCTCCCGGCCGGCGCGGCCGTCGAGGATCGCCACGAGTTGATCGCCCGGCGGGGCGTGGCCTCCGACCGCGTGGTCGACACCCAGGTGGCGCAGAGCTCGGTCTACGCCTGGACCGACGCCGGGCACCGGCAGCACACCGACGTGGACGCGGAGCTGTTCGGGCTGGACGCGGAACGGGCCGCCCTGGTGCGATCGGCTTATGACGTGTTGCGCCATCCCGAGTTGACTCCGGCACGGCGACGGCGGCACCGGCGTCTGCGGCAGCTTGTCGAGCTGGCCTACGCGTCGGACCGCCGACGGGAACGACTGACGGTGGAAGGAGACCTCGCGTGAAACCGCTCAAGATCGCCATGCTGTCGTTGACCCACGGTCACACGCGCAAGTATTTCCAGACGCTCGCGTCTTCGCCGAAGCTCGACTGGGTCGCCGCGTGTGCGCAAGACGAGGCGGTGCGGGGCCGGTTCGAGCGGGCCGTTCAAGGAGTGCCCTGCTACCGCGACGAAGAGGAGATGTTCGATCGGCACCCGGAGATCGAAGCGGCCGTGCTGGCGTCGGCCAACAGCGAGCATCTTCGGCAGGTGGAGGCGTGTGCCCGGCGCGGCGTTCACGTGCTGTCGATGAAGATTCCCACCTTCGACCTGGCCGAGTACGACCGGATGATCGAAGTGGTCGAAGCGGCCGGCGTGGTCTGCCAGATCGAGCTGGAGCTCCACTACAACCCGGTCGTCCGGCGCGTCAAGCGGCTCGTGGCGGAGGGCGCGGTGGGGCGAATCCTTTCGATGCAGGCGACCAACATCACGCTCTCGCCCGTCTGGGCCTTCCCCTGGCAGGGATCGCCCGAGCAGAGCTACGGCAGCCGCGTTCCCCTTTCCGACGGCGACGCGCGTTTCCGCGGCGGGGCCCTCTGCGACCATCCGCACGTCTTCGACCTCATCCGCTGGCTGACGGGCAGCGACTTCGAGTCGGTCTATGCCGACGTGGCCCCGAACATGCGGACCGACCTGGAGGTGGAAGACCTCCTCTTGGTCAACGGCCGGATGGCCGACGGCTGCACGTTCCTGTTGGACCCGTCGTGGTCGCGTCTGGAGGAGCGTCTGCCGGAGCCCGGCCCCGGTTGGGAAGTGTTTCCCAAGCGGATGGAGGTCAACCTGGCGATCGGCGGCGAGCGCGGGACGCTCGTGGCCGACTGCTTCGGCCCGAACGTCTACCACAACGGGGCCCCCAACGATCGATACACCGTCCAATACACCTATTTCGACGAATGGATCGGCCTGGTCGACGAGTTTGTCGATTGTGTGCGCGTGGGGCGCACGCCGCAGATCAACCTCCGCTGGCACCGGCGGACCATCGAGGCGATGAACGCCTGCTACCGGAGCATCGCCGCGGGTCAGCCCATCGCGTTTTGAATGAGCCTGAAGCCCGGCCCCTTTTTGAGAGGAGCGTGAGCGAGATGACCACACCGCACGCGGACAGGATCGACACTAACCCGAAGCGCAAGCGAGGAAAGCAGCGTCTTCCCTCGCTTGCGCTTCGGGTTTCTGTGACACTTGCGACACTCGTCGCCGGACTGCCGACGCTGGTTGCCGGTGCCGAGAGCGCTGCTCCGACGGTCATCCCGCAGCCTGAGAAGATGGAGGTCCGCGAGGGCGTGTTCCCCTTTGGGCCGGGGACGACCATACTCGTGACCGCCGATGCGCGTCGCGAGGGAGAGTACCTGGCCCGACTGCTGACCCCGGCCACCGGCTGGGATCTCACCGTGCGCGAGTCTTCGCCGTCGAGCGACGCGGCGAACTGCGTCGTTTTGCGTACCGTTTCCGGCAAGGATCATCTCGGGCCGGAAGGTTACGAACTGACGGTGCTCGATGACCGCGTGCTTGCCGAGGCCGCGACGGCGACCGGCGTGTTCTACGCCTGCCAGACGCTCCGCCAACTGTTGCCGGCGGCGATCGAGAGCGAGAATCCCACGACGGGCGTGGTCTGGACCGTGCCGTGCGTACAGATCGTCGACAAGCCGCGCTACGCCTGGCGCGGCGTGATGCTCGACCCGGGCCACAACTTCCTGACCAAGGACTACACGAAGCGGTACATCGACGCGATGGCCTGCTACAAGATGAACCGGCTCCACTGGCACCTGACCGACATGGGCTGGGCGATCGAGATCAAGAAGTACCCCGAGCTGACCAACCTCCAGAACCGCACGCCGATCACGAACCGCTGGCGCAACGCGTACGGCAAGTGCACGCATGGCTTCTACAGCCAGGACGACGTCCGCGAAATCGTCGCCTATGCGGCCGAGCGCCACGTGACGATCGTTCCGGAGATCGAGATGCCCGGCCACGCCACCGGGGCGTTGGCCTGCTATCCGGAGCTGGCCTGTCCCAACTGGCCCGACGAGGTGGTCGACGCGCGGAACTACCACTCCTATCGAAGCGTCTTCTGCGCGGGCAACGAGAAGGCGTTCGAGTTCCTCGAAGACGTGCTCTCCGAGGTCATCGAGCTGTTTCCCTCCGAGCTGATCCACATCGGCGGCGACGAGTGCGGGAAGACGCACTGGAAGACGTGCCCGTTGTGCCAGGCCAGGATCAAGGCCGAGGGGCTCCAAGACGAGAAGGAGCTGCAAAGCTACTTCGTCAAGCGGATCGAGAAGTTCCTGCTTGGCAAGGGACGCCGGCTGATCGGCTGGACCGAGATCGTCGAAGGGGGTCTGGCGCCCGACGCCACCGTGCAGTCGTGGCTCGATCCGAAGCACGGGGTAGCGGCCCTCAAGGCGGGGCACGACGTCGTCATATCGACCCACGGCAATTGCTACTTGAACTACCTGGGCCTGTCGCTGGAGAAGTGCTACGGCTTCGACCCGACGCCGCCGGGACTGACGGCGGAGGAAGCCAGGCACGTTCTCGGCGTCGAGCCCTGCCTGTGGGGCTTCCCCCAGCACCGGCACGACGAGCTGCTCTTCCCGCGATTGTGTGCGTTCGCCGAGGTCGGCTGGTCGCCGAAGGACGCGCGCGACTGGGAGGACTTCAAGACTCGCTTGAAGACGCACGGACGACGTTTGGACGAAATCGGCATCAACTACCGCCGCGATCCGGCGGTGTGGCAAGGCAAGAAGTGAACTGAGGAGGTTCCATGATGCGACGATCCACGATGACGCTTCTCTCCCTCGTGTTGCTGACGGCCGCTTCCGCGTCGGCCGACGGCCCGATCCTCGTCGTTTCCGACGCGGACGGAGCGGCGGCGCGGGTCGGCGCGCCCGTCTCGGCCGACGTCGATCTGGCAACCGTCCTCGACGCATCCGCAGATCGGCAGCGCTTGCAGTTGGTCGAACGGACCGACAAGCCTGCCCAAAGCAACCCCGCCGTGCCGGCGCAGTTCGTCCCCGGGTCGAAAGGTTCGACCAAGGGCAAGCTCTGGTGGCTGATGCCGCCGGGTCCCAAGGGCGAGCGTCGCTTCCAGTTGGTCGTTGGCCGGCAGCCGGTCGGGCCGGCGCTTGCATTGCGTCTGGACCGGGAGCGGCAGGCGGTCGACGTGACCGACGGGCCCATGCCCGTGCTCCGCTACAACCAGGGCACGGTCCCCCCGCCGCCGGAGATTGTCGAGCACTTCGAGAAGGAGACGAAGCCGCCGCTCTACTACGCCCGGGGCGACTACATCCACCCCCTCTTCGGACCCGACGGCGAGCCACTGACCGATGATTACTCGATGAACCACCCGCACCACCGCGGCATCTGCTGGGCCTGGCCGATCGTGCGATGGAAGGGTGAAGCCCGCGATATCTGGGCGGTCCGCGTGCTGCCGACGGAGCCGGGCGGCGTTTGGGCCCGGCCGGTGAGCATGGATCGCATCGACGCCGGCCCGGTCCTGGCGGCGATCGACGCCGAAAACGTCTGGAAGTGGGGCGACCGCGACCGCATCGTTCGCGAGGACGTGGCCATCCGCGCCTTCCGCGGGCAGAATCGCTGCCGTTTCGTCGACGTCGAGTTGCGGCTGACGGCCCTGGTCGACGAGGTGAGCATCGGCGGCCGGCCGGGCGCGGCCTATGGCGGCTTCAATCTCCGCAGCTTTCCGGAGTTCGACCAGCGGAAGATCGACATGCACGTCGAACCGCCGGAAGCCAAGCCGCGCCGGGCGTGGTTCCACCTGACGGGCAAGTTTCCCGGCGGCAAAGGGCCGGCCGGCGTGGCCTTGCTCGAGCACGTGACGAATCCCGACTACCCGAGCTTCCCCGACCCGCAGACCGCCGACCGCGTGCCGGGGCAATACCCGCGCTGGCGAAGCGTCCAGCCGGCCTGGCCCGGCGATCGCGAAGTGGCACTGAAGCGCGGCGAGCCGCTTGTGCTAGACTATCGGCTTTGGATCCACCCCGGACTGAGCGACGAGGCCACGTTGGGGTCGGTCTGGGCGTCCTATGCCCAGCCGCCGGGAGTGCAATGGGAGCAGTAGTAGAACCGCGTTCACGCTCTCGTACCCGGGTCCTGCGTACCCGGGCGAGGCAGAGCCTCGCGTGTAGTGCGTTCCCGGGCAGAGCCCGGGAACGAGGAGACCACCTACCTGTCATCCGCCTTCCAAAAAGGGAGTCCTGCCATGTCCAAGCACGACGAGTACTCTCGACGCCGCTTTCTCGCCCGGACGGCCGCAGCCGGCGTGGCCGTTCCGACGGTGATTTCGCGGAGCGCGCTCTCCGCTCCGGGCAAGCCCGGCGCCAACGACAAGATCCGCCTGGGACTGATCGGGGCCGGCGCCATGGGCAACGGCAACCTGGCCAACTGCGCGAAGTACGACGACGTCGTGGTGGCGGCCGTTTGTGACGTGTGGAAAACGCATCTCGACGGCACGCTCGCGAAGTATGGCAACAAGCCGAAAGGCTATCACGACTATCACGAGCTGCTGGCCGACAAGGACGTCGACGCCGTGATCATCGCCACGCCGCACCAGTGGCACTGCCGGCAGGCGGTCGACGCATGCGAGGCGGGCAAGGATCTCTACATCCAGAAGCCGATGACCCTGCACCTCGCCGAAAGCCGCGTGGTGAAGAACGCCGTGCTCAAGCACAAACGGGTCTGCCAGCTCGGCACGCAGATTCACGCCTCGGAAACCTACCGCCGGGTGGTCGAGTGGGTCCGGTCGGGCAAGCTGGGCAAGATTGCCGTCGCCCGCTGTTTCCTGGTGTCCAACCACGCCCCGGACGGCGAAGGGTTCCCGCCCGACGGCGAACCGCCGGAAGGCCTCGACTGGGATGCTTGGGTCGGCCCCGCGCCGTTCCGCCCGTTCAACCTCAACATCGTCAAGAGCGGCTACGCCCACACGTTGTTTCTCGACTACGGTGGCGGCCGCACCTGCGGCATGAGCGAGCACATTCTCGACTTGCCGTACTGGGCCCTGGGGCTCGGTTTCCCCACGCGCGTAAGCAGCTTCAGCTCGAAGCGGCACGTCAAGGACAACACCGACGCCCCCGACACGCACGAGGTCACCTTCGAGTTCTCCGCGGTAACGCTCACGTGGTCGATGTCACAGGTGAGCAGCTTCGGCTTCAACCTCCAGGACGTGGCCCGCTACACCGCGCACGGGGCCAAAATGGAGGGCGTGCAGCGCCGCCTGGGTTACTTCCTGCACGGCGTGGAAGGAGCGATCTACGGCAACTACACCACGTACCAGGTCGTCCCGCAGACGACCGCGCTGGCCGAGGCCGAGCCGCCGGAGGAGTCGATCCCGCCGTCGCCCGGCCACGAGCGCGAATGGCTCGACTGCATCCGCACGCGCCAACAGCCGAGCTGCGGGGTAGAATACGCGCACAAGCTGAACACGGGCAACATGCTGGCCAACCTGGCGATGAAGGTCGGCCGCGACTTGAACTTCGACCCGAAGACCGAAACCATCATCGGCGACGAGGAAGCCGCCAAGCTGGCCAGACCCGAGTACCGCGATCCCTGGAAGTTCCCCGAGGAGTACCTGTAACCCGGTTCGAGGAGGCAGTCACCGTGTCGAATTCCCATGATCTCACACGTCGCAGCTTCATCGAGAAGGCGACGGCGGCCGGCGCCGCCGGCGCCGCCGCTGCCTACTTCATTCCGGCCGGCGTGCTGGGAAAGGACGCCACCCCCGGGGCCAATGACCGAATCCAGCTTGGGCTGATCGGCGCCGGCGGCATGGGCCGATCCAATCTGGCCAGTTGCGCGAAGCACCCCGACGTCGAGGTCACCGGAATCGCCGAAGTCTGGAAATCGCGCCGCGACGCGGCGGTTGCCAAGTACCAGCGAAGCGCCAAGCCGTACGCCGACTACCGCGAGATGCTCCAGCGGGACGACGTGGACGCGGTGATCATCGCGACTCCGCAACACTGGCATTGTCTCAACGCGGTCCATGCCGCCGAGGCCGGCAAGGACGTCTACTTGCAGAAGCCCATGACGCTGCACGTGGCCGAAAGCATAGCGGTGACACGGGCGGTCGAGAAACACGGGATCATCTGTCAGGTGGGAACACAGATCCACGCCGGCGAGAACTACCGCCGCGTGGTCGAGATGGTCCGCTCCGGGAATCTGGGGAAGATCAGCGTGGCGAGGACCTTCCTCCGCATGAACCAGGGCCCCGAGGGCATCGGCCATCCGGCGGTTTGCGACCCGCCGAAAGAGATCGATTGGAATTCCTGGGTGGGCCCCGCACCGATGAGGCCGTTCACCGAGGCCATTCTCGGCAACGGGCCGGGCGGCGGCTGGAAAAAGATCTCGTACATGGACTATCGAGGCGGTTGGACGTCCGGGATGGCCCCGCACATCCTCGACCTGCCCTACTGGGCGCTGGATCCCGGCTTTCCCAGCGTCACCTTCGCCTCCGGCGGAAAGCACGTCCTCCGCGACGCCGGCGACGCGCCGGACACGCACGAAGTCACCTGGCAATACCCGAACCTGACCATCACCTGGATGATGTCGCTTGTCAGCAAATTCGGGTTCCACTTCCAAGAGCAGCGGGGCGACGACGGAGCCAAATGGCGCGGCGAGCGTTCCGATCCGAATAACATCACGTGGTGGCTGGGAACGTACTTCCACGGCGTCAACGGAACCCTCATCTCCGACTACACCAAACACGACGTCGTCCCGGAGGGCGACCGAATGAAAGACGCCAAGACGCCGGAGAAGTCGATTCCACCCTCGCCGGGCCACGAGCGGGAATGGCTCGATTGTGTCCGGAGTCGCAAGCAGCCTAGCTGCAGCGCAGCGTATCACCACAAAATCGACGTCGCGATCGGATTGGCCAACCTGTCGCTGAAACTCGGCCGCTCGATCCGTTTCGACCCGGCTACGGAATCCATCGTCGATGACGCCGAAGCCGCCAAGGCCGCCCGGCCCGAGTACCGCGACCCCTGGAAGTTCCCAGAAGAGTACCTGTAGGCCGGCCTCGAACGTTCCGCGAACCAACAGGAGAAGTGCAATGATCGGAGTACACACTCGGTCCGCTGGGCTGACATGGGCGGGAATTCTGTTGGGCCTCGTGCTGGCCGCTTCCAACGGGGCGCCGCAGGCACGCGGATCGGACCCGGTGGCTGAGAAGGAGCTGGCTGCCGGACGCGACCCGAGCTTCGCTTCCGTCAGCAGCCACTATCCGGCGATGAAACAGCCGCGCGAGGTGATCGGCGTCAAGGAGCATCGCGACGAGTTCATCATCATGCCCGACGGCCGGGTGAACTTCATGCCGGTGCGAAGCGAGCACTGGCGCGGGCACACGCCGCAGAACTCGGGGCACGCCTTCTTCTCGGTGGGGGCGGCGGACACCTGGCTCGGCAAAGACGGCAGCGGCCTGCTTGCGAAGAAGCGGCTGATGGGCGGATACATGCCCATCGTGATCGCCGACTTCGTGTCCGCGGACGAAGCCGCGACGGGGCTGAAGTGCGAGCAGACCGCCGTGGCGTGGTCCGAGGGCATGAGCCCGGACGAGCCGATTTGGGCCTTCGTCCGGCTGAAGGTCTCGAACCCGGGCGACCGCAGCCGCGACGCGGACCTCGCATGGCACGCGGACTACGGTGTCAAGGAGCAGCGGATAGTCCGTACGGTGGCCTCCTGGAAGTTGAAGTTGGCGCCCGGCGCCGAGCAGACCGTCTACGGAAAGCTGCCGTTTCTCGACGGCTACGAACAAGCCGCGGAGAGCTCCGCCGAGGAGTTCGAGAAGCGTCTGGGCGAGGCGTCCGCTTTCTGGAGGCAACTGCTCAACCGGGGCATCCGGATCAACGTGCCCGAGCAGCGCGTCAACGACGCCTACCGCGCCTGGCTGGCCTACACGTTCCTGAACGTCGACAAGATCGGCGACGCGTACGAGCCGCACGACGGCTCGGGGTTCTACGAGGCCATCTTCGGGATCATGGCGGCCAAGTACTGCAACGCGCTGGGCGTGATGGGCTATCCCGACGAGGCCCGGAAATACCTCGATTCGCTCTCGACGCTCATCTCGCCGGAGGGTCATTTCAGCGTGGCCTTCGGCACGGTGGATACGGGCGTCCTGCTGCTGGTGATGGCGCGCCACTACGAGCTTACCGGCGACCAGTCGTGGCTTCGCCAGGCGGCCCCAAGGATGGTCAAGATGTGCGACTGGATCATCGGCCAGCGTGAGACCGCCAAGGCGGAACAGGAGAAGGACTCCCTGTGCTACGGAATGATCCAGTCCAAGCTCGGCGTGGACAACCGCGGAGTCTACTTCAGCTACGTTACCGACATGGCTCTCTGCGTCGGCATGGAGGAGGCGGCCAAAGCCCTGCGCGCATTCGGCATGAACGACGACGTGGCCCGTATTGAGAAGGAATGCGTTGCCTATCGGCAGGACATCGTCAGATCGATGGATCGGGCCGTAACCGAACACGACGGCATGAAGATCCTGCCGATCATGCCGGATACGCACAAGTACCTGAAGCGTGCCCTCTACACCGCCCACGAGGAGGCTCCTCCCGGCAAAGGCTACACGGGTCACGGCTACTACTCGCTCTTTGCCTGCATGGGCCTGGAAACCGGATTTCTGCCGGCGGCGGACGAGCGTTTTCGCCTGATCACGGAACTGCTCGAACGTCGGAACGGTCTTGAAATGGGCATGTGCGCGTTCGGTGCCAAAGGGGGCATCGACCACGCCTTCACGTACGGATACTGGATGAACTGCCTGGAACGGGGCGAAGTCGAGCGAGCCTTGCTGGGCTTCTACGGCTCACTGGCCTACGGCATGTCGCGGGACACTTGGGCGGGCGTCGAGTGTACCAACATGTCCACCGGCGCTAACGCGGGAACCCTGCCGCACCTTCGCTCGGGAACCCAGCAGTTGCGGCTGTTGCGAAACATGCTGGTTCGCGAGGAAGGCGATCGGCTGGTTCTTGCCCAGGCCGCGCCGCAACACTGGCTGGCCGACGGCAAGCAGGTGGCCGTGCTCGACGCGCCGACCCGCTTCGGCAAGGTGAGCTACACGATCGACTCGCACGCCGACGGGGGACGGATCGCCGTGAAGCTCGACCCGCCGAAACGGACGCCGCCGGAGGCCATCGTGCTCCACCTGCGGCATCCCGAAGGGGCAAAGATCAAGGGCGTCTCGGTCGACGGCAAGCCGGCGGCTCAGTTCGGCGACGGGGCCATCATCCTGGAAGGGCTCGTCCGGCCGGCAACGATCGAAGTCCGCTACCGTTGACCGGATGAGAAGCCGAGACGTCGCTCGCGCGGCAACAAGCGGATCGGAGCCTCGAGGGATACCCGCGATGACCTTGGATGCGATCGACTGGACGATCATCGTCGGATTCCTCGTGGTCACGCTGGCCGTGGGCCTGGCGGTGACGAAGCGCGCCGGGCGGAGCTCGGCCGATTTCTTTCTGGCCGGGCGCGGAATGCCCTGGTGGCTTCTGGGGATGTCGATGGTGGCCACCACGTTCTCCGCCGGCACGCCCAACTTCGTCACCGACGTCGTCCGCCAGCAGGGCGTGGCCGGCAACTGGATCTGGTGGGCGTTCCTTCTGACGGGCATGATGACCGTGTTCGTCTACGCCAAGCTCTGGCGGCGGTCGGGCGTGATGACCGACATCGAGTTCTACGAGCTCCGCTACAGCGGCCGGCCGGCGGCCTTCCTGCGGGGATTCCGCGCCCTGTACCTGGGCGTCCTGTTCAACGTGATCGTGCTCGCCTCGGCCAACCTGGCGGCGATCAAGATCGCCGGGGCCATGATCGGGACCACCCCGATTCAAACCATCCTGGTCGCCGGCCTGGTGACCGCGATCTACAGCATGCTGGGCGGGCTGACCGGCGTGCTGATCACCGACTTTTTGCTGTTCGTCATCTCCATGGGCGGGGCCATCGCCGCCGCGGTCTATCTCTTGAACCTGGACTGCGTGGGGGGACTGAGTTCGCTGCTCGCGCACGACGCCGTCCGCGCCAAGCTCTCGATGTTCCCCGACTGGCACGATCCCGAGCTGGTGGTGTCCGTCTTCGCAATCCCCCTGGCCGTGCAGTGGTGGAGCGTCTGGTATCCCGGCGCCGAGCCGGGTGGGGGCGGCTACATCGCCCAACGCATGCTGGCTGCCAAGAACGAGCTGCACGCCACCGGGGCGACCTTGCTGTTCAACGTGGCCCACTACGCCCTGCGGCCGTGGCCGTGGATCCTGGTCGCGTTCTGCTCGATCATTGTCTTCCCCGATTTGGAGTCGCTCCGGGCGGCGTTTCCCCACATGCCCGAGGGCGTGATCAAACACGACCTGGCCTATCCGGCGATGATGACGCTGTTGCCGAGCGGGCTGCGAGGGCTGGTGCTGGCCTCGCTGATGGCGGCCTTCATGTCGACCCTCTCGACGCACCTCAACTGGGGCTCGTCCTACCTGGTCAACGACTTCTACAAGCGGTTCGTCCGACCGGGGGCGTCGGAGAAGGAGCTGGTGCTGGCCGGACGGATCTCGACCCTGCTGACCATGGTGGCCGCCGCCTTGGCGGGGCTGGCCCTGAGCAATGCCCTCCAGGTGTTTCGCATCCTGTTGCAGGTGGGGGCGGGCACGGGGCTGCTATTCCTCCTCCGCTGGTTCTGGTGGCGGATCAACGCCTTTAGCGAGATCGCTGCCATGATCGTCTCGTTCCTCGTGGCCGTCTCGCTGGAGTTCTTCGGGCCCGAAGACCTGCCAAGCTGGGCCAAGATCGTCGTCGGTGTGGGCATCACCACGATCGCGTGGCTCGTGGTCACGCTCGTGACCCGGCCGACCGAGGAAGCGACGCTGCGGCGGTTCTGCGAGCTGGTCCGCCCCGGCGGCCCCGGCTGGGCAGCCGTCCTCCGCCGCGCCGCGGCCGAGGGCCGACTGGTCGAGGAAGCACGCCAGCGCTGGAACGTGCCCATGGAAATCGTCTGCATGCTGATCGGCTCGGCGGCGGTCTACAGCGTACTGATCGCCACCGGCTACTGGATCTACGGCAATTGGCTGCCCGCTTCCGTGTTGACCGCCGTGGCGGCCGGTTGCACGGCGATTCTGATCGCTACTTGGAAACGGGTGAACGTGAGCTAGCGAGGCTGCACCCCAGACTAACGAGCAGTTTTTCGGAAAATTGACTCACCTGTACGCGTTCCAGGGTACCAAGAGACTGAGAAGTGGATGCCGAAACCAGTCGGCTTCAGCCGACTCGCGCCCGATACGAAACAGCGCTCGCCGACTGTCCCTTGCTGACTGTCCCTTGCCCGACATCTGCGAAGTGAGAGACCCAAAGAGGCTCTGTAGTCCTGAGCGGGACAAGGAAAAGGCCGGAGCAGCTTGCGGGGGCACGATTCCAGGTATCGGAGCCGAGAAATCGGGGCCGCAGGGGAGAAAACGGAAGAGGATTGCCCACGCGCTGGCCACGTGGGAGGGCGCCGTGCTAGAATGGCGTCGCCGGTCGGCGTGGACCGGGTCGGGGTTGATTCCGAATCGGAGATCCAAGCTGAAGCGGAGCAACATCATGGAAACGAGGTCGAGTCTTAGCCGTCGGAGCTTTCTGAAGCGTAGTGCCGCGATGGGAGCGGCGTTGGCCGCGCCGATCGTGGTGCCGGGATACGCCCTGGGCAAGGGCGCGACGGCGCCGAGCGAGCGGATCACGTTGGGGGTGACCGGATACGGCGGGCGCTGCGGGGCGATTTTGCCCCACTTCATGATGTTCGACGACGTGCAGTGCATCGCCGTGTCGGACTGCCGGGCCGACCGGCTCGCCAAGGCCAAGAAGGTCGTCGACGACCATAATGGAAACCAGGACTGCGCGACCTATGCCGACTTTCGCGAGCTATTGGCCCGCCCCGAGCTCGACGCCGTGCTCATCGCCACGGGCGACCGCTGGCACACGCCGCTCTCGATCTGGGCCGCCAAGGCGGGCAAGGACGTCTACTGCGAGAAGCCCGTCTCGCTGGCCATCGGCGAGAGCCGCGCCATGGCCGACACGATGGCCCGCTACGGCACCGTCTACCAGGCGGGCCACCAGCGCCGCTCGGTCGGCTCCTACCGCTTCCAGATCGAGTCGGCCCGCAAGGGCTTGATCGGCAAGGTCCACACGGTCATTTGCCAGGTGTGGGAAGGGCCGACCGTCGCGCTCGACAAGCCGCGCCCCGTGCCCGAGGGCTTCAACTACGACATGTGGCTCGGCCCCACGGCCTGGCACCCGTACACGCAGGCCCGGGTGAACGGGTGGAACTACTTCTGGGATACGGGGGCGGGGCCGATCATCGGCATGGGCTGCCACTACACCGACATCGCCCAGTGGGGCCTCCAGCGCGACGACACGGGCCCCGTCACCTATGAGGGCACGGCGACGTGGAAGCGCGACGCCTTCAGCGACACGCCCGTCACCGCCGACTGCACGTGTACCTACGCCGACGGCGTGAAGGTCGTGATCCGTTCCAGCGGTGCGTTCGCCGACCGGTACATCCGGTTCGTCGGCTCCGAGGGCTGGATTCAGGTGGACGACCAGACCGACGCGGTGACCGCCGAGCCCAAGTCGATCCTGCTCGAAAGGAGCATCTCCGCCCAAGGGTGGGCGGAAACCGGCGACCACGTGCGCAACTGGCTCGACTCGATCAAGTCCCGCAAACGGACCGTCTGCCACCCCGAGAGTGCCCACCGCGCCACCACCATCTGCCACGCCGCGAACATCGGCCTCCGCCTGGGCCGCTCGCTGAAGTGGGACCCGCAGGCCGAGCGATTCGTCGACGACGACCAGGCCAACCGGATGCTCTTGCGGGCGATGCGTCCGCCCTGGACCCTGTGACCGAGAGTTCGAGAGGAAAGCGTCGGGCCCGGGGGCGGTTTCCGGGTCTCCGCCTCGACGGCACGCTCCGTACGAATTGGGTGGCACGCCCTTCGCTGCGCTTGAGGGACGTGCCATCCTGACCGGCGCGAGGTGATTGCTCGCGGGCGGGCTCGAAACGCGTTACCAGCCGCACCCGGGCGGAACGGTTGGCCCTCGGTTCCTGCGGGATCCGGTCAGAGGACCCACGGCTCCCGCATCGGGCGCGAGAGCATCCGGTTGACCTCTTCGTCGTCCGGGCTCCGCTCGGCCACCGGGTCCCAGGTGAACTTGCGCTTGAGGATTTGGGCGATGTTGCCCAGGATGCACAGGCTGGCGGTGCTATGGCCGACTTCCACCGGCTCGATCGGATCCTGCCGGCTCTTGACGGCGTCGAGGAAGTTGCGGACGTGATCCGCGTCGATGTGCTTGCGCACGTTCTCCTCGCGGGCCGGATTGCTCCGCGGCAGGTGGATCTCGTTCGGTCCGATCACCGAGTCCTTGAGGTTCTCGGGGAACGTCTTCATGGAGCCGCCGAGGGAGACCTCCAGCCGGCCTTCGGTCCCCTCGAACTTGGTCGTCGAAGGCTGGCGCGTCTCGCAGATCAGCTCGATGCCGTTGGCGTATCGGGCGCGGAAGGCCGTTTTTGTGGCCGCGGTGAACAGGCTCCCCTTCGGCGGGAACTCGGAGCCGTTGTCTTCGAATTCGACCGGCGTGGTGCCGTCCATGCCGAGGCCCCATTGGGCGACGTCGTTGGTGTGGGCGCCGAAGTTGGCCGTTTGCCCGTTGGAATAGTCGAGGATGTATCGCCAGCGGTGGAAGCACCGCTCGACATGATAGGGCGCCTCGGGGGCCGGACCGAGCCAGAAGTCGTAGTCGAAGCCCTCGGGGACGGGCATGGACCGCCAGCCGGGGCCGGGCCCTTCAAAGCTGTTGGGGTCGACCCACGTGCGCACCAGGCGAATCTCGCCCAGACGCCCGTTGCGCACCAGCTCGCACGCCCGCCGCACGCCCGGACAGGAGCGGAACTGAGCGCCCGTCTGGAAGACGCGCTGGTACTCGCGCACCGCCTTGACCATCTGTCGGCCCTGGTGAATCGTCAGCGCCAGCGGCTTCTCGCAATAGACGTCCTTGCCCGATCGCATGGCCGCAATGGCGATCAGCGCGTGCCAATGATCGGGGACGACGATGGCCACCGCGTCGATATCCGGCCGGACCAGCAGCTCGCGGAAGTCATTGTAGACGTCGCAGCCCTGGAATTGGCCGCTCGCCGTCTTTTCGGCGTAGTGCTCGTTGACCCACTGCCGCGCGGTCTCTCGCCCGAGGACCTGGTCGGGGTAGTAGTATCCGACGCCGCGCCGGTTCACGTCGCAGACGGCCAGCATCTGCACGTCGTCGTGGACCAGAAACGACGGCACGATCCGCTGGCTCTGGTGCCCGCAGCCGATGAGGCCCACGTGGATCCGGTTGCTCGGCGCGTTGGCCCCCAACACGCTCGCCGGCACGAGGGCGGGAGCGCAGCAGGCGCCGGCGGCCGCGCCCACGGTCTTGAGGAAGCGGCGGCGGGTGGTCGCCGCGGGGCGAGCGGTGATGGCGGGGCGACGTTGCGTCGCACGGTTCGGGGCATGCATGGAGGGGCTCCTTGGCAGAAGCGTGGTCGCGGCGGCAAAAAGCGAGAAACAGGGAAACCGTCCTTCCTCGCCCGGCTGCTGGGCGGGTCCAATTCGAGAACGGCGAAAGGGTTACTTCTCAAACTGAAGGCCCACGAGCTGTGTGCCACTGCTTTCCCGCAAGAACACCGTGCCTGGCGGAGTCGTTGCACTGCTTGCGGGTTTCCCGAACAACGACGGTATCCGGCAAGCAGTGCCGTGCTGCAAATCCGGCGTTTTCAGGCAATTCCGCAAGCAGTGGCACACGCAGGGCCTTCATCCGCTTTCAGTTTGAGTTACTTCTCTCGTATCAGGAATACCCGGTCGACGTAGACGGCGGCGACCTCGCCCGGCTCGCGTACGACGGGCGCCGCCCAGGCGTACGTCAGCTCGCCCAAGGCGTGGACGCCCAAGTCGATCAGCCGGTACTCTTGGCCGCGAATCGCTTCGACCGGCACCGATTTGGTGACGACGCTGCGCCGGGCCTCGTCGTCGTAGACCCCGACGGTCATCGCCGCGCCCTCGTCGGTGCTCGCGTCGCAGCGCACGCGCAGGCACACGCGCCAGCGACTGCCGTCGGTCACGCCGTAATCGCCCAGCGGGTAGCTGTGACACGCCCAAATGTGGTGCGTGTTGGGCATGCGCCGCGTGAGACCGTTCGAGGCCGCGTCGTCCTTCTCAATCCGGTACAGGTTCGGCCGGTCCCGGGGGATGTAGTCGGCCTCCTGAAGGTCGATCCAATCCTCCTTCGCCAGCCCCCGGCACGGCTCGGGCGTGTCGCCGGGCGGGGTGCGTCTCTTCAAAACGAAGGAGAAGTCGTCGCCGTAGTCTTCCGGCACCCGGTGACCTTGCCGATACTCTCCGGCGTTGTACTTCTCGAGAAGCTCGCGAAACTCCAACAGGGCGGCTTCCGGGTCCTCGGGTCCGAGAAACTCTACGCCGGTGCGCCGGGCTTCGCGCCGGAGCGAATCGTAGCGGCGCAGCCAGACGTGGTCGAGCGGCAAGCGCTCGCGGCGCACGCGCTCGGCCAGCACGGGATCGTCGGCCACGGCGGCGGCCGCCTGGTCGAACAGCGTCGCGGCGCGATTCAGGTCGGCCAGGGTCAGCCATCCTCGCGTGTCGCTCATGAAGCATCGGATGGGGATGCCCGCGCGGCGCCCCGCGACGCTCATCAGGTGGATGTACTCGACGAGGAACGGCGCCGCCGCTTCGTAGTAGCCGTGCATGAACTCGTCGAAGAGGTGCTTCTCGTCGGCGTCGGGGTTCCACAGCAGGTGGGCCAGGTACCACGCCCTGAGCCGCACGAAATCGCCGACGCGGCACCCGCTGTCGCCCTGCTCGAAGACGCCGATCGCGCCGTGGTCGACGAAATATCGAAGGTTCGGTGCCAGGACGTGGAAGTTGGGATGCGGCACGAGATAGGCCCGGAAGTTGGTCACGTAGTCCCAGATGTAGAGCTGCGGGGAGACGCGGGCCCAGGCTTCCAGGTCGCCGCGAAACGCCACGTTGGCGTCGTCGGTCCCCTCGGCCAGGGTCTCGACGAACGAGCACTCGATCGAGCAGAGCCGGATCACGACGTTGTGCCGCGGGCGCACGTGCTTGGGCGGCTTGCGCGTGTACTGGTAGGCCAGCGTCTCGATCAGCACGTCGGGGAACTCCTTCTCCACTTCTTCGGCGACCGCGTTGACGAAGTGGATCAGCGTGCCGGCGTGCGACTCTTCGTGCTCGTCGATCGCCTTGCACTTGTCGCACTCGCAGTAGCCGTGCCAGTCGTTCTGGCTGATCGAGATCATCGTCGCGCCCGGGTTCGCCCGAAGCCGCTCCTTGACCACGCGGACCATTTCCCGGCGCATTTCCTCATTGGTCAGGCACAATTGCGAGCGTTCCTTCTTGCGCTCGCCGCCAGTGAGGCTGTACCAGTCGGGGTGCTCGTCGAAATACTTGTCGACCGGCAGCAGGCCGTTGATCTGGTAGAACGTGTGGACCCAGCCGACGAGCCCGTTCGGCCCGCCGTACTCCGGGGGAATCGTGTAGTGGTCGTGCCCGTTGAGCCGCAGCCGGGCGGAAAAGACGCCCATGGCCCGCTGCTCGTCTTCGGTGACCAGGGAATGATCCGTGAAGCAGCCGTCGGAAAGCTCCAGGTAGCGGGTCGCGCGATCAGCCAGCTTCGGGGCGTAGGCGACGTCGAGCGGCGGCACGGTGAGCGTCGGCCGGTTGGGGATGCGGGCTTCGGTTTGCGTCCACCAGCGAACGCCGACCGTGTCCTCCAGAAAGGTGTACACGGCGTACAGCGTGCCGCGGCGCGGATGGCCCGCCAGCACCAGGTCTCGCGCCGCCGTCTTGATGCGGATGGCGTCGGGCGCCAGCTTGGCCGGATCGAATCCGGGGAGCAGTTTCCGCGTCAGGGGCCCGTCGCCCACCACGACACGGGGCGCGCCCGCGGGCGCCTCGGCCTCGCACACGACGGGCAGGGCCGCGCCGGTCACCTTGGCCAGGTGCTCGTGCAGTTCGCGGGCGGCCGTGCGCTCGACCGGCGCGGCCTCGTTCGGGACGACGATCACGTAGTCGCTCTTGCCGTCACGACTGAGCGTCAGCTCCTGGCCGAAGGACGTCGTGGCCGCCGAGAGCAACAAGAGGCCGAAGCAACGGATCACCATACTCATTTCCCTGGAGGGGGTTCGGACGGCGCGTCGAGCGGCAGCAGCTCGAAGCGGCGAATGTAGATCTCGGCCAGCTCGGTTTGCAGCAGGATCTTGCCCGACGACGGCACCGACTCGAAGCCCTCGCTGGCCAGCACGCCGTTGACCCGGTAGACGATGTGGCCGCCGTCGCACGTGACGTCCAGGCGGGTCCACTCTTGCCCGGGGCTGTCGACGTCGCGCTTGCCGCGGAAGCCGATCGCGTCGGTCCAATCGGGGTCGCGCCCGAACCAGTTGATCCGGCCGGAGGGAAACGTCTTGCGTGGGGCGCCCTTCTGCCAGACCGTCTCGCCGTCGCGGTCGCGGGTGACTTCGGCGGTCAGCGAGGCCGGGATGACGCTGTCGTCGGCCCGCTTGCCCGGCAACACCAACAGGTCGCCAGTGCCCCCTTCGATGATCTGCGCCTCGATTCCGGCCATGAACGTGTTGTGGAAGCTGCCGTCGGGGTCCTGGCAGTGGACGATCACGCCCGAGTCGCGGGCCCGCGTCTCGCGTTTGCCCCACGTCTTGGTGCCCCAGCGATACTCGACCACGAGGTGATAGTCCCGATAGGCGTCCTTCGTGCAGAGGTACCCCAGGCCGTCGCCCGAGATCCGCAGCATCCCGTCCGCCACGGTGAAAATCTTGCGAGGGTCCTCGTACTTGGCGTCCTGGAGCCAGGTGTAGAACCCGGTGAGGTCCTTGCCGTTGAACACCCGAATCGGGCTCTCGGGGCGGATCGGCGGATCGCCCTCCGCCGCCCGCGCGCCGGTCGACGTCGCGAGAACGACGACCACGACAAGCAAGAAGCTCCCGATCACGGCGCCGACGCCACCAACACTACGCTGCATGATCTCCTCCTCGTTGTGACCCAACGTGTCTCGCCTTCTCCGCGTCTCGCGACTGCGCGACATGGCGGCGACGTCACCCCAGCATATCCAAGCCGAACGGCCGAGTCAAACAGCTTCGGAGGTCCGCCGCAGGGCGGTTCTTGGCAAGGCGGCAGAGCGACAAAACGGCAGCCAGGGGGCCTGCAACGCTTGAACCTCGGCTCGCTGGACATTGCGCTCTTCGCATGAGAGACTTGGGGACAGTGCATCCAAGAGGAAGGCTGACTCCGCTCGAAAGCTTCGCACTCGGGAGACCCGCGCGTGAACATCCAACGACTGACCTGGACGTGCTTGTTGATGGCTGCCCCGATCCTCGCCGTCGGGGGCGAAGCGCCAGCGCCCTGCCCGATCGCTCCGTGTCCCAAGCAGTACCACGACTCGGGCGTCACCGCGACGCTCCAGCCCGCCGGCGCCGCGGCAATCGTCATCGGCGCGAAGGCGACCGAGCCCGAGCGATACGCGGCCGAGTCTCTGCAAAGCCAAATCGAGCGGCGCTTCAAGCGAACGCTGCCGATCCATGCGGAAACCGACGTGCCGGCTACGGTCAACCAACGGTTTCTCTTGGGGCAGATCGAGACGAGCACGCGGCTCGAGGCGCTCTGCCGGCAACACGAGATCGATCTGAGCGGCGAATCGCCCGGCGACGACGGGTTCGTCATCCGCTGCCTCGACGACGGGCCGCGCCAGGTGATCCTGATCGGCGGGAGCAACCCGCGGGGCGTGATCTATGGGCAGAACGCGCTTTTCGACCTGCTCCGGCAGGAAGGCGATCGCGTCGTGTTTCCCGTCGTGTCGGTCCGCGACTGGCCAAGCATCGCCTGGCGCGGCCGCCCCCATTCGGTGCTCGAGCAGCATCTCGTGCCCGGGGCACTGGACGCCTACCTCCGCTCGCGGATCAACTTCACCGACGTGCGCGACGATCCGGACGTGGAGCCGACGATCATCTTCCCGGCGCGCAAGGCCTCGATGGGATTTCCCGCGGGCAGGGCGCTCGACGAGCCGCCGATTCGCCGGATGATCCGCGAGTCGCACCGCCGCGGCCTGTTCGTCTACGGCACCGTCTCGTGCGGCGTGAAGAAGGAACGGGTCGACGACGTGATCGAGACGTTCCAGGAGCTGATCGCGCTGGGAGTCGACGGGCTGTGGATCTCGTTCGACGACGTGGGCGCCGGCGACAGTGCCCCCGAGGTGATCCGGCGCGTGGTGAAGCTCGGTGCCGAGCACGGCATGACGGGCCGCAAGATCGCCATCACGCCGCCGCTCAAGGAGTACCAGACGATCGACATGGAGTTCAACCACAAGGCGGCCGGCGAGTGGGGCCTGGCCGACGCCCAGTGGATGTTCACCCGCGTCCCCTGCACCGACGACGCGGCCACCGCCCGGCGGATCGGCATCCGGGGCCTGCCTGGATGGTGGCACAACCTGGTGAACTTCCGCGGCGGCTTTTTGCACAACGGGGGCGTGGGGTGTTCGCTTCGGGCCGACGGCAAGCCGGGCTACCTCAACATGCAGCCGTTGAGCATGGGCTGGCACAACCCGCAGTACGACGAAATCCGCGATGCCGAGAACAACACCCGCTGCGCCCTCCTCTGGGGCATCGTCGGCGGCTGGCCCGAGGAATACCAGGTCGGCGCCCTGGGGCTCTGGGCGTGGGACCCCGCCCGGCACGACTGGCTGCGGACCCGAGAGGCCGTCTACCGGCTGGTCTACGGGCCGTCGATGGTCGAGACGGCAGGCACGTTCGACGACCGCTTGTCGGCGCTCAAGGACCTGTTCGAGCTTCCGCCCTGGCGATTCTGGCCCAACAAAGGCTGGCCCTGCCGATTGAAGAACGTGGAGAGCCGGGCGCAGGCGACGGCCCTCCTCGACCAGTTGGAGCGACTTCTGGCCGCGCTTCGACGCAAGGCGCCGGACGAAACGGCGATCGACCCGGCCCGGCTCGAATCGGTCTATCTCGAGCCGATCGAGGCCACGCTGGCCTACGCCCGGAAAATGGCCCTGCTCGAATACCCGGAGTATTCGCTCGCCGACTTCGAGCGGACGATGATGGGGCTGATCGACGCCGGGAAGCTCGACGAGGCGGAGCGGCTTTTGGACGAGAGTCGCGACCGAATCGAGCCGCAGTTGGCGCGGATCGAGGAGACCCTGGCCGAGCTGAAGGGGATCGACCAGTACGTCGCCTTCTGGAACGACCAGCTCGCCGGCATGGACCGGTGGAAAGAGCGCGCGGCCCGGCGGCGCGTCGACATGACGAAGCGATTCGAGAAGCTGATCGGCGGTGACGTGGCCAGCCTGTTCCCGTACAAGGACGAGGTCACCGGCGGCGATCTCGACGCTTTGTTTGCCCCACTGGCCAAGCGGCCGGCCGGCAACACGCTGGCCGAGCTGGGAGCCGCCGATTGGCTGCGAGAGCCGTGCCGCTTCTCGGGCGAGTTCTGCGCGGGCCCGTTTGCGTGGAAAGGGCAGCCGCTCGTGGCCATCGCCTATCCGCGGCGTGTGCCCTCGCGGATCGACGACGCGGCCGAGGTGGACGCCGAGGTAGCCGTGCCGGAGTACCGCGGGCGGCTCATGCTCGACGCCTTCGTGAACGATACCCGGCTGGAGAACCGCTATCCGAAATACCGCTACATGCAGCTCTGGGCCAACGACCGCCTGGTGTGGGAAGAGGACGTCGCCCCGACGCGGGCCGGAAAAGAGTGGATTTCGTTGGACGTGACGGAGCCGGCCGGGCCGGGTACGACGCTGAAGCTCCGCTTCCGGGTCGTGGACAAACGGGGCGTCGGCGACCACCTCACGGTAACCTTCCTGGGACCGGTTCTCCTGCGCGCCCTCGCCGAATGAAGCTGCGACGCGAAGCGGGACCGAATGACTATTCCCGGGTGGTGAAAGGGTGGCACGGGCATCTTGCCCGTGCACTGGCGAGACGCCAGTGGCACCCAGCCGTGCGACCTTTCTCACGTCCCGCTCAAGTGACCGCAGGCGGTGCCTGCCGGGGGATCAGCGCGGCATGGTTCACTCCTGCAACAGCCGGTAGCCCCGCGGCGGTACGGAGCCGCCTGCCGCGAGCGGATAAGGGCGTTCCCCATAGTTGACCAGCACCCGCTCGCCGTTGCCGTAGACGGTCTCGAAGACTTCTTCCGCTACCTGACGGTGGCCTTCGAGGAACTCCATCTGGAGGTGATGGAGCCGCTCGACGTCGTCGTAGACGCGGCGGAGCTGGGCCACGGTCTGCTTCAGACCCTCCGGGTCGTCGTAGCGGTAGTCGCGTTGGCCCAGCCAGTTCCTGGTCTCGTCGAGCAGGAAGTGGCCGTAGAAGTAGGCCAGCGGCAGGCCGCCGTACTCGAGGTTCCGCAAGTAGCCGGTTTCGCCCGGCTGGCTGTTCACCATCTCGGTCGAGAGGTTGTAGAGGAGCACGCCGTGGTAGACCGCCTCGTAGAGCGGCACGCGCACGTCGACGTAAGGCTTCTTCACGAGCGGCGACCACTTGTCGCAATCGACGTACAACAGCCGGTCGAGCGCGCCGGCGGCGAAGTCGAGCGAGCCCTCGGACTGAACGCCCCCGAAATGCTCGCGTGCCAGGGCCAAGATGCGCGTGGCCGCTTCGGCGTCCTGCCGGCGGGTTTGGGGATGCCGCGGATCGTAGCAGGGCGAAGGGCCGATCATGGAGAGCACGTCGGAATAGTGCAGCCCCCGGAAGCCGAGGTCGCGGATCTTCGGCACGTCGCGCCGGGCGAACAGATCATGGGCCCTCGTCAGGCAGATGTTGTAGCTCTGCCCGCCACCCCAAGCGCCACCTTTCTCTAACTGACCGGCCGCGTCCTTGCGGACGTAGTCTTCGCTCCAGTCCTCCGAAATCCGATAGGCCCCGTAGTAGCAGTCGTGGGCCACCATTTGGTAGCCGAGCGATTGTCCGTGCTGAATCGTGGCGCGAAGCTCCGCCTCGCCGCCCAGCGCCGGCTCGACCGGAAAGATCTGCGGATAGCGCCCGTCGTGGCCGCCACGGTTCCAGCCGACGAGGCAGAATTCGGCGCGCGTGATGCCTTGCCGATGGAACTCGTCGAGGACGTCGCGTACGCGGGCGAAGTCGCAGAACACCCGCATCGGCGGCTCGTTCTCCGGCGTCTGCTCGGTGATCTCGTAAGGCACGGGCTTCACGCCCAGGCGGATGCGCACCTCGATCGCCTTTGCCGAATAGGCCAACTCGGGCGACGCGGCCGCACGCTCGCGCAACGGCCGAATGCCGCGCCGCGCGGAGTTGTATTGGCGGTAGCGCTTCGCCACGCCCAGCCAGGTCGCCTCGGCCGCGGGCAGGAAGTGGTACTCGACCGTCACGTCGTCGGGCAGCCGGGCTTCCTGCCGGAAGGAACGCAGGGTGAACGCGGGGTCGACGGCGTATTCCTGCTCTGGGCCCTGATTGACACTGACGCAGAATCGGGCGTCGAATTGGCCGCTGGTGACGATGCCGGCCAGGCCGCTATCGCCGCGAACCAGGCCGAACAGCGGCATCGGGCAGGCGCAAATGCTTTGATACACCTTTACCCAGTGCTCGGCCGGCGATTTGTCGCGAAAACGGCAGAGCGCGCCCGACTGTTGGGCGATCACCAGGTACCCCTCCTCGCCTTCGCTCGCCGCGCCGAAACGGGGCAACAGGCGGAGCGTCTTCAGCCGTGCGTCGCCGCTTTCGGAAATCGCGTCGGCGGGCGCGCTCGCCGTCAGCACGTCGCCTTTCGCGGTGAAGTCGAGCCGCAGATCGAAGCCCAGCTCGGCCTGCCGGCACGCCACTTCGCAGCCCGTGGCAAGCGGTCGGCGCTCGATCGTCCAGCCGCCGGCCGGGCCCAATCGCAGCGAATGCTCGGCGCCGGTCGCGTCCCAATAGGTGATCTCGGCGAGCGTCTCGCCTTGCCAGGCCGTCGCGCTTTTCTCGCGCTCGACGGTCAGGCGCCCGGCGTCCGCTTGAACGTCCCACTTCAAGCACGGCTCATCTTCCGCCGAAGCCGGCCTGAACGAAGCCGAGGCGAACGCAACCGCCAGCGCCGTCCATTTCAGCCGAGTGGCCCAGCCTGCAAAATGACGAAGCGACATGGAAGCTCCTTGATGATGGTTGCGGGGTGTCGAGAGCGGGTCGTCAATACAGCGTCGCGTTCGTCGGCATCGTGAGCCGCTGGCGCGATAGGCACTTCGCCCCGTTCTCGTTTCCGTAAATCCAAACGGCCGTGCCGGGGACCGTCGAGACGACGAGATCGGGGCGGCCGTTGCCGGTCACGTCGGCCAGGTGGATCATGTAACGAAGCGTGCCGGTGTTATCTTCTCCCAAAGCGCCGTCCGGCATGGGCGTTTCAAAGCGTGCCCGCTTCTGTCCCTTTGCGTCGAGCAGCGCCCGGGTTTGCCCGCAGAAGATGAGGTCCTCGCCGGTGCCGAGCCAATCGACCAACCGGTGCTGCCGGCTCCGCATCGTCATGTAGCGGCCCACGAGGGAGCCGCCTTCGTCGAGGACCAGTAGCGGCGATTTACCCCAGGGCTGATGGGCAATGTCGACCACGATCTCTCGTCCCGGCAGTTCCTTGTCGAGCTCGCCGAAGAAGACTGACTCGAAGTGCAGGCCCGTCACGCTCCAGAGCACGCGGCCGTTGCCATCGAGCAGGTCCATGCGATTACCGCCGCAGTGGGTGAGCAGGAGCCGCTTGGCTTCGGGCCGGTCGCCGTCTCGGAAAAGGCGAATCGCGTCGGCGTGGCCGCCGCGGCAGATCGCGTCGGGGAGTCGCCAGCGGAGCGAGCCGTCGTGATTCAGCGCGGCGAACCCGGCGATGATTTCATCGCGCCCGTCGCCGTCGAGGTCGATCGGGAAGGGCTGGTGCGACGTCCGATAGCCGCCCGGCTTCTCGACCGTCCAGAGGAGCTTGCCGTCGGCGTGGTAGGCCCAGATCTGCCCGTAGCGGGTCTTGACCAGCACGTCGGTCGCGCGGTCGCCGCCCGAGACGTTCGAGAACGTGATGCAATCCGAGGCATTCTCGGGTATCTCGAAATGGCGCAGCTCCCGTCCCGTGGCCCCGTCGAGCACGACCACGCGACGGTCGGCCGCCACCACGACCTCGTTGCGCCCGTCGCCGCCGAGGTCGTGAATTTGGCAGGCGACGTCGTGGGTGATGGCGTTGCGAGCGCTCGGATCGCCCCAATTCCAGAGCACCGAGCCGTCGAGCCGATGGGCGACCACCGACGACGTGTAGTGGACGTCGCGGGCCGGCACGCCGTTTCTGGCGCTGACGATCTCGGCAACGCCGTCGCCCGTCAAATCGCCGACCACGACCCAGCCGCCGCGATACGCGGGATCGAGCTTGATCGTCTTCCAGGGGTGAACCACCGGCACGCCTTCGTCCGGCAAGTCGTTCACGTGCACGTCGAAGCGCGACGGCGTTGCTCGGGCCAGGTCTCGCGTCGGAATGGCTGGCTCGGCGTCCAAGGCTGCGACCTGCGAACTGAAGGGCCCTAATCCGGCCATCAGGACCACAGCCACTGTGATCTCCGCAAGACGACGGCGGGTGAGTCTCATGAGGATTCCTCTCGTCTCCGGCCCTGGGTTCGAACCTATTCCCGAAGCAAGCGACCCTCTGGAGTGCGGCGACTTGTCGCCGCTTTTCTGAGCGGCCGGAGAACGTAGCGAGACGGCCTTCCGATGAACGCCGGCATCGCTCGCCTCCTTGCGCAGGACGCCCAAGAAAG
>DATKZH010000656.1:0-5467 GCA_035528065.1 Thermoguttaceae bacterium | reverse complement strand
CCGCATCCTGGCCGCCTTGAAGCTCACCCTGCCCGAACGCCTCAGCCCGGACCACTTGCTGTAGTGAAGACTTCTGACCACGAAGCCCGAATTCCTCGGGAATTATGAAAGTCCGAGCCCGTAACTGCGCAAGTTGGGCTAACCGCGAAGCGGTTTCACAATAAAGCCCAGGGTCGCAAAGCGCACCCTGGGTCCCCGGTTCGGATGTCGCCCATCAACCCCGAAGGGGTTGCACAACGCCCGCTCGAGGGTTGCGCGGGGTGCAACCCCTTCGGGGTTGGGGGGCACTCGGTGCCCGCCAACCCAGGGTAGCTTCGCAACCCTGGGCTGTGTTGTGAAACCGCTTCGCGGTTAGGGGAACAGAAATGGCCCACGCTTCCCGCGGATTCACGGCCGTGTCTTCCGTACGTTTTAGCAGCCCACACGGCGTGTCCCTACTACTCCGCAAATGCGGAAGTCACTGTTCGGCCGCTCCTACGCAACTCTGCCGCGTCTGTGCCGTAGCTCAGCTCTTCCCGCCATTGCGAGTGATAACACCACCGAGCGGCACCGGCTGGCCGGTTTTCTTGTCGACGGGCATCTGGGCGTCGACGGACTGGAGGTAGCGGCGGAGCTGCTCGGCGAGCTCGCGGACGAGCTCGGGGCGGTCGTCGGCCCGGTTGTGCGATTCGCCGAGGTCTTCGCGGAGGTTGAACAGCTCGTAGCGGCGGTCGGCGTGGTAGTAGATCAGCTTCCAGTCGCCCCGGCGGATCGCGCTCGAAGGGCCGATTCCCGGGCCTTGGGGGCCCCAGTGGTTGGGATAGTGCCAATACAGGGATCGATCTTTCGGGTAGCCCTCCTCTTGTCTTAAGAGGGGCACGAAGCTGACGCCGTCGATCACGCCGCCGACCTGCTCGTAGCCGGCGACGGCGG
This sequence comes from Thermoguttaceae bacterium, assembly GCA_035528065.1. Lineage (GTDB taxonomy): Bacteria > Planctomycetota > Planctomycetia > Pirellulales > Thermoguttaceae > DATKZH01. The sequence continues at coordinate 4,555 of DATKZH010000656.1, read as the reverse complement.
CCATCTCGAGGATCGTGGGGAAGAAGTCCTCGATGATCACGGGCCGGTCGCAGGCCGAGCCGGGCTCGGTGACGCCGGGCCACTTGACGATCATCGGCACGCGGATGCCGCCCTCGTGGGCGGAGCCCTTGCCGCTCGACAGCGGCTTGTTGTGCGTGTGCGGCTCGCCTCCGCGACCGCTGGCGCTGAGGCCCCCATTGTCGGACATGAACAGGACGATCGTCCGCTGCGACAGCCCGTGCCGGTCGACGTTGGCCAGGACGTCGCCGAGCGACTTGTCCATCCCTTCGACCAGTGCCGCGTACATCGCCTCGGTGGGATCGAGCCCCGCGTCGACGTACTTCGCGTAGAACCGGCTGTCCTCGGCGAAGGGGACGTGGACCGCGTAGTGGGCCATGTAGAGGAAGAACGGCTGGCCGTCGGCGACGGCGCGGTCCACGGCCTTGTTGGCCTCGATCGTGAGGGCTTCGGTGAGGAAGACGTCGCGGCCGTGGTAGGCTTCCAGGTGCGGCACGTCCCAGACGCGGTCGGCTTTGCGCCAGGCGGCGCTGAAGTTCTGCGTGCCCAGGTAGCTGCCGGGCCCGCCCGCGGCGTGGCCGCCGACGTTCACGTCGAACCCGAGGTTTTTGGGATCGGCGCCGGGCGTTCCCAGGGCGCCGAAATGGGCCTTGCCGACGTGGATCGTGCGGTAGCCCGACCGACGCAACCGCGCGGAGAGCGGCACGGCGTGCACCGTGCGTTCGATGCCCGGCACGGGGCTCATGCCGTTGACGTTCCACGCGGGGAACTCCAGCGACGGATGCGCCCGGTCGTTGCTGGCGTTCTTGCGCAGGGTCCAGTTGGTCACCCGGTGCCGCGCGGCGTTGAGCCCCGTCATCAGGCTCACCCGGGTGGGCGAGCAGACGCTCGACGCGTACGCCTGGGTGAACTTCATCCCGGCGGCGGCCAGCTTCTCCATGTTGGGCGTGTGATACCGGCGGTTGAAGGGCGTCACCTCGGTATGGAAGGGCACCGACGTGTCCTGCCAGCCCATGTCGTCCACGAGGAACAGGACGACGTTCGGCGGGGCGGCGGGCTCTTCAGCCCGGCATGGAGTGCCGGCCAAGATCATCGCTTGGGCGCAAAGGAGAGCCGGAATCATCTTGCGAAGCATCATCTCGCACCTTGGTTATTCTGGTTCCCAAGCTCCAGCTTGGGAACCTAGCTCTGTAAGAGTCTGCGTTGTGCTCCGGCAGGCAAGAGCCTCCCGGCAACGCGTTCCCAAGCTGGAGCTTGGGAACGAGGGGAAGATGGCCGTGGCCCCCCAACACACGGGCATTCTACCGTCCGTCCCGGTTAGACCGGCGAATCAATTGCTGTCGCGTCTTCCGATGTACTCCTCACGCTCCGCGTGAGGGTGTGCCGCTTGGCCTCACGCGGAGCGTGAGGAGTACGACACTTATTGATTCGCCGGTCCTTAGCGTGGATCCAGCCGTTGCTGCTCGGCGAGCCGCTCCTTGAGCTCGGCGAGGCGATCGGGGAACCGGCCGGCCACGTCTTGTGTCTCGTGAGGATCGCTTGCCAGGTCGTACAGCTCGTACTTCCACTCTTGGCCGCGGCGCCCGACGAGCTTCCAATCGCCGTGGCGCAGGGCGACCAGCCCGCCGCGGTTCCAGTAGAGCGTCCTGGGGCCGACTTCCGGCTGGCCGGTCAAGAGCGGCCAGACGTCCTTGCCGTCCCAGCGGAGATCCTGCTCGGGCTGGTAGCCGGTGAGGGCGGCCAGGGTGGGGAACCAGTCCATCGCGCTGAGGACGGCGTCGAGCTTGCCCGGCGCGAGCGTGCCTTGCCAATGGACCAGCGCCGGCACGCGGATAGCCCCTTCGTACACCTCGCCCTTCCAGCCTCGCAAGGGGCGGTTGTCGCCCAGCACGGGACAGGGCGGGTAGTTGCCCTCGTACTGCTCGGTCGAGGTCCAGCTCTTCTGGCCGCCGTTGTCGCTGAAGAAGATCACCAGCGTGCGCTCCCGCTGCCCGGTGCGATCGACCGCGGCGAGCACCCGGCCGATCGCGTCGTCCATGTGCGTGGCCGCGGCGGCGAACGCCTTGCGCGACGGCTCGTCGATCACCCCGTCGTAGAGCCCGAGCCACCGGTCGGGCTCCTGCAAGGGGATGTGCACCGCCGTGAAGGGCAGGTACAGGAAGAAGGGCCCCCGGCGCTCTTTCTCGATGAACCGGATCGCCTCGGCCGCGAAGAGATCGGTGGAGTGCCCCTCTTCGTCCACGTACTGCTCGTTGCGGTGCCAGGTGCGGCGGTACGGGCCGGCCTTGTAGCGGTGCGTGTACTGGTCGATCCCGCCGGCCAGGATTCCGTACGAGAAGTCGAACCCGTACTTCCGCGGTCCCCACTCGGGCTTGGAGCCCAGGTGCCACTTGCCGGTGATGGCCGTCTCGTAGCCGAGGCTCCCCAGCGCCCCGGCCAGCGTCACCGTGCCGAGCGGGAACACCTGGGAGTTCGTCGCCCCCAACACCCCGTACCGGCTCGGGTTCCGCCCGCTCATAAGCGCCGTCCGGGTCGGCGAGCACATGGGAAACACGTAGTGCTGCTCCAGCCGGATGCTCTCGGTAGCAAGCCGGTCGAGGTTCGGGGTCCGAATCTCGGAGCCGTGGTAGCCGATATCGTTCCAGCCCTGGTCGTCGGAGACGATGATCAGGACGTTGGGGCGTTCCGCGGCGATCCCCGCCGGAGCGGTCCACGCGAATGCCAGCAAGGCGGCCGTCGCAAGCCGGATTCGTCGAAGTGCTTGGGCGAGCATGCTCACTCCTCCGCTCTCTTGGCGTGTGTGTCGTCCCCATTCGATACGCCGCGGGCGCGTACGCGTTGATTCGAAACGTAGGGGCCGACACGCGCGGGCCGTCCGCACATCGCTCCGCCTCGCTCGCGGCGTTTCCCCCTTTCAACCTAGTAAGGTTGTGCCATTTCGAAGTCGACCACCGCAAACCCCTGCGGCGCCGCCTCGGCCGTGAAGGACAGTATCCCCTCCTCCGCCCACCGCCGGCGGTCGTGCTTCGAGGCGTCGCGGCCGGTGAGCTCCGGGCCGGTGAGCGCGAGCGGGCCGGACCATCGCTGCCAGCCGTCGCCGGCCGGCGAGCTGAAGTAGCGGAAGCCCTCTTCGGTCGGGTAGGTGAAATACAGGTTGTCGGCACGGTCGAGCACCACGTCGACGCGGCTTCTGCCGAGAGGACCGGGATCGATCGGCTCGCCGCCTTGCCAGGTGCCGTCTGCGGATCGCCAGAAGTGGACGAAGCAGAGCTCCTTCTCGATTTCCGGCGGAGGATTGTGCTGGAGTTTCTCCGGCTTGTGCACGACCCGCGATCGGAAGGTGACCACGTGCGGCCGGTTCTTCGAGTCGAGGGCCAGGCACCCGGCGTTCATCAGCCACGAGTAGACGGGGATCTCGCGGACGACGATGCCGGCGTCGTCCAGCGCGATCGGATCGCCGTTCGCCAGATCGGCAATTGACTTGCCGGCGTTGTTCTGCCACGTAACCCCGTGGTCGTCGCTGTAGGCGTAGTGCAAGTCGTGGTTGCTCGCCCAGGATGCCCCGGTCTCGCGATAGACCCAACTGGCGTGGAGGCGATTCTTGCCGTCGAACACCAGGTCGTGGAGGTAGGCGCATCGCGAGGTGCTGTTCTGCCACGGGGCGTAGGTGCCTTGCGAGCTGAAGAGCATCCCGGTCCTGCTCCAGGACCCGTCGGCCGGGTCGTAGCGGTGCAGGTAGAGGTCGCCGTTGCCGCTTCCGCCGATGCGGTAGACGAGGAACAGGCTGCCCTGGCGATCGTTGAAGAACCGGGGATACGTCACCCGGGACTCGAGCTTCGGGTCGGACAACATCGGTGCGGCCGGCCCGATATCATCGACCGCAAGCTGCGCCGGGGGATCGGTGAGAAACCCCGCACGGCTCTTGGCGTACCGGAGCGGGTTGTTGTGGTGGTCCCACGACAGGTGCAACCGCCCGTCCGCAAGGCTCACGCCCAGGCACGTGTTGCGGTGGCGGTCGTCGCTGGAAAGCCTGAACTTGGGGAGCCGCAGCGTCTGCACCTCGCCCGTGCCGAGATCGCGCCGGGCGAGCACGAACACGCGATCCGCGTCCCAATAGGGCGTATACTGGAACCCGGCGAACGTGACGATCTTCTCCTGGTCCCACGAGGCCCAGTTCCACTTCCACGCCTCCCGGTCCACGACGACTTGTTCCCGGACACGCAACGGCGGAACCGCATCATCGGCGTCAGCCCGTGCCGGGCCGGCGAGGCACAAGACGCAGGCCGAAATGAACATCCGAACTCGACAATCGTACATGGGGCCCATGCGGCTTCTCCGAGAGGGTGGTCGCCAACGACGTCGGATCGTTGAGCAGCCCTCTTCTTGAGGCATGCTATCACCCGAGTCGGGCGCATGCAACAACGCCGGCAGCCGCACCGCGATGGTCGCTCCGGCCGAGAGCCGCCGGCGTCGGGCGTTTCAGAAGAGGCTCCGCAGCCACGCGAACAGCGGAAGAAGGAGCGCAAGGGCCACTGCA
>DATKZH010000655.1:0-30637 GCA_035528065.1 Thermoguttaceae bacterium | reverse complement strand
GCCACCTGCGCGCACGCCATGTACTGGGAAAAACGCCCTTTTTGGACGAGGTCACTCGCGCAACGCCCGGGTACGAAAGCACTTGGAGGTTTTGGCCGGACCAACAAAAACCGTCCAACAATTGTTTTCGACGCAACGCGTTTCGAGGCTTAGACTTAGGGCTTGTCATGGACGGCATTGTTGGACACTTGGACGGGCTATTTCAGGGGCTTTCGGGCACTCGGTTTCCGGCGTAACACGGTCGAGCATACCATGTTAGCGCCGAGCCGCAAGACGTTTTTTGGGCACCCCCGGGTGCTTCCAGTTTCTCCCGGCCCGGCGGCCGAATCGAGAGCGCTCGTGGCGCGCGGGGCCGCCGGCCGTTGCCCCACGTTTGGGATGTGCGACTCCACGAAGGGAGTGAGGGGCGGCGGGGAGACCTCCGGTCGGCGACTTGTGCCCCACGTTTGGGATGCAGGAATCCACGAACGGAGTGAGGGGCGGCGGGAGACCTCGGGTCGGCGGCTGGTGCGGGGTCGGGAGAACCGCACAGGGCGGGTCAGGCCCGCGTATAACTGAGGAGGAGACCGCGTACGGCGCGGTTGCCCGTCAGGCGGCTCAATCGGCAGGACGCGTCTGTTTGCTGCGCGTGGGCCTATTCGTTTCAAACGGGGCGTTGGGGACCGGTTGTGCGGGTGGTAGCGGATATAGGTTGCGGATTCCGGGTGGGTCTTTTTGACCGGCCTCGAAACGTGTTCTATACTGGTTGGGCGATGGACTAGCCCCTGCCTTTTGACGGCCGCCAGGCCGACCCGCCCACAGCGCCTCAGCGTGCAAAACGGTCGCGACCTCCAGCCCGCTTGCCGGTCGGGGGAATCCGCCTCGCGCGGCGCGCCGTGGGAAGGAGCACGCGACGGCGCGACGTTTGGACGCCTCCCCCAACCACGGGACCCGACCATGCCACGAAAGGTTCTGCCCCTGCGCGGTGGTTTTTTGGCTGCGATTCTTGCGGTGCTCCTGCTGGGCACGGCCGGCGTGCCCCAATCCTTGCAGCCCGTCTCGGACTACTCGGCCCAGATCAGCGAGCTTCTGGTGGACGGCCGGCGGTTGGAGGTGGAGCGCCGCTGGGGAGAAGCGCTTTCGCACTACGAGGACGCCGTCCGGCAGTTCCCCGACGACCGGAGCATCCAGCTACGCTTCGAGCACGCCCGGATGCACTACGATCTGGGGCGCCGCTACGAGGATCGCAGCTACCAGCGCCTGCTGGATGGGCTCTCGCTTGCCGAGGCGCTGGACGTCTACTCGGAAGTCCTGCTGAAGCTCGAGGCGCACTACGTCGAGTCGCCCAACTGGAAAGAGCTGGTGGAGCAGGGCACGAACATGCTCGAAGTGGCCCTCTCGGAGCCCGCGTTCGTCGACCGGCACGTGCCGCGGGCCGACGTCACGGTCGTGAACGAGTTTCGCTACGAATTGCGGCGGACGTTGGGTCCGCGCGTGATCCAGTCGCGGAGCGAGGCGCGCAACGTGGTGGCCTGGGCGGCCGCGCTGGCCGAGCGGCGACTCGGCGTTGAACCCCACTGCATCGTGCTGGAGTACACGTGCGGGGCGACCAACTCGCTGGACCTCTATTCGACGTACCTCACCCCCGATCAGCTCACCGACGTCTTCTCCCAGATCGAGGGCAACTTCGTGGGCTTGGGGGTGGAGCTGAAAGCCGACGGCGGGGCCTTGCTGATTGTCCGCGTGATCCGCGGAAGCCCGGCCGAGCGGAGCGGCATCCGTGCCGGCGACCGGATCACGACGGTCGACGGCCAGTCGACCGAAGATCTGACCACCGATCAGGCGGCCAACCTGTTGCAGGGCGAAGTGGGAACCGTGGCCGCGCTCTCGGTCGTCAGCCCCGGGCGCGACGCCCGAGACGTCAGCGTGCGCCGCCAGCGGGTGGAAGTGCCCAGCATCGACGACGTCAGGCTGGTCGATGCCGGCCTGGGCATCGGCTATCTCCAGCTCACCTGCTTCCAGAAAACGACCTGCCGCGACCTGGATGCCGCCCTGCGGAACCTCCACCAGCAAGGGATGAGAAGTCTGATCGTCGACCTGCGAGGCAACCCGGGCGGACTGCTGGTGACCGCCGTCGAGGCGGCCGACAAGTTCCTCGAACAGGGCGTCGTCGTCTCCACGCGCGGCCGCAGCGTCCAGGAAGACTTCACCTATTCGGCCCACCAGGGCGGAACGTGGCGCGTGCCGCTGGTGGTGATGATCGATCACGACAGCGCCAGCGCGGCGGAGATCTTTGCCGGAGCGATCGGCTATCATCGTCGCGGAACGGTCGTCGGCACTCGGAGCTACGGGAAGGGGTCGGTGCAGAGCATCTTCCACCTGAACTCCACGAACGGCGGGCTCCGGCTGACGACCTCCAAGTTCTACTCGCCCAGCGGGCGGCCTTACGGCCACGTCGGCGTGGAGCCCGACGTCGTCGTCCAGCAGACGGCCCGGCCGATCGACGGCTCCGGCGAGCTGACCCTGACGGCCGGCGAAGATCCGATGTTGGCCGCCGCCATGCAGGCCGCCCAACAGCTCGTGGCGCAGCGGTAGCCGGGGCCCTGCCACGCATCGTGTGCCGGCGGTGCCGGTCGCCTCGTGAGCGGGCCTCTCCACGCAGTGGCTTGGCTGCTGACCGTTCGGCCCCCCCCGTGTCAGCAGAATCTCGCGATTGCCTCTTCTCCCGCCCTCATTCCGGGCTGCGCTCCCACCCGTTCCACGCCCGCGCAATCCGAGGGCGTGACTGGCGGAGTGCCCGCTTCGTGTTCACTGATTGCGCACGAAATGGGCACGATTTGATTCGGACGCCGGAATATAAGGCAGCAAATACTCGCATTAAGTCTTTTCTTTGAAACATGTTGCGAGAATCCGTGCCGCCTCGGGAGCGTGGCGTTGGTACCCCGTTTGCTTGAATGCGGCATGCAATGCGGGTTCGCGCTTCGTGAACTGGGCGGGACAATCGGAGAAGTCGTACGTCGGGAAGCGAGACACAAACTCACCGTTGTTTTCTTGAAAGGAAGACTCGATGACCCCCAAAGAGGTTTTGGCGTTGTGCCGGGAGAAGGACGTGAAGGCAGTGGACATGCGATTCATGGACTTTCCCGGCCTCTGGCAGCATTTCACCATCCCGGCGGGCTCGCTCGACGAGGACGTCTTCGAGGACGGCCTGGGTTTCGACGGCTCCAGCATCCGGGGGTGGCAGGCGATCAATGAGAGCGACATGCTCGTCGTGCCGCAGCCGGAGACGGCTTCCCTCGATCCGTTCACCGCGCTGACCACCCTCTCCATGATCTGCAACATCCAGGACCCGATCACCCGGGAAGACTACTCGCGCGACCCGCGCAACGTCGCCCGCAAGGCGGCCAACTACCTGAAGAGCACGGGGATCGGCCACGTGTGCCACGTGGGACCCGAGGCGGAGTTCTTCATCTTCGACGACATCCGCTTCGAGTACACGCCGCAGGAGGCGTTCTACCGGATCGACAGCATCGAAGGCCAGTGGAACCGCGGCCGCGACGAGGGCCCGAACCTGGGCCACAAGCTGCGGCACAAGGAGGGCTACTTCCCCGTGCCGCCGGCCGACCAGATGATGGACATCCGCAACGAGATGATGCAGACGATGATCGACTCCGGCCTCGACGTCGAATGCCAGCACCACGAGGTGGCCACCGCGGGCCAGGCCGAGATCGACCTCCGCTTCGGCGAGCTGGTGACCATGGCCGACAGGATGATGATGTACAAGTACATCGTCAAGAACGTCGCCCGGCGACACGGCAAGACGGTCACCTTCATGCCCAAGCCCCTGTTCAGCGACAACGGCTCCGGCATGCACACCCACCTTTCCATCTGGAAGGGCGAGCAGCCGCTGTTTGCCGGGAGCGGCTACGCGGGCCTGAGCGAGATGGCCCTCTACGCCGCGGGCGGCCTATTGAAGCACGCGCCGGCGATCTGTGCGTTCTCCAACCCCACCACCAACAGCTACAAGCGTCTGGTGCCCGGGTTCGAGGCCCCGGTCAACCTGGCCTACTCGCAGCGGAACCGGTCGGCGGCCGTGCGTATTCCCATGTACAGCCCGAACCCCAAGACCAAGCGGCTGGAGTTCCGCTGCCCCGACCCGAGCTGCAACCCGTACCTGGCGTTCTCCGCCATGCTGATGGCGATGATCGACGGGATCCAGAACAAGATCGACCCGGGCGAGCCGCTCGATAAGGACATCTACGACCTGACGCCGGAAGAGCTCAAAGACGTGCCCACCACGCCCGGCTCCTTGGAAGCGGCCCTGGCCGCCCTGCGAGCGGACCACGAGTTCCTTCTCCGCGGCGACGTGTTCACCCCCGACGTGATCGACACCTGGATCTGGTACAAGACCGAAAACGAAGTCGACCAGCTCCGGCTCCGCCCCCACCCGTACGAGTTCTGCATGTACGCCGACATCTGACCGGAGAAATCCACCCCACGGCCTGCTTGGGGTCGCCGGCGAGATGGCGACCCCGGGCAGGCCCTCGCGCGGCGACGCCCTGTTCACGCGGATCGCCGGCCGTTCCAGGACGACGACCGGGAGGGCCGGCGCATGCGTCTGAAGCGAGTAGGGTGCGTGAAACGCACCATCCCCGTTCGAGTAGCATTATGGGCGGTGCGTTTCACGCACCGTACTTTGCTACCCCGGCGGGGCGTTCCCGGCCGGAAACGCGGAGACTTACGACTCCCGAGTTGATCGGCCTCCGAGGAACGAACTTAGAAAGGGCCTCGCGCCGGTATCCGGGCCTTCGGTAGCCTCGACGATAGCCTTCAGAGTGCCACACATCTTACGGAGAATTCTCACGTATCTGTTCCATCTACCGTGCAGCTCGGCCATCGTGTTGATCGTGCTGTCGGCCATTTCCAGCATGTCGTATCCGGAAACCCCAGGGCTCCCTTGTGCGCGGGGGTACCTTACGAGGTCACGGCCCAGCCTCTTTGCCATACCTGACACAAGCGGATGCGTCTCCGGAAGACTTTCGAGTTTTCGGCCAAGGGCATCGAGCCGTTGCATCAACCGATCAACCTTTCCGCTCATGACTTGTCTCCTTGTCCTCCAGCCACCGTTAGTACAAGAAGCGTGCGTGACGCACACCATTCCCTTTCGAGTAGCATCATGGGTGGTGCGTTTCACGCACCCTACTTTGCTACTTTGCTCGTTGCCGTCCCGTGGTCATTCCGAACACTGCGTTTTCCATCGACAACGATTACCGCGTCCGACCATGCGAGAAGCAACGGGAGACGCACTCCCCGCAGATCCACCACATGGGCGTGTCCGCGCTTCCTGGTGGGTTATTGAACATGATGACCGACGAAGCGACACTGTGCAAGGCGATTGCTGCTTCGTCAGCAACCTTAGGTTTCATTCGCGTCAAGTCTCGTGGAGAATACTCCTCACCCTCACTATCGTTGCGTTCCGCATCACAGATTCTACACGTCCTTCTGTTTGATCCTGCCGAACCTCCGCGCTGACCCTCCGCGGCGCCCTCGTCGACAAGCGCCGCCGCGACGAATTCCTCTTCGACGATCTCGGGGATGATAGGCTGGGGAATACTGACTACCGCGCCACACGCTGGGCATTTGCCACGCTTGCCCGCGTACTGGTCCCCCGTCCTCAGGCGCTTGCCGCAATCGCACAGAAACTCGATGGCCATGGTAGGCTTCCACCGCGGTTGAACGCGTCTGTTGCACCAACGAAGCGCCATCCGACACGGCGCGGTCGCAGCGCCTGCTTGCAGCGAGCGCCTCCCTGCCGATCTCCGAGTCCCTTAGCTGTCGCAGAATTCCGTCGGCAGGCCGTGGACCTGCGGGGGAGCCCGCTGTTCGTACTGCGCCCCCTTAGCACAAGGGTGTATGAAACGCACCATCTCTCCTCGTACCATTCGAACTGTGCGTCGACCACCCACGCACCTGCCCCTCGCCCGAACGGTCGGCCTGTATCCGTGAGTCTAGCCGACGGGCGATGGATTGTAAAGATGCTAAGTCATCTTTACGGGTTGAAACGCCAGACGCCCCCTCGCGTCTCCGCCCGGACGGGTGCAACGCTTGCGCTCGCGAGGTTCCTCTTGTCACGTCGGCCCGCTTGCGCAGCCGGCGCGTCGGGGGCTTTCTTGGACACGGTCACTTTCGCCGCCGTCCCGATTTCGCCACCTATGAGGGGAACGACCCCCACGAGTTACCGTGAGCGCACTTCGCTTGTTGCGGCGTGATGCCCAATTAACAGTGCGCGCAAGTGCGCTAGGGCCCGAGGGTGAGTGCGCTGGGGTTCCATGGTGAATGCGCTGGGGTTCCAGGGGATGTGCTACAGGGTCATAGGCCACCTGCGCGCACGCCAGGTACTGGGCGAAACGCCCTTTTTGGACGAGGTCACTCGCGCAAGCCCCAGGTACGAAAGCAGTTGGAAGTTTTGGCCGGACCAAGAAAAACCGTCCAACAAATGGTTTCGTTGTAAAGAGTTGCGAGGAATGGACTTAGGGCGGTTCATGGGCGGCATTGTTGGACACTTGGACGGGCGGTTTTGGGGGCTTCCGGGCGTGCGGTGTTTCGCCTAACACGGTCGAGCATACCATGTTAGCGCCGAGCCGCAAGCCGATTTGTGGCCGCCCCCGGGTGCTTCCAACTTCTCGCGGCCCGAACCGGGAAAGGGGCTCGATTCGACGGGGAGCGTCGACTCGACCGACCCTGCCTCTGGGCGGGGCCAACGCAACAACCGGTGGCTGGGGTCGCGCGCAGCGGGGCGGCGAGTCGACCGACCCTGCGTCTGGGTGAGGCCAATGCAATAAGGATCCGCCGAAGCATAGTTTCCGCACTCCCCGCCGGCCTTGTGCCCGGGGGACAGGGGGTTTGGGAACTAGGCGCCGTAGTCGTCAAACCCTGTTCCCCCCGGCTGCGCGCTTGCCACGCGGCTATCGCTGCGGCGGCGGAGCTGCGGGCGGAGGCGTCGAGGGACGTCGAGAAGGGGCCGGGCCGGGCGGGGCGGACGGTGGGCCGGGGTTGGCACGCGGGGGAACCGGCTGGCTTGCGTGGGGCGAGGCGGGCGGAGCCGGGGCCGCGGGGGGGCGGCGGCGATCCGTCGGGCCGACGGCCTCGCCGTAGGAGGGCTCGGGGATCGTGTCCAGGATCTTCTCGATCACCTGGTCCACGTCGACCCCTTCCGCGTCGGCGTTGAAGTTGGTGAAGAGTCGGTGTCGTAGGACGGGATACGCAATCGTACGGATGTCCTCCGACGTCACGGAAAACCGGCCTTGCAGGATCGCCCTGGCCTTGGCCCCCAGGATCATGTTCTGTGCCGCCCGGGGTCCGGCGCCCCATGCCAGCCAGTTCTTGACGAAACCGGGGCTGGGCGGCTCCTTGGGCCGCGTCGCCCGGGCCAGGTCGACCGCGTAGTCGACCATGTGCTGGCTGGTGGGCACCTGACGCACGAGTTGCTGGATCCAGAGGATGTCGCGGCCCTGGAGGACCGGGTGGATCTCCTTTTTGATGTTCTGGGTGGTGGAGAGGACGATCTCGCGTTCTTCGCTCCGCGTCGGGTAGCCGATGTTGATCGAGAGCATGAACCGGTCCAACTGGGCCTCGGGGAGCGGATACGTCCCCTCCTGCTCGATCGGGTTTTGGGTGGCCATGACGAAGAAGGGCAGGTCCAAGGGGTAGGTCTTCCCGGCGGCCGTCACCTCGTACTCCTGCATCGCTTGGAGCAGGGCCGCCTGGGTCTTGGGCGGGGTGCGGTTGATCTCGTCGGCCAGCACGATGTTGGCAAAGACCGGCCCTTTGACGAAGCGGAACTGCCGCTGGCCCGTGGCCCGGTCCTCGTCGATGATCTCCGTGCCGGTGATGTCGCTGGGCATCAGGTCCGGGGTGAACTGGATCCGGGAGAACTTCATGTGGAGGGCGCTGGCGAGCGTGGAGATGGTGAGCGTCTTGGCCAGCCCGGGCACGCCGATCGTCAGGCAGTGGCCGCGAGCGAAAACGCAGATCAGCATCTGCTCGATCATCTCGCTCTGCCCGATGATGACCTTGTGGACCTCGCTGAGCAGCATCTCGCGGGCCTGGGCGATGCGGCGCACGGCCTCTTCGGGGCTCATTTGGGGGGCGGCCGCCTGGGGCGGGCTCGACATGGGCATGACTCCTTCTTCCATAACCCTCAGCCTCCATTTACATTAGTTGAAGGAGGCCCTCTTAGCAACGGGAGCGAGCGAGGTCTACCCGATTCGAGGGGTGTGAGGTGGAGATGAGGCATTCTATTCCAGCGCTGGCTGTGGTTGCCTTGGCAACCGTGTGGGCATGGCCCGATCGGCTCGCCGCCCAATCGTTCCGTCGGGGGGAGGTCGAATTCAACGCCATGAGAAGGGTCGATATCCCTCGAGGCGAGGACTATACGGTCGTCGTGGTCCAGTTCTTCCACCACGACGAGATCGCGCCGGATGGGCGCAACGTGCTGGTCTCGACGCGGGATCAGAAGCTGTTGCCCGCCCGGGTGCTCCAGCTTGGGCCCGGCGACTACTGCCGGCTGGCGTTCGAGACGGCCCCGCGGCAGAGCTCGTACGAGGTCCTCTACGGCGGAGCGGCACCGGACGCGAGTGCCGTGCCGCCCTGGACGGCCAAGGAGGGGTTGCTCCTGGAGACCCGGGAGTACGAGGAGTGCAACCTGAACAGCCTGGACTCGGTCCGCGAGGCGTTCGAGTCCTCGAAGCGGATCGGGAGCGACTACGTGGCCAACGTCCAGCACTCGCACAATCCGTTTTCGTTGAAGCCGGGGCCGTTTCTCAGTCGCTACTCGGGATACCTTCGCGTCGGCTCGGCCGGGACGTACGGGTTTCTGACCTCCAGCCAGGACTGTAGCTTCCTGCTCGTCGACGACAAGTTGGTGGTCGAGGCCCCGGGCCGACACCGGCCCGAGCGACGCGCAAAGACCGGTAGCCGCAAGGACATCCAGCTCACGGCCGGCGCGCACAAGTTCGAGTACTACCACGCGGCCAGCGGGCCCGAGGCCATGATGGTCGCCGCGTGGGAGGTCTCGCCGGCCGCGGCCAAGCCCAAGCCGACGGCGATCCCCACGGCGGCCTTTGGGACCGCCGCGGTGGGCCGGGTGCGAGCGGGTCCGGTCACCCTGAGAGAGGCGAAGCTGGTGCCCGACTTCCTGGTCAGCATCCGCGGCGACGTGCCGCTCCCCGACAACGAGCTGGCCCTGATCGGCACCCGATTCATGGACGTCTCCCCCGATTCGCTGACTCTGAAGGCCAAGCTCACCTGGGACTTCGGCGACGGGCAGACCAGCTCGGAGCCGAATCCTACCCACGTGTACCTCCGGCCGGGGCTGTACGCGGTGAAGCTCTCGGTCACGCGGGGAACGCGCCCGTTGGAGATGGTCAATCGCGTGTACATCGACCGACCGAAGATCCTCAAGGAAGAGGATTTCCACAAGCTGGACGACTACTTGCCCATCCTCCAGACGTACGATCCCCAGAAGCTCGACGCGGTCGCGCTCCGCCAATTGGTGCTGGCCTACCAGTTCAAGATAGAGAGCATCTTGGCCCCCCCGGAGCCCGAGGAAGGGGGAGCAGCCCAGGGGGACGGGCAATCGCAAGAAGAACCCGAAGCCAAGCCGAACCCGGAAAAGGTCGCGCGGGAGGCGGAAAAGGTCAAGCGGGAAAGGGAGGCTAAGAAGGCCGAAGCGCTCGAGTGCGTCACGGCGGCAGTCACCGCGGGCCAGGCGCCCTTTCTCGCCGATCAGTCGGCCGCCCAGGGGGACGAAGACCTGATCAAGCTCGCTCGCCTGGTGGGCCCCATGGCTCGCGACGAGCTGGGCGACTCCCGCCTGGCAGCAAGGATCTGGCACGGCGCGTCGCGGAAGATCGCCGATAGCCGCTTGAAGGGCCAGTGCGAGGTCCAAGCGGCCGACATCGCCATCAGCGACCTGTTGCAGAAAGACGTGGGCAAGTCGCTTCTGGAGGCGGCCACCGCCCACTTGCAGGGAAGCGCAACCGGGCCCGTGGCCAGCCGCCTCCAGCGCGTTTGGGGGGACTACTACGCGGCAAGCGGCGACGGCCAGAACGCCCGGAAGTCGTACAACGAGGCCGAATCGGTCCTTGCGAGCACGCGCACACACATCGAACGGACCGCCTGGCAGGGCGCCCACAGCCGGTCGACCGAGCAGTTCCTCAAGAGCGGCGAGCTGGATCGGGCCGCCAGACAGCTCCGGGCATGGCAAGACGAGTTCCCGGCCGAGAAGATCGACGGCTACCTGAACCTGGTGCTGGCCCAATACTGGGCCGGCCGCGGAGAGTATGCCCAGGCCGTCGCGCTGGTCGAAGCGCAGCTTGCGGTCAATCCGGACTCGCCTCACATCGACCAACTGCTGGTCCTGGTGGCCGATTGCGAAGTCAAGCGAGGTCAGGTCGATCGGGCGCTGGCCTTCCTGAATCAACTGCTCAAAGACTATCCCGGCAGCCCGTTGGTCCCCGTCGTCCGCGAGAACATCGCCAAGCTGGAAGCGGGGGAGGTGGAAGCTCCGAAGCAGCCGGCGCCGGGAATCCCTTCGAGGAGCGAATGAATGCCGGGTGCACGGACGGGCCCGAGTCGTAATCCGTGGCGGACGCACTCCACGGATGCCGCACGGAGGCGAGGTCGCGTTGAGATGACTACCGAGGATTCACCATGCAGAGACACCCCTTTCGCCGGACACGCTCTCTCGGGCTCGTTCTGCCCGTCTGTCTGATTTTCGCAAACGCCCTTTCCGAACGAGGCCATTCGGTGGAGATCATCGCGCATCGCGGGGCATCGCACACGGCCCCGGAAAACACGCTCTCCGCGGTCAACCTGGCTTGGCAGCGCGGGACCGACGCCGTGGAGATCGACGTCCGGCTCACGGGGGACGGCCGGATCGTCGTGTTGCACGACAAGACCACCGAGCGAACCACCGGGGAGAGCTGGCAGGTGGCCGAGCGGACCCTCGACGAGCTGCAAAGCCTCGACGCCGGCTCCTGGAAAGACGCGGCCTTTGCCGGCGAGCGAATCCCCACCCTGGAGGAGATTCTTGCCACCGTGCCCGACGGGAAACGGCTGTTCATCGAAATCAAGAGCACGGCGGAGATCCTGCCCGAGTTCGAGCGGGTGTTGGCGGCGTCCGGCAAGCAGCCGGACCAAACCGTCATCATCTCCTTTGATTTCGACACGGTCCGGGCGGCGAAATCGCGGATGCCCAAGCTGCCGGTGTACTGGATTCAGGGCACGAGTCCCAGCCGCAACGAGAAGACGGGTGCGGTCGTCGCCCCGCCCGCCGAGCTGATCGAGAAGTGCCGCGGGGCCGGGCTCGACGGCCTGGACCTGAAGTACGACGGCGAACTGACTTGTGAGATCGTCGACTCGATGCACCGGCTCGGATTGGGGCTGTACGTGTGGACGGTCAACGAGCCGGAGGATGCCCGAAGGCTGGTCGCCCTGGGCGTCGACGGCATCACCACGGACCGTCCGGGCTGGCTACGCGACCAATTGCAGACCGCGCAGCAGGATATGGCGAGGCAAGGGCCCTCACCAGCCGGCGCTCCTTCGGGAAGACGAGCTGGCGACTGATGGCAGACCGCTGCTGGCTCACAGGCCAAGATGCATCCACTACGTCCGTCCACCGCGTGCAACCGAGGGAGGTGTCGACCATGCCGTGGGATCGTCCGACTCGTGCAGCTTGGCTCGCGTTGTCCTTGTTGTCGTTCATCGTCCCGCCTGCTGCCCATGCGGCCAAGGTAACCGTCGACCTGGGGGGCATGCAGGGCGTCACCTTCGTAGGCGCCTTCCAACGCTGGGACATGGACGGCAATCACCGCAAGCCCGTCAACCCCAAAGCCAAGATCGAGGTCCCGGAGGTCGACGCCGTCGCCACCGACGCGGGCGCGGGCAAATGGGTCTTCAAGGATCTCAAGCCGGGCGAGTACGATCTGGTGATCATGGGGCCGGGCAAGGTGCGGGTCGAGGGCTGGACCTATGCGCCGGTGCTCGAGTTCGATCCGTTCTTCCCGCCCGACGCCACGATCGACGACGAGGTGCGGGAGTGGATCGACAAGGACGTCCGCAACTCCCGGCACTACGAGAACAAGGTGGTCCCGCTCCACTTCGGCGGGGACGACAAGATCGCCCGGCTGCTGGTGATGCTCATCCGCGACAAACCCACCAGCTACGAAAGCGAAATGCCCGGCGCGGCGACCATGCGGTTCGAGATCTGGCAGTACGCCTGGAAGTACGGCGGCTGGGTGAAGGACAAGCGGACCAAGGTCCTGCACCGCGTGATCCTGCCCCGCGGCGACCTGCGCCAGTGGACCTGGGTCTGGGATCCGAAGCTCGGCGGGATCAAGGTGGAGGGCTCCGGGACCACGATCACCTACGACGCGACTCCGTTGCGCGAGCGGAAGCTCAAGGGGCTGTATCCGTACTGAGTGTCGCAGGGATGAGATTCCTCCGGCGAAAACGAGTTCTGATCCCCACAGTGATCCTCGCGGCGGTCGCGCTTTCGCTCGTCCCGCTGCCCGTTCGCGACGTGGACAGAGACACGGCCGTTCGGAAGACATTGTCAGCGAGTCTGTCCGGAAAGCCAGTGTTCGTGGACTGGAGGTACGCTCCGTTCTACCACTTCGATGACGGCGTCGACCCCGCGGGATTGACGCTGTACTTCAGAAACGAAACGAATATCAGTGAAGAGGTATTCACGGACCTTGGCCTGAAGCCTTTGCCCAAAGGACTCGATCCCTATGCAGGAATGGGCAGCCTTCCACCGGAGGAGCGATTCTTCTGGGATAATGCGCTTGTCTTGGTGACCTACGGGGACTCCTCGTGGGACGACGAGAAGCCAAACAGTCTGTGCTTCTGGCTCCAGTACGGGGAGCTTGCGGGACAGTGCTACCGGCTAACGATAGCACGGACCTTCTGGGGAGTGTTCGTGTTCTACAAATGCGTCGGCGTGTCTTGACACGTGCCGTGGCAGGGGCAGAATGAGTGGCTGGCCGGCAAAACGCCTCCCCATTCGCCAGTCTCGCCACCGTCCGACCGAAAGGAATTGCACGCCATGAAAAAGACCGTCCGCACCGGAATCGTCGGTTCCGGCTTTTCGGCCACGTTTCACTATGAAGCCATCACGAAGGTCTACGGGACGAACGTCGAGGTGATCGGCGTCCACACCATCGACCAGGAGGGGGGCAAGGCGTACGCCGAGGCGCGGGGCATCCGCTTCTTCGACCGGCTGGAGCCCCTGATCGACGAGGTCGACGTGATCCACGTCTGCGTGCCGCCCGTCTCGCACGTGCCGGTATCCATCGCGGCGCTGGAACGCGACAAGTTCGCCGTCTGCGAGAAGCCACTGACCGGCTATTTCGGCGACGGCTCGCCCGACTTCCACTGGGACCGCGCCGACAAGCAGGTCGCGCTCGATTCGGCCCTGGCCAACGTCCGTCAGGTGATGGAAGCCGAGCGCAAGAGCAAGGGCCGGCTGCTTTACGCCGAGAATTGGGTGTATACCCCGTCGGTCCAAAAGGAGCGGGAAATCCTGGAGAAGACGGGCGGTCAGATCCTCTGGATCCACGGCGAGGAGGCCCACAGCGGGTCCCACTCGGTCGACTACGCGTACTCCGCCCGTTGCGGCGGCGGCGTGCTGATCGGCAAAGGCTGCCACCCGCTCTCGGCCGCGTTGTACCTGAAGCGCGTGGAGGGCCGCGTGCGCGACGGCAAGCCGATCCGGCCCAAGAGCGTCTCCGCCCGGGCCCACGCCATCACCCGGCTCCCCGGCTTCCGCGACGAGGGCCACATCCGCTGCGACTACTACGACATCGACGATTTCGCCATGATCCACGTCGAGTTCGAGGACGGCACGCTCGCCACGCTGGTCACCTCGGACGTCGTCCTGGGCGGGATCCACAACTGGCTGGAGGTCTGCGCCAACAACCATCGCACGATCTGCAACATCAATCCCAATACGGCGATGGAGACCTACAACCCCAAGGAGGAGTACTTCCGGGACGTCTACACCGTCGAGAAGATCGGCACCAAGCAGGGCTGGACCTGCACCTCGCCCGACGAAGACTGGGTCACCGGCTACCCCCAGGAGATGGAGGCGTTCTACCGCACCATCGCTTACGGCGAAGAGCCCGAGAGCGATCTCCCATTGGCCGCCGACTCGATCTCCACCATCTACAGCGCCTATCTCTCCGCCGACCGGCAAGGGGCGGCCGTGGAAGTGCGGACGTTCTGAGGCGCAGCGATCAGAGGCCCCAACGGCCCAGGCTGTTCGGAGGCCGTACTGGTAGCGGTCGGCGGAGGCGTCCTGATCCGTTAGAGTAGAGGGCAAGGAGGTAAGGACTGCTGGGAGAGACAAGGCTGTCCGGTTTGGAAGTCAAGGTGGTGGGCGGAACGGAAGGAGGGCGTAGCCCGACCGGAGGTCCGCCCACCCCCTCGCGGTCGCGGGCCCCGGGGGCCAACGGCCGCGAGGAGATCCTCTGCCCCGAGGTTTCGCAGTGAACGCTAGACGGAATCGGAAGGAGCTTGTTGGCGGCATCGTCGCGGCGGGCGTCGTTCTGTTCGGTGCCCTCACGGTATCCGGCCGGCAGAGTGCCACGAGTGTCTCCGGCATATCCCGCGCGGGCGACAAAGCGGTGGCGACGGAAGAGGCCGCGGCGAAGTCCGACGACGCCAATTCGAGTGCGGTGCAACAAGAGCACAAGCCAATCGCGTTTCTCACGGCCACCGCGTCGGACGGCCAGGTCGGGCTCACCTGCTTCAAGAGCACCCCGTTCTTCGAGGCCACCCGGAAGGAGAAGGCCGACTCGGTCAGCCTGCGAATCCGGCGGGCCGAGCTACCCGGTTTTCGCCTCGGCAGGGACTACGACGAGTTTTTCGACGGCCTTTCGTGGCAGGACGCCCGCATCATCTTTGAAGGGGTCATTCCCGCGTTGAACAACCGCAAATACGTTTTCACCGACAAGGCGGTGACCCACGGGCAGACGTACGCCTACTGGGTTGGGACGGACCGTGCCGAGCTGCCGACGGGGGCCGCTGCCGTGAGGGTACGCGACCCTCGCGTCTGGTGGTCGTGGGACGAGACGGAGCGACGTTTGGAGGCACTGGCAGCCGAGTATCCCGGTGTGGTCGAGACGCGAGAGGTCGGCGATACGGTGCACGGCCGCCGTCTTCGGGCCGTGCTGGCCGGACGTCGCGACCGGACGCTGGTCTTGGTCGGCTCGATTCACGCAGGGGAGTCCGGTGCCGAGTTGATCATTCCAGCCTTCGAAAAAGTGGTCCGAGAACACCGGGAGTTGGTCGAGAAGGTCGGCCTAGCCATCCTCCCGCGGGTCAACGCGGATGGGCGCGAACGTCTGGTTCGCGGCTACCCGCCGTATCTGCGGACCAACAGCAATGGCGTCGATCTGAACCGCAACTTCGCGGGTGGTTGGGAGACGGTGGACCACAGCTACGGCTTTGTCACCACGGACCCGGATGGCATGACTTACCGCGGCGCGTCGCCTGCCTCGGAGCCCGAGACCATGGCGGTCGTGCGCCTCGTTGAAGGGTTGAAGCCCGCGGCGGTTCTCTCCTATCACCACGTGGCCTCCATCACCGGGTCCGTGTTCCTCTACCCGAAGATGGCCGCGACGGACTCGGCGTACGTCGCCCGCTGCCAGCAACTCAACCGGGTGTACCGGGCCGCGATGGCGCCGGAGGACGTCGAGAAGAAACCGGTCGCCGCGGTTGCCGGCTGCACGGGCGGCAGTCTGCCCGCCTGGATCTACACGCAGTTCGGCGCACCGGCGTTCGACGTCGAGGGCGACAGTTCGGCGGCTTGTGCGAGATCCGCCGTTGATATGGCCACGTCGGAGGACCTGAAAGAATTCCAGGATCGCCACGCTCGTGCCGTCGTCGCTCTGCTCACCGCGATTGCTGACGCCCTGGCGGACGACGCTCGCAAGGAAGGACCGGGCGAGTGAACGTGCTCCGAGCCGCTGTGTTTGCCCTCGACCTCACGCTTCGGGAATCGCCTTCCACTCGACAACTCTTGCCACTCGACAACTCACCGAGGATCCTCCATGAAGACAAGAGCAGCTCTCTCGATCGGGCTGGTTATCTGGACGTGTTCGAACCTCCCGGGCGCCGACGAAGTTGAGCCCGGGCCCACCCTCGTCGAGGTCCGTCGAATCTGGGACAGGGCCCCGCACAACGCGTTCACCGACCTGCTGCGACACGAAGGCCGGTGGTACTGCGTGTTCCGCGAAGGCACCAGGCACGTTTCGCCCGACGGTGCCTTGCGGGTGATCACCTCCGAGGACGGCGAGACGTGGGAATCGCTCGCACGGGTGCCCCACCCCGACGCCGACCTTCGCGACGCCAAGCTCTCGGTCACGCCGGACGGCCGCTTCATGCTCAACGGCGCCGCCATGCGGGCCGACGAGGAGATTCGCTACCATTCGATGGTCTGGCTGTCCGACGACCGGGGAAAGACCTGGAGCGAGGGCACGGTGATCGGCGATCCCGGCTTCTGGCTCTGGCGGGTCCACTGGCACCGCGGGGCCGCCTACAGCATGGGCTACCGTACGGACCGCGACCGCACCCAACGAATCCTCCGCTTCTACACCAGCCCCGACGGGCTCCATTACCGGCCGCTCGTCGAGCAGGTGAACGTGGCCAACGGCGTCGGCGAAGACAGAATCCTGTTTCTCGAAGACGGCTCAGCCCTGTGCCTGATCCGGCACGAGACGGGCACCAAGGCGGCCTTCCTGGGCAAGTCGAAGCCACCCTACACCGAGTGGACATGGACGGACCTCGGCGTACGAATCGGCGGCCCGAACATCATCCGCTTGCCCGACGGACGAATCATCGCCGCCACACGACTCTACGAACCCCGGCAAAGGACCTCGTTGTCTCAGCTCGATCCAACGGCCGGAACCCTCACCGAGCTGCTCGCACTGCCCTCCGGCGGCGACACGAGCTACGCCGGCATGGTCTTCCACGAAGGCCTCCTCTGGATCAGCTACTACTCGTCCCATGAAGAAAAGACGTGCATCTACCTGGCGAAGGTAAAGCTGTAGAACCGCCGCACAAGAAGTGCGCGAAACCTCAGCCTGAGAGGGGCAAGGAGGAGTGTCGAGTGGATCCCTCGGTAAGCGAAGCGCCGCTGGAACGCCGGAAACGTCCGCGGCTGCGCCTGCTCGTGCGGTGCGGGGCCCTGGCGGCGGGCGTGATCCTCGCGGTGGGCGTGCTTCCCTGGCCGTGGACCCCGCTGGTGCTGCCGTCGCTGAGTCCGTACGTCTTGATCGGTTCGGCGGTCGCCGCGCGGACGGTCGGCCTGGCGACGCTCGTCGGCCTGCCCATCTTGCTGATCGTGCTGGTGCGCCGACGCTGGTTCTGCCGCTACCTCTGCCCGGTCGGCCTGATGACGGAGCAGGCAAGCCGGCTCGGGCGCCGCGGCAGGTCCGCCGCCGGGAAGCTGCCGCGGATCGGGACGTGGATCGTCCTGCTGACGCTGGGAGGCGCGTGCTTCGGCTATCCCGTCCTCCTCTGGATGGACCCGCTGGCGATCTTCCAGGGCATTTTTACGCTCGGGCATGTACCCTTCAGTGTGGCGGGGCAAGCCTCCGCCGTTGCCCTGGCGGTGATCCTGGTCATCAGCGCGTTACTGCCCGGCGCGTGGTGTCTACGCATCTGTCCCCTCGGGGCGACCCAGGAGTTGCTGGCCATCAAAGGTATCAGGAATCTATTTCGTCCCCGGGGGAAAGAGTCGGGCGATAGGCAGGCCCCCGAGCCCAAAAAGGCTCCTGACAGTTTTTTGCTCGCGCGGCGGTCCGTCCTTTCCGCCGCTTTCGGGGCGTTATGCGCAGGCTTGGGGGCCCGATGGGCGCTCGATTGGTCGAACCGGTCTTCGCCCGACGGGCGCAAGCCGCTCCGCCCGCCGGGCTCGATTGACCGGCGGCAATTCACCGGCCTGTGCATCCGCTGCGGCAACTGCATCCGGGCGTGCCCCGCGGGGATCATCGAGCCGGACGGGGCCGGTGCGAGCATCGCGGGCGTGCTGGCGCCCGTGATCCGCTTCCGGGACGCCTACTGTCGGGAAGACTGCCACGCGTGCACGCAGGTCTGCCCCAGCGGGGCGATTACCCGGTTGTCCTTGAAGGAGAAGCAGAAGTCGCCGATCGGCCTGGCGAAGCTCGACGCGTCGATCTGTCTTCTGGCCGAGGACCGGGAGTGCGACATTTGTGCCCGAGTGTGCCCGTACGAGGCGATTGAGATCGTATGGAATGAAGAGGAGTACATCGCGCTACCCCGCGTCGATGCCCAGAAATGCCCCGGCTGCGGCGCGTGTGAAGTCGCCTGCCCGGGCACGAACGAGTGGGAGCGGGAGCATGCCGGCGAGCCGATCCCGCTTCGCAAGGCGATCGAAGTCGGTTCCCTCCCGTTTTCGTGATCGCTCGGACGTGCGTTTCCCATAGCGCTCGCGTGGAGATGCTCAGTCTCTGGGCGACTTGCCGGACGCAACCCGAGATTCTGAAAGGACCACGGCGAATGAAGGACCACGCAATGCGTTTATTTCTCTTGCTGTCGATTGCCGTCATCGCAAGCCAGGATTCTCACGCGGAACCGGCCCGGACGGACGTGCTGGACGGAATCCGCAAGCACATCCCGCCCCTGGAGCATCCGCTGGGTGACCGGTTGCCGATTCTGACCTGGCAGAGTTGGGATTTCCCAACCGGCCTGGAGGACGGGCGGGTCGCAGAAGTGCAGCAGCTTCTCATGGATCGAGGCATTTCACCTCTCTGCAATCCCCTTGGCAACGCTTCCATGGCCGGGAAGTACGTTTCCGTCCTCAAGTACCGCCAGAGCCGTGGCTACCCGGTCTGTATTCTGCCTCAGGGATGGCTTCAGATTCACTTCGTTTCGGACCGCAAGGGCCGATACAAGAGCCCGCACCAGCCGCCCGCCGAGGCAAGTGAGGAGTTTCCCTGCCCCGCGGCGATGCGAGACGGACGCAAGCTCGAGAGCGGTGCAGCCCAAACACGTGAGGTTTTGGCCCTTCTCAACCGGGAAGGGATTGACGTGGACTTGCTCGTCGTGGATTTCGAATCCGGTGCCTGCCTGCGCAATGCCGGCGACCTGGAGGGGGCGGTTCAGAGACAAGCGGCGATGGCACGGAAGTGCCCACGCTGCGTGGAGACGTTCACCGACGAGGCCCTGTCTACCCTGGACGGCTATTCGTCGGCCGTTGATCAATCACGAGCATTGGCGATTCGCAGAATGCTCTGCGACCCCGCCCGACGAATCTACCCCGGCGTCCCCATCGGCAACTTCTATGCGTGGCCCATCCATCGTCTGCCGCGTCCCGAAGGGCGCTGGCCCGCTTACGGCTACGAACAGAGCGGCATGAACGTGGCCATGCCGCGGGTGTACATGAATGCGGGTTGGGGCGGTGCCGGCAGGGACCAGGACAAGATGAACTGGAATGCATTCTACTGCTGCTTGGAAGGGTTCTCCCCGGCAGCTTCGGTGTTGCGGGAGGGCGAACTGCTGATTCCCTGGGTCCACGTGTGGCTCGGCGGGAAGTATCTGGACTTCGTGATGCGCGGTCGAAGACTGCCCGAGCCTTGGGTGATGAAGGAGATGGCCTGCCACATGATGTTGCGAGGGGCCGAGACCTTTGCGATCTGGATGGACACCCCCGACGCGTTTCCCGCCGACTATCCCTATCCCGAATACGCGGCCATGGGGCAGTTCGTCTATGACGTCAAGGGCGTGCAGGAGGGATTCCAGGAGATGCTTCCGTTCCACTGCTTCTTGCGTCGTGCCCGGCCCATCACGTTCGCCGTGCCGGGCCGGCGGAGTGAGTTGGGACCGCAGACGGCTACGTGGTCGGGCATGGTGGCGGCGGACAAGGCGCTTGTGCGAACCGTCTCGTTCCACGGCGGACGCTCGGTCACCGAGACGCTGACCATCTATGACCGCCCCGTCCAGCTCCCCTTTGGGCCGAGGGGCCGGAACTGGTGGATCTTCCCCGACGGCAAGGTCGAGTCGGCTGGGCAGCCGGGTGGCTCGTGATCGTGCCCCCCGGTTGATGGCGTGCGATGCCCCACCTGAGATGTGACATCAAGGGCGCCATGCCGGGCAGCCATTGATCGGCGGCCGCCGGCCGACGGCGCTTGGACCTTGCCTCGGAGGGCGGGTTGGGCTACTGTCAGTGTCTTGAAGCCATATCGCAACCAGCCTCAATCCTTTTGATGACTTGTAATCCATGTCAAAGGCGAACGAAACCGCAATCTCCCCCACCCGTAGCGAAGACTACCCGGAATGGTACCTGCAAGTGATCCGGGCGGCCGACTTGGCCGAAAACTCCCCCGTGCGGGGCTGTATGGTCATCAAGCCGTGGGGGTACAGCATTTGGGAGAACTTTCAGCGGATCTTGGACGAGCGATTCAGGGAGACGGGCCACCGAAACGCCTATTTCCCCCTGTTTATCCCGTTGAGCTTTCTTGCCAAGGAGGCAGAACACGTCGAGGGCTTTGCCAAGGAGTGCGCGGTGGTGACGCACCACCGGCTGGAGGCGTCGGAGGACGGCACCCTCGTCCCGGTGGGGCGGCTGGAGGAGCCGTTGGTCGTGCGTCCCACCTCGGAGACGATCATCGGGGAGATGTTCGCCAGGTGGGTCCAGTCGTACCGCGACCTGCCGCTTCTGATCAACCAGTGGGCCAACGTCGTGCGATGGGAGATGCGGACCCGGCTGTTTCTGCGGACCACCGAGTTCCTGTGGCAGGAAGGACACACGGCCCATGCCACGCCGGAGGAGGCCCGGCGGGAAACGATGAGCATCCTCGACCTCTACGCCGACTTCGCCGAGAACTGCATGGCGATGCCGGTCATCAAGGGCGAGAAGACGGAAAGCGAGCGTTTTCCCGGCGCGGTCTCGACCTTTGCCATCGAGGCCATGATGCAGGACCGGAAGGCGCTTCAGGCGGGCACGTCGCATTTCCTGGGCCAGAATTTCGCCAAGGCCTCCCAGATCAAGTTCCTCGACGCAAACGGCCAGGAGGTCTTCGCCTGGACCACGTCGTGGGGCGTCTCTACGCGTCTGATCGGCGGCCTGGTGATGACGCACGGCGACGACGACGGATTGGTCCTGCCCCCGCGCGTGGCCCCGGCCCACGTGGCGATCCTTCCCGTGATTCACAAGGACCAGACGCGAGCCTCGGTGATGGACTACTGCGAGAAGCTGGCCACCGAGCTCCGCAGCATGACGTACTATGGGCAGCCGGTGCGGGTGGAACTCGACGCCCGGGACCTCCGCGGCGGGGAGAAAGTCTGGTCGTGGATCAAGAACGGCGTGCCCATTCGCTTGGAGATTGGGCCCCGCGACATCGCCCAGGACGCCGTGTACGCCGGGCGCCGCGACCGTCCTCACAAGCAGCGCGAAAGCGTTGCCCGGAGCCAGTTCGTCCAGACGTTGCCCAAGCAGCTTGACGAGATCCAGGACGCGATGTTGGAGCGTGCCCGGGCGTTTCGGCGTCAGCACACGGTGCGGATCGACACCAAGGAGGACTTCTACGACTTCTTCACGCCCGAAAATCGCGAGAAGCCGGAAATCCACGGCGGGTTCGCCCTGTGTCATTGGAGCGGCGACCCGGAGGTGGAGGGGCAAGTCAAGCAGGACCTGCAAGTGACGATCCGCTGCATCCCGTCGGACGCGGAGGAGGAAGAGGGCACGTGCCCCTTCACGGGCAAACCCAGCCCCCGGCGGGTGTTGTTCGCCAAAGCGTATTGAGGAGGATGCCGTGCAAGAGGATTGGAGCGCGAAAGAAGGGTAAGGGGGTGAGACAGGGTGACGACACGTCACCCTGTCACCGTGTCACTCTGTCAGTTTGCCGGCATGTCGTTCATCAGCTTCAAGTAGTCGGCGGTGATGGCCAGCGCTTCGTCCAGGTAGTAGTTTCGCTCGATCCCATTGTCGCTGGGATCGCTCATCTGCTCGATCGTCTCTTTCTCCTCCTTGTCGGCGTTGAGGTCCTCCATTTCCGCCATGAACTTCGCCTCGTTGAGCGTGACGGTCTTCCGTTCCTTACGCTCCAGATATCGATCGATGTCTTGGAGCACCTCCTGGAAATCCTCCGATTCCTGGCGGCGTTGACTGGAGAGATAGCTGAGCCGATCGGAGATCGTCTCGTCGACACGATCGAGCTTCTTGAATTCCAGCGGCCGGACTTGGTGGAACGCGACGGGGTAGTCGAGGTCGGCCTCGGCCACGTCGAGATGCGTGGTGAGCGAGGGCAGCTCCACGTCGGCCAACACGCCGCGATTCTGGGTGCTGGCGCCGCTGGGGCGGTAGAACCGCTGCTGGGTGATCTTGAGTGCCCCGTATTCGTCCCGTACGTTGGGAAGATCGAAGATCTGCCTTCCCAGATCCACCAGGCTTTGCACGGTCCCTTTTCCGTGGGTTGCGCGATCGCCCACGATCAGCCCACGGCGGTAGTCCTGGATCGCGCCGGCCAGGATCTCACTGGCACTGGCACTGAACTTGCTCGTCAGAACCACGAGGGGGCCCGACCAGCACCCTTCGGGATCGAGCACGAACTTGCTGTGGTAGCGGTCCTCCAGTTCCCGGAGCGATTTCGCCCGCGGGGGAGCGCTATAGACTTCTTGACGTCCCGCCCCCTTCACCTGAACAACGACTCCCTCCTCCTCGACGAAGAGCCCGGTGAGGTTGACCGCCTCGGTCAGCGACCCGCCGCCGTTTTGGCGCAGATCGAGGACGATCGCGTCGACGCCCTTGGCGCGGAAGTCCCTGACGATCTTTTCCACGTCCACGGTGCTGCTCTTGTAGTTGGGGACGCCCCGGCTCGCCCCGGACATGTCCATGTAGAAGCTGGGCAGGTCGATCACGCCGATCTTGTACGGCTCGCCGTCGGGCTTCCGGCCTTCCTCGAAGACCTTACCGCGGGCCTCGCTGTCCTTGAGCTCGATCTTGTCCCGTTTGATCTGGATGGTCTTCCGCTCGGGGCTGTCGTCCGAGACGACTTCCAGGCGCACGATCGTGCCTCGTGCCCCCCGGATCCTCTTGACCACGTTCTTCAGCTTCATGTTCACCACGTCTTCGATTTCGCCCTGCTCACCCTCCCCGACCCCCACGATCCGGTCCTTGACCTTCAGCCGTCCGTTCTTGTCGGCCGCCCCGCCCGGAATAATCTCCTTGACCACCGTCTCCCCGTCGACCGACTGCAACGCAGCGCCAATGCCCTCCAACTGGAGCCGCATCACGATGTTGAAGTTCTCCAGCGTGTCGGGCGACATGTAAGCCGTATGCGGATCGAAGGCCGTGGTCATCGCCGTCAGGTAGATCTCCAACAGCTCTTCCCGGTCGGTCTGGTGCGCCCGGCGGAAACGGCTCTGATATCGACTGCGCAGCTTCGTGACGGCCTCTTCGCCTTCGATCCCTTCGAGCTTCAGCGTCAACAGATCGTACTTGATCAGCTTCCGCCATCTCTCGCGGGCCTCGTCCTCGTTCTGGGGATAGCGCACCAGATCGGGATCGCGAACGATCTCCTCGTCGACGGTGAAATCATGGTCCATTGCCACAAGCTCCTCGACCATTTGGGCCCGCTGGTCGATCCGCTCCATCAGGGTCCCGAAGACCTGGTAGGCGAAGCCGAGGAACTCGTCGAACCGGCGACTCCTGGCCAAGTCGTCCAGCTCGTGCCTCCGCGACATGAACCGGTCCACGTCGGATTGGTAGAAGTAGAGCTTCCAGGGGTCGAGGCTCTTCAGAAAAGTCGTCAAGCACCGCTCCGAGATCTCGTCATCCAGCGGGTGCTCGGTGAGATGGTCTCTCTCGAGCAGCTTGGTGACGATCTGCGCGATGCGACGATCCTGGGCCGTTGGCGGCTGGGGGTCGGCAAACGCCGGTGCGCAAAGGCTCCAGGCCACCGAGAACACCACCAACGCTGACACCAAACGAAGACGCTCTGCCAATACACCCGAACGAGCCATTCGATGTCCCTCAAAAGTATTGAACTTCAAACAAATGCCTAAGTTCCACAGTCGTCAAGGTTTCCCGTTATGGTACCTGGAACGGCCCCTCGGAACAAGGTCACAGCCCGAGGCCCGGGGAGGCATCAACCCTGCGATGAAGGGGCCGAATGGCACCCGGGAGGGAAAGGCGTTTCCACGGCCACTGAGGTTGTGCAGGCTCTGCCATCGCCCGGATACGTCGCCGGAAGAAAACGCAGTAAGGGACACGACAGGGCAAGGATTCTGCGTCGTCTTTCCCCCATCCAGCGGGACATACGTCCTGCCACCTTTCCCCGGGACACCTGGCAAGGTACGATTCTGGCAAGTCGACTCCCTCTGCCTCGCAGGCGGGGGAGAGCCCGAGAGAAGAAGTGGCCGCACGCCCGGGCACGGCCCCCTCCAATTACCGCCCAACGGTCCCGCAAGAAGGATGCCCACTATGATGTACCGCCGCTCCGTTCTGCCCGTGGTGTTTGGCTTGGCACTGACGTTCACCGGCCTGGCGTTTGGCCAGAACTGGCCCCGGTTCCGCGGACCGAACGGCGCCGGCGTCAGCGAGGCAACCACCATCCCGGTCCGCTGGACGACCGAGGACTACCACTGGAGAGTCGAGCTGGCGGGGATCGGCTACTCGTCGCCGGTCGTATGGGGCGATCGGGTGTTCGTCACCTCCGCCGAGGAGGAAGACGCCACGCAGGTGATCCGTTGTCTACGGACCTCGGACGGAGGATTGATCTGGCAACGGGACTTCCCGTCGACCACCCACCCCAAGCACCGGTTCAACTGCTACGCCTCGTCGACGCCGGCCTCGGACGCCGAGCACGTCTACTACAGTTTCGCCACGCCCGAAAAGTATACGGCCATGGCACTCACCCAGGCGGAAGGGCGTGAAGTGTGGCGCCGCGACCTGGGGCCATTCGAGTCCCAACATGGATTTGGGGCGTCGCCCATGTTGTTCGACGACTTGCTCATCCTCCCCGACGAGCAGGACGGCGAGAGCTCCGTCGTGGCATTGGACCGGACGACCGGCGAGATTCGATGGCAGGCCGAGCGACGCACGGCCAAGGCGGCCTTCGCGACCCCCTGCCTCTACCAGCCCGAGACGGGGCCGCCGCAGTTGATCCTCAGCAGTTGGGGCCACGGGATCAGCAGCCTCGATCCGCGCACGGGCAAGCTGAACTGGGAGCAGGCCGTGTTCAAGTACCGCGTGGTCGGGTCGCCGGCGGTCGCGGCCGGCCTGATCTTCGGCTGCTGCGGCACCGGCGGCGTGGGCAGGCAGATGTTCGCCGTGCGGCCGGGCAACCCGGCCACCGGCGCCGCGTCAGAAATCGCCTACGAGGTCAAGGGATCGCTGCCGTACGTGTGCACGCCGGTGGCGCATGGCGATCTCCTATTCGCCTGGTTCGACCGGGGCGTCGTCACTTGTCTGGATGCCCCCACCGGCGAAATCGTCTGGCGGGAGCGGATCGGCGGCGACTACTTCGGCTCCCCGGTCCGGGTGGGCGATCGCCTCTACTGCATCTCGCGCGAGGGCGAGATGGTCGTCCTGGCCGCCGCCAGGGCGTTCCAAGAGCTCGCCCGCATCGACCTCGAAGAACGCTCGAACAGCACCCCCGCCATCGCCGACGGCGTGATGTACCTCCGCACGGCCTCGCACCTGATGGCAATTGGCGGGAAAAGCCAGCGAGTGACGAGTGGCGAGTGACGAGCCGTCAGCATTTCTTAACGTCATCGGCAAGACGGCGCGGAGTCAACGCGTGCGCCGTTGTCGCATTTTTTTCACGACGCCACTATTTCTCGGATCGTGCCGAGATATAGTACGTTTGGGTGCTGCATTCGCAAGTGCTTCAGTGCATGCGAATTCGCTAGGGCACCAAACGCCTTAACGAAAGCCCCCTGCTAGCACGCCCCAGGCAGAAGGCCCAAATCGCCTTTGATTGGCCACTTGTTGTTGCCTCCAGAGAGGGGGACGCCGGTCGGCCCTCGAGGTGATCGGTTGGCTGCGCCGGAAGGGGAGGCAAAGAGGCTCTCGGGCCGTCGGTTTGACCCCGAGAGGTTTCCAACCTTACCCAGAGGCTGTACAATCTCAGTCTGACGGTCGCGACACAGGGGCCGTCGGTACGAGGCGCCGGCGGACTGTCTCCGCAGGTTTCCATTGTTCTTGCCGTATCAGGCCGGGAACTCAACGCTCGCGCACACCACTCAGGAGCGGTCAAATTCTCGCACTCATCAGGACGCGGGCGCGTAGTGGCCAACTTGCGCAATAGGAAGGTTCGGTGGAATGACTGCTGACATGAATTCCTCATGTAAGAGAAGGACTCGAAAATGATCGAGATAGTCTGTCCGAACTGTGCCAAATCTCATCCAGCCGAGGAGAGCGTGCTGGGCAAGAAAGTTCGATGTCAGAGCTGCGGTTTCACATTCACAGCCAGCGAGTCCAAGCTGGACAGGGCGACCATCAAGTGTCCGAAATGCAGCACGGTTCACTCGGCTCCACGATCCGTGCAAGGCAAGATGATTCAATGCAACGATTGTGGGCACCAGTTCGTCGTCGCGGTAGCCGGCTCCGCTAGGCCTGAACCGATGGAAGCACCTCCCGCACCACCGCCTCCCGTACCGCCTCCCGTACCGCCTCCCGTGCCGGAGGCCGGAGTTGTGGAAGCCGATAAGGCGCAAGACGTGTTGGCCGGATACCAGAAGAGATCGGCGCCCGCAAGTTCGGAGATTGGGCAGAAGTTCAAGACCGGCTGGGCTGCCGTCAAGAAGCGCGCGCGGGCACTGAAGCTCAAACACGACGTCAAGAACCTGCACACCGCCATCGACGAGAAGTGCGAAACGCTGGGAACTCTGACATTGCAGCATCGCCCTCCGGAGGTGGACATCGACACCCAGATCGCGGAACTCGCGCAGGTCCAGGAAATCCTCGGACAGAAACAGATGACGCGAGACTCGCTCCAGAACACGCCGGGCAGCGGCTCGGTCCTCAAGGAGCTCAAGCGAGAGATCGCCCAACATCAGGCCCGCCAGCGCGAAGTGATGATCCAGATCGGCCGCAAGGCCGAGGCGGCCCGGCCAGAGATACCCGAGGCGGCGGCCCATTACAGCGGCATCGACCAACTCCGCGCCTCGCTTTCCGCCAAGAGCGACGAGCTGGCAGCTCTGGAAGCGGAGGTCGGCCCGATCCTGGAAGGGAAGATGCCCCGGCTCGGCTCGTTCGCCAGGCCGCTGAAGCTCGCCGTTGGCGCGGTCGCCGCCATCCTCGTCGTCTATCTGCTGTGGACCCTGGCGGCCGCGTTTCTCACCGGCGGCGACGTGCCGCGGCGATACCGCTATTACATCCCCGACAAGGTCCGCGGCCTCAGCTACATCAACTTGGACCGGCTGCGAGATACCGACCTGTACGCGGACTTCGAGGAGATGACGCCGGCTGGTCGGGGCTCGCTGCCCGGCACTCTGGATCCCGACGACGTCGAAGACGTGTTCATCGTAACGCTGGGGGACTTCTCAAGCGTAGGGATCGTGCGCACCGGGGAAGATCTGTCGCTTGAGGACTTCCTGCCGGAGACGGCTGAGGAGGTCAAGATGTCCGACTACAAGGGGATCGACTTCGCGGGTTTTCGCGACGGACCCAATCGCTACTGGGCAGCCAAGACAGATACCTGCACCTACTCCGTGTCGGACAAGGAAGATGCCTTGAAGAACGTCCTCAGGTGCGTCGATCGACGGGAAAGAGCGGAACTGGATGATGAACTCCAAACTGCGTTACGGTGCGTTTGCAGGAAGGATCACTATGTGGCGATGCGCGTTCCGGACATTTGGGATCTGCTTCCAGTCCCTCCGGGTTCGCTCAAGGAAGCCTTGGACATCCTCTCGGGGATGGAGGGGTTCGGCATCGGCATGTCCGTCGGCTCGTCGCTGGACCTCGACGGTGCCCTCATCTTTCGCAGGGAGCGCGACGCGGAACGATTCGAAAAGGACTTTCCCGATCTGATCGACAGTCTCGAGGACGCGATTGGAGAGCAGCGTATGCCAGATGAGCAACGGGAGGCGTGGGAAGACGCCCTCGAGATGCTCAGGAAGTTGAAGACGTCCCCCAGCGGAAACGTGCTTCGGGCGCGCGGAAGCTGGAAAGTCGCAGACATCGAGGACTTGATGGAGCGGACGTCGGATAAATAGCCGGCGGCAGCCCTTTGGCTTCCAGGCAGCGATTGGGTCGATTCGGCAATCTCCTTTGAGACTTGCGCACGTGGAGGCACGTCGATGAGTACCGCGAAGGCCGTATGGTACCTCCCGGGAGAAGGCAGCCAAACACTGGGTCCTTTTACATCGACTCAAATAGTTCAGTCGTTACAAACCGACCGGATTTCTGGGAAGACGCTCTGCTGGCGGGAAGGCATGCCCCAGTGGCTCCCCCTGGCGCAAGTCGAGCCGTTTGCCAGCACGATCCGACCTACCCAAACGCCGTCGGCGCAGCCGGTCACCCAAGCCCAACCGGCGAAGCCCCGCCGGCGCTCCCGGCTGCTGGGCCGTCTCTGCGCCGTGGTCTGTCTGATCGCCCTCGGCGCGGGGACGTACTACTATGTTCCCGGGCTATTGGCCGTTCGCCGGGCGAGGGGAATGATCGCCGAAGGCGACTACTCCGAGGCGGCGCGACTCATGCGCCCCCGAGAAGACGATTTCTTTCACGGCCGGGAAGCGGGCTACCTTTACGCCTTGGCGGAAATTCGGGAGTACGCCGGCGAGGACGAGGTCTCAGAGACCCGGGCGCTTCGACGAGCGCAGAGGCGGCTGGAGGACGTGCTGGAGACCGATGCGAAATCGCGGCCCCGGGCCGCCTCCGATTTCGCCGGCATCTTGGCCGATGTCCCCCACGACGCGGCAGACCTGATGCCCCGAAGCCTCGCGATCGCGGAGTTGCTCGGAGAACTGGAGCTTGTCGATGCGAGGGTCCTGGCCGAAGAGCTTGCCGGCAAGCTGAAGGAGTACTGTCGGTCGAAGCGACCAGAGCCTCACGACCCCGACGCCGCTCGGGGCGCGATCTTCACTTGGTCGCGGGAGCTGGCTGGCGAGCCGGTCATCAAGTTCGTCCGGCAGATCTTGGATTGGGACCCGGAGCTGGGCGGCGAAGTCGTCGCCGCGGTACTCCTGCCCGAGCAGGACGCAGACCGGAACGAGCTTCAACTGCGCCTCAACTTGGTGGCGGCGTGGATTCAACAGGAGCCATCGCTCAAGGAGGCCCTGTCGGCCGGCTTGCTCAAGAGCGCAGATTCGTACGTGAAGGCCGGCAAATACGACCTGGCCGACGACTTGCTCACCATGTCCGCGATCCGGAACGCGGAACTGCAGAATGCGGTCTCCCGGAAGCGGCTGGAGTGCGCCAAGGGACGCCTGGAGTCGGAGGATCTGGCAGGCGTCGTGGAAACGCTCAATCGCGTCGTCCGCGAGACGCCCGAACTGCTCGACGAAGCGGGCGAGGTGTACGTCCAGCTCGTGCAGAAGCACGCCGACGAGCTGGATCGCTTGCCCCGCGTTGACCCGGCCCTTACCAAGTATGCGGACGGGCTTCAGAAGTCGAACCAGTTCAACGTCCACTTGAGCGCCGCCCAAGCGGCGATGAAAGACGGGCAATTTGCCGCTGGGATTGCCGAGTTCAAGTTAGCGCTGCTACTTCGCCCGGAGGACAAGAAGGCGGCAAGAGGCCTTCAGACCGCTCAATGCTCGCAGTATCTGCACGACGGACGCACCGCCCTGGAAGCCCACGACCTCGACAAGGCGGCGGGGCTGTTCGATCTGGCCCGCAGGTCGGCCCTCGAAATGCGTTTTCTCTCCGAAGGCCCGGAAGCGGAGGACCTCCTTGCCGGGGTGAGTAGCGCGTACAAGACCGCTGGGGACAAGGCGATAGGCAGCGGCGACTTCACCGGCGCTATCGAGTTCTGCGAGACGGGTCTCGAAATACGTAAGAACGACCCAGAACTCGGCAAGTTGAAAGAACAGGCTATCGGCAAGATCGTAGAGCAGTGCAAGATCGACGGGAGAGATGCGGTCACGCGTGGAGAGTACGAGAGGGCGATAGAAGCGTTCGACAAGATCCTGGAGGTCCGCCCAGACGACCCGGAAGCTCCGAGCCTCAAACGGCAGGCCATTGAGAAGGCCGTACAAGACCGAATCGCCGCCGGCCAGAAAGCGATGGCAGCCGAGGATTTCGAGAGAGCCGTGGAAGCGTTCGAGAAGGCGTTGGAACTGGATGCGCTGAACGCACAAGCGAAACAGTTGCGCGAAAGCGCTCTCGCCAAGCGCGACGACCGACTCATCCAGACGCATCTTGAGGCCGCCCGGGAATTGACGGACGCGCAGCGACCCTACCGATACCGAGAAGCCCTCCGAGAAGTGCAGCAGTCCCTCGGTATTCGGCCAGATCACGCGCAGGCAATGGCTCTGCTCGAGGAGATTGTCGCCGTTCACGGTGCGGTGAACTGCTATAGGTGAGTTTCCGGGTTATGGGGTAGATTGTCGCGTCATGAGTACGCGACGTGGGCCTTGTAGAAACTGTGCGCGGTTGGCCGACCGTGTGGCAGAGCTGGAAAAGCAG